>CAJUQB010000045.1:3019-14767 GCA_910588285.1 uncultured Lachnospiraceae bacterium
CGGGCCGTGTCATAGACCTTTTTGCTGCTCTTCTTCACGCCCCCCAGAAAGGAACGCTCCGTGATCAGCACCATGGTAATGATTAGAAGGATAATGTCAATCACATAGGCGCCGATCACGCCGACTGCCTTACAGAGCCAGGGTGCAACCAGGCCGCCCACGAACCCGCCCCCGCTTTTGTGCTGGCTGGAATACTGGTAGGCCGCCCTGGCGCCCTCCCCGCTGTCGCCTGTGATCACAAGCTCCAGAAAAACGCACATAAATATGACAAAGAGCGCAGCGGCAATCAGCTTGATTACAGCCACATGGTTCTGTTTGTTGGATACATAAAATGCTGCCCCTGCAAACAGGCAGACGGGAAAAACATATGCCAGCAGCCCAAAGATTCCAAACAGCGCCCGGCTGACCCCTTCGCCCACAGCCCCGCCAATGCCAAAGTTGCTGATAAACATCAGGATGCATACAGCCAGCAGCAGCAGCAGGATAACCTCCCCCCGGAAGGAATTGTGGCTGCCCTGCTTTTTCTTAGTTGTCCGGGTTCTGGATTGAGTTTTTGCTGAAGCCTTCGTTTTGCGCGTCGATGTTCCGCTGCGCTTTTTGTCTGCCATGCTGCAAACCTCCTAAACAATAAAATATCCACCGATGGATACAGCTCCGATCAGCAGGCAATAAATTGCAAAATATGTAAATTTCTTCTTCCGCACAATCACAAGCAGCGTCTTCATGCAGATAAATCCTACCACTGCCGCCACAACCATGCCCACCACATAATAGAGGATCTCCGTGGGCGGGATCTCAACGCTCCCCACATCCCCAAGCTCCAGCACGGCTGCGCCCAGAATGGCGGGAATAGACATAATGAAGGAATATTTTACGGCAAAATTCCGGTCAAAGCCGCTGATAACGCAGGCTGTAATGGTCGTCCCGGAACGTGACAGCCCCGGCATCGTGGCAAGGCCCTGGCAGATGCCCACTCCAAAGGCATTGGTATAGGTGACATTCTTCGGCGTCTTTGCCCCATCCGGCACACGGTCCGAAATCAAAAGGAGCACTGCCGTAATAATCAGGCAGATACCGGGAATAAACAGGAATTCGGAGGCCGCCTCCACCAGATCCCGGGCCACAAAGCCAATGATTCCCGTAGGGATGGTGGAGACGATCACCAGCATCACAAACTTCCGGTAACCGTTCTTAATGACTCTTTTGTAGGGCGTCTCCTTCTTTCCAAAGGTATGCTTGAAAAAAATCCCTATGTTGCAGCAGGCATCTCCAAGGATGCCGAAGCCCTCTGCAATTAATTTGAAAATATCCCGGTAATAAACTGCAAAAATAGCAACCAAGGTGCCCAGATGCAGCAATATATCAAACAGAATCCCGGTCTCCGTATTTACCTGAAAAATATTCTTGAAGATGGCAAGATGTCCGGAACTGCTGACCGGTAAAAACTCTGTCAGGCCCTGGATCAGTCCCATAACAATGGATTGTAATAATGACATAATGACCTCCTACGTCCTTTTCCTTTGATTTTAGCTTCCATAACGCGCCTCTATGGAGCACCATAGAACTCCATAGAATCCTGCATTTCATCAGTATAACATATTTGGCCGTCCCTGTCATTATTGGATTTCATTTTCTTCTTCAATCATCTGATGGAGACGTGCCATCGCCTCCCGGATTCCCCCCACCTCGTTGATAATTCCCTCCTCCACAGCCTGCCGTCCCACCAGGATAGTCCCCAGGTCCTTGGTCAGCATGCCGGTGTTCAGCATCATTTCCTCCAGGCGCTCCTTTCTGGCAAAGCAGTGGTCGCTGATAAAGCCCACGATCCGGTCCTGCATCTGCTGAAAATAATCATAGGTCTGAGGCGCACCGATCACAAGGCCTGTCAGGCGGACCGGATGCATCACCATGGTTCCGGTGGGGACAATGTAGGAATAATTGGTGGATACGGCCAGGGGAATCCCGATGGAATGGCTGCCACCCAGCACCAGGGATACCGTGGGCTTGCTCAAGGATGCGATCATCTCCGCAATGGCCAGCCCGGACTCCACATCGCCCCCAACGGTATTGATAATCACCAAAAGTCCGTCAATGGACGGATCATCCTCAATGGCTGCAAGCTTGGGCAGCACATGCTCATATTTGGTGGCCTTGGTATTGCTGCCCAGACATTCATGGCCCTCGATCTCCCCGATGATGGACAGCAGGTGGATACGGTGGCCGGCCGCTTCCTCCCCCAGGGTGGTCTGCCCGAAATCCTGTATTTCCTCATTCTCCTTTTCCGTTACGTTTTTCTCATCCAACTCCTGATCTTTTCCCATAGAAATAAACCTCCATCCCTGTATTTTTTCTCATGATTCTTTCTCATATTTCCTCTCCGCCGCAGTGCGATCCCGCCCGGAGGGCTTTTTGTGATATCGGAAATCCGGAGGAATTTCCGATATCACAAAAAAGAATCCTGCTTTGCAGAATCCTTTTTTGTAGTACCAGTATATGAGTTTATTTCTTTTTTATCCAAAAATGTGGTTCTGATTTTACCGGAATCAGCCCAAGGGACACCAGGCGCTGCCGAAGGGGGCAGCAGGCAGCCAGGGCAAGGACCGTTTTGGCTGCATCCAGGGGTACAAATGGGATCACGCCGGCCCAGAGGGCTTCCATGGGCGTCATGTGCAGCTGGACACCCATCCAGACTGTTCCAAAAGCATAACAGATCACGGCACCCAAAACCGCTCCCACGGCAGTTCTCCGCATCATCTGGGCCAGATTCCTGCCCCCCATCTCTGCAAAGCAGCCTGTCAGCCAGGCCAGGAACAAATAGCCCCACAGATAGCCGCCGCTGGGCCCAAGAATCTTCTGGAAGCCTCCGCTGTAGCCGGAAAACACAGGAAGCCCCGCCGCACCCAGCAGGATATAGATCAGCACGCAGACGGTACCCTTTTTTCCTCCCAGAACAATTCCGGCCATCACAACCGCAAACCAGCCCAGGGTGATGGGAATGGGCGTAAAGCCCACCGGGATGGAAATGGGGGCCAGGATACACAAGATGGCTGCCACAAGGGCAATGGTCACAAGCTCTGCAGTCGTCATTTTTTTCATTTTAGCACTCTCCTAACAGGTAGCGGTACAGACCTTCGTATCTTCCGGTGGACACACGCCAGGAATAATCATTGCCCATGCCCCGTTTCACCATGCTGTTCCAGTTGCGTTTCTGGTCATAAAATACCTTCTTGGAATAATTGATCACATTCAGCATCTCGTCCGCATTGTAATTGGCAAAGGAGAAGCCGTCTCCGCTATTCTCATATTCATTGTAGGGATGCACCGTATCCTTCAGGCCGCCGGTCTCACGGACAATGGGAACCGTCCCGTAGCGGAAGGAGATCATCTGGGTCAGTCCGCAGGGCTCGAAGCGGGATGGCATCAGGAAGGCATCTGCCGCCGCATACAGCTTGTGAGCCAGGTCGTCGGAATAGCAGATGTTGGCAGATACGCGGTCCGCGTATTTCCATGCATAGTGGCGGAACATATTCTCATAGGTGGGATCTCCTGTCCCGATCACCACCAGCTGGGTATAATCATCCACAATGCCGTCCATGGCGTAGGCAATCAGATCCAGGCCCTTCTGATCTGTAAGCCGGGAAATCAGTCCGATCATGTATTTCTTCTTATCTACCGCAAGGCCCAGCTCCTCCTGAAGGGCAGTTTTATTCTTCCATTTCAGATTCCGGAAGGATTCTGCATCATAATTGGTATAGATCTTCCCGTCTGTGGCCGGATTGTACTCCTCATAATCAATGCCATTGACAATCCCCTGCATATCCAAGCGTCTGGCATACATCAGGCCATTGAGGCCCTCCCCGTAATAGTCGGACTGGATCTCCTGGGCGTAAGTATCGCTGACCGTGGTGATATAATCTGCAAACACAAGGCCGCCCTTTAACATATTCCCGGCCTTGTTGTACTCCAGCTTATCCGGCGTAAACAGGCTCAGGGGCAGGCCGCTTAAGCCCTGGATGGTCTCCACGTCCCAGATGCCCTGAAACTTGAGGTTGTGAATGGTTATCACGGACTTGATGTTCCAGAAGAAGTCCGAGGCGGCAAATTCGGTCTTTAAGTAAACCGGAATAAGGCCGGTCTGCCAGTCATGGCAGTGGATCAGATCCGGCCGGAAGCCAATCAGCGGAAGCATGGACAGCACCGCCTTGTCAAAGAAAATGAACTTCTCGATATCCTGCCGCATATTGCCATAGGGCAAAAAGGTATTAAAGTAATCCTGATTGTCAATAAAATAGTAGGTAATCCCCTGGTACTGATATTGGAGCACACCCACGTACCGGTCACGGATATAGGGGCCGCAGCTCATATAAAAATGGGTCACATAGGTGAACTGATTCCTCCATTTTTCCGGAATGCAGCTGTAGTTGGGGATCACCACCCGCACATCCCAGGCCTCCTTGTAAAATTCCTTGGGAAGCGCACCGCACACATCCGCCAGTCCCCCCGTCTTGATAAAGGGTACGCACTCCGATGCAACAAACAATACATTTCTCATTATCAGTTCTCCACCTTTCCTGTATAAAAATACTGCTCCTTCAGCCGGCTCACCATATCCTCGTAGAGCCTGCGGCACTCCTGATACCTGTGCTCTTCAATCATGGAAATGCACGGAGCCAGATAACGCTGCCAGATCTCCTCATACACCTGCCCTGCATCCGCCCTGGCATTGATATGCTTCACCACGGTAGGGGCCACATCATAATATTGGCAGATCAGCGCCTCCCCATCCGGCTGCCGGCTTAAGTACTGATCCCGGTAATCCCGGAGAAGGTTCAGCTCATAGCAGTTGTCCCCCTGCCCCCTGCTTGCGCAGACTGCGGTGGTGATATAGCAGAACCTGCGCTTAAAGCCGCCATTGATGGTATCAAAGCTGGCGGACTTCAGGTTGGTCTTGGGAAATGTCTCCTTCCACTTCAGAAGAAGCGCATCCACCAGGGGCTGTCCGGACAGGGGATTATGGGCCAGAAGGGCCGGGTTCACATAGACCACCAGGCACATATTGTAATTCATCAGAAGCTCCTCCTGCCGGCGCTTCTTCTTCCCCTCCAGATTCTTATGGGCTGCCCTTACAAAGGCCTCTGCCAGCTCCCGTATAAGCGCCTCCTTGTCCTCAGCCTCCTGATAGGCATCCTCCACCGCATCCATGTGGGCTGCGGTGCGTTCCAGATAGCTTTGAAAGCTGACCTCATAGCTCCCCTTCTTGAAATTCTTCAGGGGATCCCCTACTTCCTCCAGCATAGCCGGATACAGCTCCAGCGCCCGCTTTGCATTGCTCTCATCCATGTATGAACTCCTATTCATCCCAATTGTGGTAGACAGCCTGGACATCGTCGTCCTCATCCAGCAGATCCAGGGTCTTCTGGAGGTTCTTCACTGCCTCCTCGTCGGTGAGCTCCACCCAGTTCTGGGGAATCATAGTCACCTCTGCGGATGCCATGGGAACCCCGGCATCCTCCAGGCTCTGGCGCACCTCACTGAAGGAATCCGGATCTGTGATCACCTCAAAGCTGTCCTCCTCCTCGGAGAAGTCCTCTGCCCCCGCATCCAGGGCTGTCATCATCAGGTCGTCCGCATCCATCTCGCACTCTTCCTTGTCAATGATGATCTGTCCCTTTTTGTCGAACATATAAGACACACAGCCCTGGGTCCCGATATTGCCCCTGCCCTTGGTAAAGGCGCTGCGGACATTGGCCGCAGTACGGTTCTTATTGTCTGTGAGGGCATCCACAATAATGGCAATCCCGCTGGGACCGTATCCCTCATAGGAAACATATTCGTAATTGACGGAGGCCGCGTCTCCGGCTGCCTTCTTGATGCCCCGGTCAATGGTATCATTGGGCATGTTGTTGGCCTTGGCCTTGGCGATTACGTCCCGCAGCTTGCTGTTGTTGGCCGGGTCCGGGCCGCCCTCCTTCACTGCCACGGCGATCTCACGGCCGATGACGGTAAATACCTTGCCCTTTGCTGCATCGTTTTTCTCTTTTTTATGCTTAATATTAGCAAATTTGGAATGTCCTGACATTTCTTTTTCCTCTTTTCTTCATTTCTCTCTCATGCTTGTACGTTGGGGGCAGGGCCGGCTTGCCCGGCACAGTCAAATCCCCTATCCTATTCTATCATGAACCCTTTCTTCTGGCAAGTCAGATTCTGTCCCGGGCTCTGACTCGTCAGAGGCAAGCCTTGTCACCTTCACGGTCTGGATCATCTTGTTCTCCACATGGAGCACCTGGAACAGATAGCCGTGATCCGAGACCTCAAACACCTCATGGTCTCCGGGAATCTTGTCGATCAATGAGATCAGATAGCCATTGAGGGTGTCGTAATCCTCAAGCTCCTCGGTAAGCTCCAGGGCCTCGCAGACATCATCCAGGGATGCCATTCCCTTCATCAGGAAGCTGCCGTCGGTCTGTTTTACAATCAGCTCATCCTCCTCGTCATACTCATCTAGGATATTGCCCACAATCTCCTCCAGGATATCCTCCATGGCCACAAGCCCGGCGGTCTGCCCGTACTCATCCACTACGATCACAAGGTGGCTCTTCTGGGACTGCATGGCCTGGAACAGGCTGTTGATATTCCTGGTCTCCGGAATAAAGCGCACCTGGCGCACCAGCCCCTCGATCTCCATGATGGGCTGCTCCATCCGGCTGCTGTCCCGGCTTAGGAGCATGGCGTCCTTGATATGAAGAATGCCCAAAATGTTGTCAATATCCTCCTGATACACCGGAAATCTGGAATTGTTCTTCTCCAGCATAAAATCCAGCGCCTCTGCCAGCGTCATCTGCGCCTCCAGAGCCACGATATTCTTCCGGTGGGTCATAATGTCCCTGGCTTCCTTGTCGTCAAATTCAAAAATATTATGTATCATCTCCGCCTCGCTGGCCTTCAGCACCCCGTGCTCATGACCCTCATTGACCATGGAGATAATCTCCTCCTCTGTCACATCATCCACATTTTCATTGGGATCCATGCCGCAGATGCAAAGGAAGAGGTTGGACAGCTTCTCTGCCAGAAAGCCAATGGGCCAGAATACTGCCACAAGAACCCGCATCACTCCGGCAAGCCCCAGGGCCCATTTCTCCGCCTTGCGGATGGCAATCTTCTGGGGCAGCAGGATGCTTAAGGCCGCCAGCAGGAATACCAGGACCAGCACGGAGACCCCATGGCAGCACCAGATGAGCCAGAGGGACTCCTCTGCCCCCGGAAACAGCCTGATCAGGCTCCGCCCATATATGCGGCCTTGGTAAATGCCCAGGATCACACTGATGAAGGTCATGATGATCTGCAGTACATGGGTCGTTGCAAAGGGCTCCTCCTTCACCTTAAGAAGCCACAGACCCCGCCTGCCGCCGCCCTCGGCCAGCTTCTCCACCTGCCTGTCATTGAGGCTGTTCAGCGCAGTCAAAAATCCATACAGCAGTGCGTCCAACAGCAGGAATAAAACAAACACCAGCATTCCTATGAGCGGATTACCGCCATCATCCATTTTGTAAACACTCCTTTTTTGTGGCGGATCTGATCCTGTCAGATACTGCCATTTTTAAGATGCTGGGTCAAAAGGTATTTTGACCCTGGTATCATTTTTTTAAAATATATCACAGTTTTGGAAGAATAGTCAAGCTTATGTATATAATTCCAAACTGATTTCCAAAGCCCGGTTCACCTTCTTAAGGATATCAGCGTCCAAATGGCACACCTTATCCTTCAGGCGCATTTTGTCAATGGTTCTAAGCTGCTCCAGCAGCACCACCGAATCCTTGACCAGCGCGTATCTTGCGGAATCCAGTTCCACATGGGTAGGCAGCTTCGCCTTATTCATCTTCGAGGTAATGGCAGCGCAGATCACTGTGGGGCTGTGGCGGTTTCCTACATCATTCTGGATCACCAGTACCGGGCGGACACCGCCCTGCTCCGAGCCCACCACAGGCCGCAAATCTGCATAGTAAATATCTCCTCTACGGATTACCATATTCTCACACTCCAAAACAAATTGGTTTTTTCAATCCTATTATTCCCAATTTTCTCGTGTGTATTCCACTGTATTCCACCTTATTCCCCGAAATAATCTCTGGTCTCCACAATGGCCCCATTTTTCAGATAGACCCTTGGGATCCGCTTTCCCAGATCACAGGCAAATTCATAATGAAACCTTCCCGACAGCCGACCGATCTGCTCCATGGTGATCCTCTCCTGCCCGCTCTCACCCACCAGAACCACCTCATCCATCAGGGCAGCCTCCGGGATCTTGGTCACATCCACCATAAACTGATCCATGCAGATCCGCCCGCAGATGGGGGCACGCTGTCCGCGGATCAGTACATAGCCTCGGTTGGAGAGGCTTCTGGGATAGCCGTCCCCATAACCCACCGGAATGGTGGCGATCCGCTGGACCCGGTCGGTCCGGTAGGTGGCCCCATAGCTGATGGCGCGCCCCTCCTCCAGCTCCTTCAGGAATACAATCCTGCTCTTTAAGGACAGGGCAGGCCGCAGGGACAGCCGCCCCTGATCCACCTCATCCGAGGGCAGCAGCCCATAGAGACTGATTCCTGCCCGCACCAGATCCATGGAAGCATGAGGCATATCAATAATCGCCGCGCTGTTGGAGCTGTGGGTCAGCTTCGGCGAAACCCCCCGCTCCTGAAGGAGCCTCTGCATCCTTTGAAACAGGGAAAGCTGATTCTCTGCCATGGACTTATCTGCTGCGTCCGCCTTGGCATAATGGGTAAACAGTCCCTCCAGTATGATATGCTCCAATCCGGCAATCTGTGCGATCTCATCCGCATCCTTTCTGGTGACCTGGAAGCCCAGGCGGCTTAAGCCCGTATCCACCTTCACATGGACATGCAGCCCATGCCCGGTTCCTGCAAGGGCCCTGGACATGTCCTCTGCCATGGCAAGGGAATATACATTGGGGCGGATTCCCTGCTCTGCCATATCCCGGTACTGCTCCGGGAAGGTAGCCCCCAGCACCAGAATGGGCTTACGCAGCCCATTCCTGCGCAGGATCAGCCCCTCCTCGGCTGTTGCAACCCCATAGCCCCAGATCCCCGGCTCCTGCTCCAGCAGCCGCCCGATGGGCACAGCTCCGTGCCCATAGCCGTCCGTCTTGATCACCGCCAGAATCTGTGTGTCTGCCGGAATGACCCGTTTCATCTCATTGACATTGTGCAGGATGGCCGAGAGATCCACCTGCGCATACACTCTGCTATAGTCCTTCATCTGTCCTGTCCCTTTCTGCGTCAGCGCATACGCTGCGGATGCCCCAAAGGATGTCTCTTGCCATCATGCCGGAATGCCCGGCCTTTAAGGCTGCCGCATCCCCGCTTAAGCCATGGAGATACACGCCCAGAGGCGCTGCCTCCTCCGGCTTCATCCCCTGGGCCAGCAATGCTGCCAGGATGCCGGTCAGCACATCTCCAGAGCCTGCTGTGGCCATACCGTGGTTCCCGCTGGTATTCACATAGCACTGGCCCTTTGGCGTTGCAATGACAGTCCTGGCATCCTTCAGCACACAGACAACATTCTGGGTCCTGGCAGCATCCCGGGCCGCAGGCAGGAGCCTTTGCCGGATCTTGGGGATCTTTAGGCCTGTCAGCCGGGCCATCTCTCCCAGGTGGGGCGTGATGATCACAGGCCCGCTGTGCTCTGCCAGAAGCCCGGGCCTTTCCCCGCAGATATTCAGGCCATCCGCATCCAGAACCACAGGAATACGGCTTTGCCTAAGCACACATTCCACCAGGCTTATGGCAGGCTCCTCTGTGCCGATTCCCGGGCCCGCCACCGCAGCGTCAGCCCAGGAGAGCTGCGCTGCAAGCTTCCCGGCTACACTTTGGGCATCCTCATTTGGGTCATAGGTTTCTAAAATAGCCTCCGGAATCAGCTGCTGGACAATCACCCGATTCTCCTCTGCGGTAAAGACCTTCACCAGCCCGCAGCCTGATGCCAGGGCTGCCTGGGCGCTGAATACGGCGGCTCCGGCCATATTTTTCTTCCCGGCAATCACCAGGACCTTTCCGAAGGTCCCCTTGTTGGAGTAGGCCGGACGCCTGGGAAGCAAGGCCAGCTCCTCCCTTCCGTAGGCAAGGCAGGAAGGGGAAGCCCCAAGCCAGCTCTCCCTGGTAATTCCGATGTCCTTTACCACAACCTCCCCGCAATACCGGCTGCCCGGATAGAGCAGGTGCCCAAGCTTGCGGTAGGCAAAGGTTACGGTCAGATCTGCCAGAAATGCGCAGCCCATCACCTGCCCGTCGCCGGCATTGATGCCGGAGGGAATGTCAACAGCCAGCCGGAAGGCATTCAGGCTGTTGGCGTATTCCAGCCACTGCCGGCAGGTCCCCTGGATCTCACGGCCCAGCCCGATGCCAAACAATGCGTCCACCACCAGCCGGAAGCAGGAGCCTGAAGGCTCCGCCGGCGGCCTGCCAGAAGCCCATGGAAGCTCCTGTGCCCCCGGCCCCCGGCTGGCCAGAGGAAGCTCTTGAAGCTCATGTACCACGGCAATGCCATATCGGGCCAGTATCTCATATTGCTGCTTTGTTTCCGCGGACATCTTTTCCTCTTTGTCAGCAATCAGCACTGTTACCGGGCTGCCGGAAAGATGCAGCAGCCGGGCTATGGCAAGGCCGTCCCCGCCGTTGTTCCCCAGTCCGCAGATCACCAGTGCGGGCCGGCCCAGAAGCCCGCGCCCTTTTATCTCCTCCAGCACCCCCAGGGCCGCCCGTTCCATCAATACCAGGGACGGGACGCCATAATGGGCAATGGTATTGGTATCGCACTGTTTCATTTCCACGCTGTTTGTGATGATTTCCATTCTATGATCTCCTGCCTTCCTATCTGTCCGCCCTGGTACGGCACTGCGCAGGGAACGGCTCCTGCTGCACACGCTGGCGGGATAGACGAAAAGGACAGCTCCTGCTGCCAGGACTGTCCTATGTATGCGCTATGTCTGTGATTCCTCCGGCCCCGGCCCCTTCGGCTCCTGCCCTGCCGGCTCCTCCGTCTCCTCCTGATACTGGAGATCCAGGATATTCAGCATGCCTGCGCCAAAGACATCATGCATATAGGCGTAGATCTCACGGTTGCTGACCTCTGCCCGCTGCTTGCGGATAATCTGGCGTTTCAGCTCCATCCGCATCCGGGTGATCCAGTCTCCAATCTCCCCGATGGCTGCGGCATTGGTGCGAAGCTGGTAATAACAGTATTCCACGGTCAGCTGCAGCAGCAGATCATTGTCCTCCTTCAGATGCCTGGGAATCTCCAGAAGGGTATCCTCACATTCCTGCATCTTCTGCTTGGTCTCGTCAATGAGGCGCCGGTCCTCCGAAAGCTTCCGCTCCTGGCGCTGGTTCTTCCCCTCCGCGCCGTCCATATTCTGGACGATATTATCCATTAAGGTGGCTTTTAGTTTTTTCAGTTCCTTTAATTCCTGCTGGGCACGTGCCTGGGCCTGGAGCCAGCCGGTCACCCGCTTTTCCTGCTCCTGAATCTTTTTTGGTTTTCCCTCTGCCGCAAACAGATGATGCCACTTCTGATCCAGCGTCAGCACAGATACCGTATTGCCGGCAATTGCCTTGGCAAAATCATGTTCCCCTAAGTCCGTATTTCTAATAATATATTCCATTTATATCAGTTCCGATCTTTTTTTTACCGTATTGTAGGATAGCTGCATCAGGCTGTCAGACAGGTGTACAT
>CAJUQB010000045.1:14777-41909 GCA_910588285.1 uncultured Lachnospiraceae bacterium
TGCTCCGGCAGCTCCAGGTCCAGGTGGGCAAAATTCCAAATCGCATTGATGCCAAGATCCACCAGAAAATTGGCCACTGTATCCGCCTGCTCCTTTGGCATGGTGAGGGCTGCAATATCCACCTTATGGGAATGTATAAAATCCGGCAGCTCCTCCAGCATACGGATCTCAATCCCCCGCACCTGGCGGCCCTTAAGAGCCGGATTCACGTCAAAAAGTCCCGTGATCACAAAACGGCGTTTTTCAAAGTTCACATAGTTGGCCAGCGCCTGGCCCAGATTACCTGCTCCTATAATAATTATATTATGCTGCTGATCCAGTCCCAGAATCTTACCAATCTCATCATATAAAAACTTAACGTTGTAGCCATAGCCCTGCTGTCCAAAACCGCCGAAATTATTCAGATCCTGGCGGATCTGAGAAGCGGTCACCTTCATGCGGTTGCTCAGCTCATTGGAAGATATGCGCTCTACGCCGTCATCCAGCAGCTCGCCAAGGTATCTGTAATATCTCGGCATCCTGCGGATGACTGCCTGTGAAATCTCCTTTTCCATTTGTACTGCCTCCTCTGCGTATAACGCTCCCATCCATTATATAAAATCTCTTTCCATCTGTCAATGTATGAAACCTTGCTATTCCTCCATGGCCAGCGCTTCCCATTTTTCGTAGAGCTGCGAAAGCTCCTCCTTCAGCCGGTCATATTCTGCCTGCAGCTTCCCAAGCTCCGCGGAATTGGTGGCGATCACAGGATCCGAAAACTGCTCCTCCAGCTGCGCAATGCGCACCTCGTGGCCCGAGATTGCCTCCTCCGTCCGCCGAAGGTCGCTGGCCAGCTTCCGTTTCCTGGCCTGCTCCTCCTTCTGCTGCTTCCAGTCCAGCCTGCCGCCTGCCCCGCTCTGGGAAGTCTGCTCCGCCGGGGGCTTTTCCTGGTCCCTGGCCGCACCCGGCGCATAGATCTGGGTCAGCTCCTGGCATTTTTCCAGGTAATAATCATAATTGCCAATGTAATTGACCAGCGTCTCACCCGTGAGATTCAGGATCCTTGTGGCAGTCTTATTGATAAAATACCGGTCATGGGACACATAAAAAATCGTTCCCGCATATTGATTTAAGGCCTGCTCCAGGATCTCCTTGGAGGTGATGTCCAGGTGGTTGGTGGGCTCGTCCAGGATCAGGAAATTCGCCTCGGAAAGCATTAATTTTGCCAGGGACACCCTGCCCCGCTCCCCGCCGCTCAAATCCCCGATCCGTTTAAACACCTCATCCCCGGTGAACAGGAAGGCTGCCAGCACATTGCGGATCCTGGTATTGGTAAGCTCCGGGTAGGCATCGGAGATCTCCTCCACCAATGTTTTCTCTGTATGGAGCACCTGATGCTCCTGGTCATAGTATCCGATGTGGACATTGGTTCCCAGGGTGACGGTCCCAGCGTCCGCCTGCACCATGTCATTGATGATCTTTAACAGGGTGGTTTTTCCGGTTCCGTTGTCCCCGATTAAGGCCACCCGCTCCCCCCGCCTGATCTCAAAATCAATGTCAGAAAACAGCTGCTGTCCCGGATAGGCCTTGGCCAGCTGCTCTACCTTCAGCACATCATTGCCGCTTATGATCCGGGGCTCCAGATGGAGCTTAATATCCGTATTCTCCTCTGTGGGCTTTTCCAGCCGCTCCACCTTGGCCAGCATCTTCTCCCGGGATTCTGCCCGCTTGATGGATTTCTCCCGGTTGAAGGATTTCAGCTTGGCGATTACCTCCTCCTGGTGCTGAATCTCCCGCTGCTGGTTATAATACTGCTTCAGCAGGGTCTCCCGCACTTGGGCCCGCTTGTGGGCATAGGCCGTGTAATTGCCCTGGTATACCGTCACCCTGGTGCGGTCCAGCTCAACCACCTTGGTCACTACCTTATCCAGAAAATAGCGGTCATGGGCCACAATCAGGGCAGCCCCCCGGTAATTGGCCAGAAAGCTCTCCAGCCAGGTGATGGCCCCGATATCCAAATGGTTGGTGGGCTCATCCAGAAGGATAATATCCGGCTTTGTCACCAGAAGCTTGCCCAGGCAGACCCTGGTGCGCTGCCCGCCGGACAGCTCCTGCATCCGTTTGCCAAACTCTCCCTCGGAGAATCCAAGGCCCTTCAGCACCCCTGCAATCTCGCTCTTGTAGGTATAGCCGTCCAGCTGCTCAAATTCCTGCTGCAGTCTGTGGTAGGATTCCATAAATGACGTAAGCTCCCCGGAGGGAACCTCCTGCATCCGCGCCTCCATCCCAAGGAGCCGCTGCTCGAGCCCCATCACATATTCCTTGGCGGACAGCACCTCCTCATAGATGGTGCGGTTCCCCTGGATATCAGGGTTCTGGGGCAGGTATCCTAAGGTTCTGCCCTTGGCGGTCACCACCTCCCCCTCATCGGCGGACAGCTCCTGCATGATAATCCGAAGCAGGGTGGTCTTCCCCGCCCCATTGATTCCCACAATGGCAGCCTTCTCGCCGGCCTCAATATGAAAGCTGGCATGTTTTATGATTTCATCGGTGCCAAAGGCTTTGCAGATGTTTTGGCATGCTAAAACCATGCTTCCTCCTTTTCCGTCCTGTTTTATGGACAGCCTCTACAGCAGCTCCTCCAGTCTGCTGCGAATGGCTTTGATAAATGCTTCACTGTTTAAGACCGTAGGATTGGGGATGGTGGTAATCAGCGCCAGATCCTTGGTCATGCTTCCTGATTCAATGGTGGCCGTGCAGGCCTGCTCCAGCTTGTCCGCAAAGGCACAAAGCTCTGGGGTCTGATCCAGCTCTCCCCGCTTTCTCAATGCCCCGGTCCAGGCAAAGATCGTGGCCACGGAATTGGTGGAGGTCTCCTCCCCCTTCAGATGCTTGTAATAGTGGCGCTGCACTGTCCCGTGGGCCGCCTCGTACTCATAATAACCCTGAGGCGATACCAGCACAGAGGTCATCATGGCCAGGGAGCCAAAGGCAGAGGATATCATATCGCTCATCACATCGCCGTCGTAATTCTTGCAGGCCCAGATAAATCCGCCCTCTGCCTTCATGACACGGGCCACCGCGTCGTCAATGAGGGTGTAGAAATACTCAATGCCGGCCTCCCGGAAGCGGGCGTCATACTCCTGCTCATAGATCTCCTGGAAAATATCCTTGAAGGTATGGTCATATTTTTTGGAAATGGTGTCCTTGGTGGCAAACCACAGGTCCTGCCTGGTATCCAGGGCAAAGCTAAAGCAGCTTCTGGCAAAGCTCTCAATGGAACCGCACAGATTATGCTGTCCCTGGATCACCCCGGCGCCGGTAAATTCATGGATCAGCTCCCGGTTTTCAGTGCCGTCCGAGGCGGTGTACACCAGCTCGCAGGTTCCCGGGCCGGGAATCTTCATCTCCGAAGCCTTATACACATCCCCATAGGCATGTCTTGCAATGGTGATGGGCTTTTTCCAGTTGCGCACACAGGGCTCGATCCCCTTCACCACAATGGGAGCCCGAAATACCGTGCCGTCCAGAATAGCCCGGATGGTGCCGTTGGGGCTCTTCCACATCTCCTTCAGGCCGTACTCCTCTACCCGGGCGGCATTGGGGGTGATGGTGGCGCATTTTACGGCAACGCCATACCGCTTGGTGGCCTCGGCGGAATCAAAGGTAACCTTGTCGTTGGTCTCATTGCGGTGCTCTAAGCCCAGGTCATAGTATTCGGTTTTCAAATCAATGAACGGGAGCAGAAGCTCGTCCTTGATGATCTTCCACAGGATCCTTGTCATCTCATCGCCGTCCATCTCCACCAGGGGCGTTATCATTTTCATTTTTTCCATGTCCATATCCTCCATTTTTCTAATCTGGTTCACATTTGCTTCACTTCTGATTCACTCATCCGATTATTTTAACACATCCGCCCAGCCGTAGCTGTCGATATTTTTGATGGTATTCATAATGTGCTGATTGGCCAGCCCTGCGGCCTTTGCCTCGTCCTTTTCCTCAATGGCCGCAAGAATCCGGCGGTGCTCCTCATTGGACTCTCCCGACCGCTTGGGAACTGCCATGGTCACCTTGCGCACCCGCTCCACGTAGTGGTGATAATCCCCCAGAACATGGGCCAGAATCCTGCTCTGGGAGGCCTCGTACAGCAGCTGGTGAAACCGGTTGTCAAGCTCCACCAGCTGGTCATAATGGCCCCTCTGGAGATGAAAGTCCGACAGGCACATGATCTCCTCCAGGGCATCCAGCTGCTCCCTGGTGGCATGGACTGCCGCCTTCCCGGCACACAGTCCCTCCAGCACGGAGCGGATCTCATAGATATCGTGGAGATCCTCCGGAGAAAATCCCACCACATAGGCTCCCTTGTTGGGAATGATGGTAATAAGACCCTCCAGCTCCAGCTGCCTTAACGCCTCCCGGACCGGCGTCCGTGACACCCCCAGCTCCTGGCCGATGGCAATCTCCTTCAATTCTTCGTTCTTCTGATACCGCCCGGACAGAATATCCTCCCGGATCCGGCCAAATACGCGCTGCCCCAGGGACAGCTTATCTTCCTTCAAGAAAATCCCTCCCTGTCTGTTCTGCCGTCACAATACAATCTCAAGCCTGCGGCAGAGATCCGTGATCACCACCACCAGCTCATTGTCCGTAATCACCGTCACACGGCCATTGTCATACTGCTCGTCCACCCAGAGCTTGACGCATTTTACCAGCTCGCTGTTCTTATCCACTGCCCGTTCTCCCTCCAGGCGGTAATAGGCATTCATCCAGTGGGCAATGCCCGCCAGGCCCGAGGTATTGCTCACCGCCACCAGAGGCGGGCGGTTCAGGAATTTGCCGGTGTCAAAAATATTGTAGATCTCCTCGTTTTTCAGCAGGCCGTCCGCATGGATGCCGGCCCTTGTCACATTGAAATTCTTCCCGGCGAAGGGCGTCTGGCTTGGCAGGGTATAGTGGAGCTCCTTCTCATAATATTCCGCCAGCTCCGTGATCACCGTGGTGTCCATGCCGTCCAGGGTTCCCTTTAATTGGGCGTACTCAAAGACCATGGCCTCCAAGGGGGTATTGCCGGTGCGCTCCCCGATGCCGAACAGGGAGCAGTTGACGCCGCTGGCCCCATACAGCCATGCCGTCGTGGAATTGTTCACTGCCTTGTAGAAATCATTGTGGCCATGCCACTCAATCCACTGGGAGGGAACGCCCGCATGGGTCGTAAGGCCATAGATAATGCCCGGCACGCTTCTTGGGATCACGCTTCCCGGAAAATTGACCCCATATCCCATGGTATCGCAGGCCCGGACCTTGATGGGGATACTGTATTCCCGGCTCAGCTTCATCAGCTCTGCGCAGAAGGGAATCACAAAGCCGTAAATATCGGAGCGGGTGATATCCTCCAGATGGCATCTTGGGCTGATCCCGGTCTCCAGGCACTCCCGGATTACGCTGAGGTAATGGTTCATCACCTGGCTGCGGGTCATTTTCATCTTATAAAAAATATGATAGTCCGAGCAGCTGACCAGAATCCCGGTCTCCCGAAGTCCAATCTCCTTCACCAGCTGGAAATCCTGCCTGCTGGCCCGAATCCAGCTGGTGACCTCCGGAAACCGGTAGCCCCGCTCCATGCATTTGTAAACGGCATCCCGGTCCTTCTTGCTGTACAGGAAGAATTCGCTCTGGCGGATCAGGCCATGCTCCCCGCCCAGCCGGTGGAGATAATCATAGATCGTCACAATCTGCTCTGTGGTGTAAGGCTCCCTGGACTGCTGCCCGTCCCGGAAGGTAGTATCCGTAATCCAGATCTCGTCCGGCATATTGTGGGGCACAATCCTGTCATTGAAGGCGATCTTTGGGATCTCCTCATAGGGAAACAGGTTCCGGAATACGTTTGGCTCCTCCACATCCACCAGCTGGTAAAAATGCTCCTCCAGCTGCAGCAGGTTCGTGTGGCGGTTCATGATAACCTCTCTCATAAGGTGACACTCCTATCGTTGTTTTTCTGTATTATTGTATACAATGATACAGTCTTCGTCAACTATTTTTTCACCTTCACATGAAAATATTGATACCAGAACCGCTGTTTTTTGTTCATCTGACGGCCGGCCTCTGCCATCATCCGCCAATACAGGGAAGCGACCCGGTCTCTCTGCTCCTCCTCAATGGGCTGCCTGCCATAGCGGGCAGCCAGCAGAAGCTCCATTCCCTCCCGGAAGGCTCCCGGCTCGATCCAGGGGGCCCCTTCCTCTGCCCTCAGGGCAAATTCCGGCTCTGTCTCCCGGCTCTCCATCCGGATCCCAAAGGCCCGAAGCAGGCCGAATATCAACCTTCCGGCGTACAATGCCGCCCGGCTGGTATCAGAGGCCCCAAGGGCCGCTGCCCGCCGTTTCCAGATCAGCCGGATCCGCAGGACATTCAGCAGGGCCAGACAGGCCAGGCACAGGAAAACTGCCAGAACCAGGGTCAGGCTCTGCCATACAAGGGACTCCTGGGAAGCATCCTGCTTTTCTGCTTCCTCCCCTTCCTGCGGCTCCGCTTCCTCCTGCTCTTCCTGGGAGTTCTCCGCTTCCTCCTCTTCCTTCGGCTCCTCCAGGGGTTCCTCTTCCTTCGGCTCTTCCAGGGATTCCTCCTCTTCCTTCGGCTCTTCCTCTGCCCCCGGCGTCTCTCCCTGCAGGCCCTGGTCCAGGACCTCCTCCGGAGAGGCCAGAGGCCCTGCCTCCTGCAGGCCGCCCAGGTAGCTTGGAGGCGTCACCTCCACCGGGAACCAGCCAAGCTTTGGATGATACCCCTCCACCCAGGCATGGCCCCGGTACTGGGGCACGGCTGCCGTGTAGGTGCCGTCCGGATTCTCCTGAAAATCCCCCGGCAGCACCACATAGCCGCTGGCATAGCGGGCAGATGTCCCGGCTGCATGGTTGATCAGGGTATAGGCTGAAGCAAAATGCATACAGTAGCCCTTCTTCTGTCGGAACAGGAAATCCGTCACAATATCCGTACCCGCCGGCACCGGCTCCAGGTCAAAGCTGTAGATGCAATCCTGAAGGGCATGGAAGGCCTTATTGATATCATTCTTAAGAATGGCCATGGCTTTTGGGGCCAGCTCGCTGCTGTGATTTTGCAGATACTGCCAGTATTCCAGCCGGCTCTCCTGATATTCCCCATATTCTCCATCCAAGCCTTCGGTAAAGGAAGATACATCCGCCAGATACCCCAGCGTCTCATAACGCCTCCCCTCTGTGCGGATCCCTGCATCCCCCACGCAGGCTGCATCCTCCGGAACCATGCAGAAGTAGGGCCACAGGGTGGTGCTGCCCGTCCGCCTCTTGATGTCCATCACAATCCTCTGGGATTCCATGGAAAGCTCCTTCCCCAGGCGGTAGGCACTGTTCAGCACCGCCTCCTCTGCCCCAAAATCGGATGCTTCCCGCTCTTCCTCTGTATCTTGAGTCTTCAGAAAGCCCTCAAACAGCGCTCCCTCCTCCGCAGACCAGACGCCGTCCTCATACCTGGAGCCTGTAAAATTTTTGACATAGATCGGCTCCGCCGGGACCTGCTCCACTGTCATCTCAAATACGATTTCATCTCCCTGCACCGGCGGCTCCATGGACAGGGCCGCCTGGCCGTCATTGCTTCCAAAGGCCCAGCGCAGCCGCTCCACCAGCTCATTTCCATTGGTTATCTCAAGCATCTCATCCTCCAGGGCCAGCTGGCGTTTCAGGAAGTAATCGTGCGTCTTCAGCACACGCTCTGCGATTGGCTGATAGACAGCCGCCACAATCCACAGCACAAAAAACAGCCCCACCAGGGTCAGCAGGGAGGTTTTCCACACCACGGGCTTTGTACGGCTCCCAGGCACCGCAAAGCAGATCCCCTGGCCGCAGACCAGACAGACGATTGCCAGGATCCCCGGGGCATTGCCCACGGCAAAGCCGCACAGGTAGGCGGCTGCCACCAGAAGGAAGGCAGGCTTCTGAAGCCTTCGCTCCGCTATGCCCACGCCGATCCAGAGGCCAAGCCCCAGGGCCGCCAGCAGCAGAAAATACCGGCTGTCATAGGAGGCATGGCTCCAGTCCGCCCCATTTACGGAGAACTGCATATGGTGGTATCTGCCTGCCAGGGGGAGCACCGTATCCCGAAGGCGTGCCGCCTCCTGTGCCAGAGCATAGCCATACCGCCGGAGCATCCAGCCGGCCAGCAGGGCGCTGGCCCCAACGCCGAACATGCCGCTGAGCCAATGGGTATAAATGAGCGTCACAAATACAGCTGCCAGCACACAGATCCATACCAGATCCTGAAGCTGCCACCAGTCAATCAAAAATCCATCCCGAATTGCCAGCATGCTTCCCAGCAGGAGAAAAATAAGGCCTGCCAGGCGCAGCAATACATTCCATATCTTCATAGGTCCGCTCTCATCGTGAAATAACATAATCCTTACAAATTCAATTCCAGCCCGCCAAGCTCCTCCAGGCTAGCATCGGATGCCGCAAACAGACACTGCTGCCCCTGCCACAGCTCCAGAGGCTCCCGCACCCAGAAGGCTTCCTCCGCATCCAGGCGGGCGGCCTCCCCCTCCAAGGGCTCCAGGGCCCCGGACAGCAGAAGCTCCATGACAAGGTACAGCTCCTCCTCCTGCTCCAGGAAGGCCAGCTCCTCCTCCCCCTGCCGCCGGAACCATACGGCTCCCCGCGGGTGTGCCGTAAACATGGCATACAGAAGGCTGTATACAAGCTCTGCCTTCTGGCTGCTCCAGCCCCTTAGATCAAGGGCCACCAGCCAGCCCCCCTGCTCCTTGTGCTCCTTCTCCCACACCAGAAGCTGCTCCCGCTTGGCGGAAAGCTTCCAGTGAATCTCATTGAGGGCATCTCCAGGCCGGTATTCCCGCAGATCCCCCCGGTTCATCCGGTCATAGGCCCAGGAACGATTCCTGCCGGACAGCTCCATCAGCCCGCCCCGGGCCATCCCCGGCCTCGCCGTGACATGGATGGAATGGCGCTTTGGCAGCACCAGGCAGGAAAGGGCCTTGGGCGGCACATGGGGCAGCCAGAACAGCTGCACGTAATCAAAGACCTGAACCCATTTCAGGGACAGCGTCCAGACCCCATAGCCCAGCTGGGGCAGCAGAATCTCCTGGGGCGGGTTCACCCCACGGTCCGCCTCAAGGCTTACCCGCTTTCTGTACCGCTCCCCGGTGGTCTCATTGCGCCCCCGAATCCTAAGCCGAATCTGCCGGATTGGCAGAATCCCCCGTTTCCTGATGCAGAGAACAGGAGAAACCGTCTCTCCATCCTCCCAGAACCATTGGTTTTGCACAAAGGAAAGCGTAAGAAGGAAATTTCCCGCAAACAGCAGAAGAAACAGAAGCAGGGGCAGCAAAATCTCCACCCCCGCAAGAAAAACAAGGGCCTCGCTATCGTATAGGATTGCCATATAGAGGGTGGTGAAAATAAGGATAAGATAGCCGATCCCTTTCATGCCTTCCTTCCCTTTCCGCCAAGAACTGCAGGCCGCTTCACCTCCCGCAGGATGCCTGATACAAGCTCCTCCTGGGCTGCCTCATGAGCTCCCCGGCGTTTGGGCATCAGCCGGTGGCCCATCACTGCCGGGGCAATGTCCAGCACATCCGCCGGAATCACATAATCCCGCTGCCGCAGGAAGGCCAGGGAGCGGGCCATGGCCGCCAGGCACAGGGTCCCCCGGGGGCTTAGGCCCAGGGCAATCTCCTCATGGTTCCTGGTACGGTCCGCCAGCTTTGCCACATACTCATAGACCTCATCCTTGATGTAGACAGTCTCCACCGCAGCCTTCAGCTGCTGCAGCTCCCGGGCTGTGATCACTGGCTGTACCCGTCGGCTTCTGTGCTCTCCCTTCAGGATTGCCAGCTCATCCTCCATGCTGGGATACCCCATGGTCATGCAGACCATGAAACGGTCCAGCTGGGACTCAGGCATCAGCTGGGTGCCTGCGCTGCCGAAGGGATTCTGGGTAGCAATCACCACAAAGGGATCCGGCACCGGGCGGGTGGCGCCGTCCACGGTCACCTGCCCCTCCTCCATCACCTCGAGAAGGGCTGACTGGGTCTTGGGGGACGTCCGGTTCAGCTCGTCCGCCAGAAAGATATTGCACATGATGCTGCCCGGCTGGTACTCAAAGCTGTTGGTCTCCTTCCGGTATATGGAAAAGCCCACCAGATCCGTGGGCATCACATCCGGCGTAAACTGCACCCGCCCCGACTCCAGGGACATGGCTCTGGCCAGGGCCACCGCCAGGGTCGTTTTGCCCACACCCGGAATATCATTTAACAGGATATGGCCTCCTGCCAGAATGGCAGCCACACATTTCACAATGCATTCATCCTTGCCCAGCACTGCTTTTTTTACCTCGGCAATGACCTGCAATGCCTTCTCAAACTCATTCATACCTTGATCCTCTCTGCATCCGCTTTATGACCTTCAGCCGGGTGAATTCCTCCCGCTCCTTCTCCTCCAGAGCGGCCTGAATGCTCCTGGTCAGCTGTTCATATTTTGGAATGGTAATATTCTGCAGGGCATTGGCCCTCTTTTGGGTCTTTTTGATGTTGTGGGCCAACCGGTAGGCGGAATTCTCGATCTGGGCCAGCCGGATGGTCAGCTCCTTCACACGCTCAAATCTCTCCTTTGCCTCATCCAGGGCCATCTTCGTGCCGTAGAAATCATAGGCGACCCCGCTCTGCTCCTTCTGGTACTCCACATGGGGAATCTCCGTGCCCATGACGCTGCGCCGCTTGATCCGGATGGATTCCTCCCTGGGGATGGTACGGCTGATGGCCTCCACCTCCCGGATCCCCATCTGGATATTGGCCTTCTCCAGGGCCTTATAGGCCCCGGTAAAGGTGCTGTTGATCTCCTTTTGGATATCGGATGCCTCGGTGATCAGCTCCATCAGCTCCCGGATCAGGATATTCCGCTTCTTGTCCATCAGGTCAAAGCCCTGACGGGACAGGGCCAGTGAATTCTTTGCAAGAATCAGGTTTCCTTTTGTGGGAAATGCGTTCGGGTCCATTCACACACCTCACTTTTTTGCATATTTCTCCAGAATCCTGGTATCGATCCGGTCCAGCTCCTCCCTGGGCAGAATCCCGAGAAGACGCCAGCCGATATCTAAGGTTTCCTCTATGGAACGGTTCTCCCCGGCCTCCTGGGCCACAAATTCCTGCTCAAAGGCCAGCCCAAACTGCAGATATTTCTGATCCACCTCCGAGAGCTCATCCTCGCCGATGACGCTGGCCAGATCCCTGGCCTCCCCCACCCGGGCATAGGAGGAGAACAGCTGGTTGGCCACATCCTGGTGGTCCTCCCTGGTATATTCCGCCCCGATGCCATCCTTCATCAGACGGGACAGGGACGGCAGCACATGGATGGGGGGATATACGTTCTTCTGGTGCAGGGACCGCTCCAGCACGATCTGCCCCTCGGTGATATATCCGGTCAGGTCGGGAATCGGATGGGTGATATCATCATTCGGCATGGTCAGGATGGGGATCTGGGTCACCGAGCCCCTGGCATCCTTTAAAATGCCCGCCCGCTCATACAGAGCGGCAAGCTCACTGTACAGATACCCCGGATAGCCCTTCCGGCTTGGGATCTCCCCCTTCAGGGAGGAGACCTCACGCATAGCCTCCGCAAAGGAGGTCATGTCCGTCAGGATCACCAGGATATGCATATCCTTCTCAAAGGCCAGGTATTCCGCTGCCGTCAGCGCCACCTTGGGGGTAATCAGCCGCTCCACCACCGGGTCATTGGACAGATTTAAAAACATGACCACATGGGAGCTGACACCGCTCTCCTCAAAGGTGCGCCGGAAAAACTCCGCCACGTCGTATTTGACCCCCATGGCTGCAAACACAATGGCAAATTCCTCCTGGGAGCCCTCCCCCAGGGAGGCCTGCTCCACAATCTGGGCAGCCAGACGGTCATGGGGCAGCCCGTTTCCGGAAAAGATGGGCAGCTTCTGGCCCCGGATCAGGGTGGTAAGGCCGTCAATGGCAGAGATCCCCGTGCGGATATAATTCCTGGGATATTCCCGCCGGCAGGGGTTCATGGGCAGGCCGTTCACATCCCGGATGCACTCTGCGGTCACCCGGCCCAGCCCGTCGATGGGCTCCCCCAGCCCGTTGAAGCTGCGCCCCAGGATATCCGGAGCCAGGCCGCTCTCCATGGGATGGCCGGTCAGCCGGGTATGGGTGTTGGACAGGGACATCTCATCCGTACTCTCAAAGACCTGGATCAGGGCCCTGTCCTCATTGATCTCAACGATGCGGCCCAGCCGTTTGTTCTTTCCTGCCACCTTAAGCTCTACGATCTCCTCATAGGAGCCGCCCCTGACCCCCTCCACGGCCACCAGAGGGCCGTTAATTTCACTTAATCCTAAATATTCGATTGACATATGCCCTCCTGTTATGCATTGGTCTCCATGATTTTCCGGTAAAATTCATCGATCATCCTGCGGTAGTCCTGGAACCGGTCCAGCTCCTGGTTGGCCACATCGTACTTGATGGCAATAATTTTCTCAAACAGATTGTCCTCCCGCAAAAGGGCCATGGGCATGTTCAGCTCAATCAGGGCCTTGCACTTCTCATAGAGGTAGAGAATGGTCTCCATCATCCGAAGCTGCTTTTCCATGGGCACATAGGTGTCCTCTGAATGGAAGGCGTTCTGCTGCAAAAAGCCCAGACGGATCACCCGGGCAATCTCCAGCACCAGCTTCTGGTCGTCCAGCAGCACATCGCTTCCGATCAGCTTCACAATCTCATTCAGCCGGCTCTCCGTGGTGAGGATATGGATGATCTGATTGCGGCAGTAGATAAAATTGGGGCCCACATGGGCGCTGTACCAGGGCGCCAGGTCATTGAGATACTCCGTGTAGCTGGTGAGCCAGTTGATGGCCGGATAATGACGGGCATAGGCAAGGGACTTGTCCAGGGCCAGAAAGCACCGCACAAACCGCTTGGTATTCTGGGTCACCGGCTCCGAGAAATCTCCGCCCTGGGGGGAAACGGCGCCGATGATGGTAACGCTTCCGTCCGTGCCGTTTAAGTTCTCCACATAGCCAGCCCGCTCGTAGAAGGCCGACAGGCGGGAGGCCAGATAGGCCGGAAAGCCCTCCTCTGCAGGCATTTCCTCCAGGCGGCCGGAAAGTTCCCGCAGCGCTTCTGCCCACCGGGAGGTGGAATCCGCCATAATGGCCACATGATACCCCATATCACGATAATACTCCGCCAAGGTCAGCCCGGTGTAAATGCTGGCCTCCCGGGCAGCCACCGGCATGTTGGAGGTATTGGCAATCAATGCAGTGCGGTCCATCAATAGATTGCCGGATTTGGGATCCACCAGCCGGGAAAACTCCTCCAGCACGTTGGTCATCTCATTGCCCCGCTCCCCGCAGCCAATGTACAGGATGATATCCGCATCCGACCATTTGGCCAGCTGGTGCTGAGTCATGGTCTTGCCGGTGCCAAAGCCTCCGGGGATGGCCGCAGTCCCTCCCTTTGCAATGGGGAACAGGGTGTCCAGGATCCGCTGGCCGGTCACCAGGGGCCGGTCCGCCGGGAAGCGGCGGTTCACGGGCCTGGGAGTCCGGATGGGCCACTGCTGGGTCATGGTCAGGGAAAGCTCCTCCCCGTTCTCCTGCCGAAGGCGGGCCAGAGGCTCTTGGATGGTGTAGCTTCCGTCCGGCACCACTGATACAATTACGCCAGAGATCCCGGGGGGAACCATTACCCTGTGGGTGATGGCCTTTGTCTCCGGCACAGTAGCAATCACCGTTCCCGGGCCCACCGGGTCGCCCTCCTTCACCAGGAGGGTGGTCTGCCATTTCCTGCCGGTATCCAGGGCATCCACACGAACGCCCCTGGGAATAAAGGCGCCTTCCATCTGGGCGATCTCCTTTAAGGGCCGTTCAATCCCGTCAAAAATATTGGTGAGGATCCCGGGCGCTA
Organism: uncultured Lachnospiraceae bacterium; assembly: GCA_910588285.1. Taxonomy (GTDB): domain Bacteria; phylum Bacillota; class Clostridia; order Lachnospirales; family Lachnospiraceae; genus 14-2. Next base: position 28,723 of record CAJUQB010000045.1, read on the forward strand.
AGGTGACGGAAATAGGACTGCCGCAGCCCTCCACCGTCTCCCCGGGCCGAAGCCCTGTGGTCTCCTCAAATACCTGGATGGTGGTCTGCTGTTTGGTAAGGCCGATCACCTCGCCCACCAGGCGGTTCTTCCCCACATAGACCATCTCGGACATCTGAAAGCCGAAATCTCCCAGAATGGTAATGATGGGTCCGTTAATTCCATATATCGTTCCTGTTGCGCACATTGCTTTTCGTCCTCCCGCTAAAAGGTGTATGCATCCTTTTCCTGCCGAAGCCTGGTCTCAAAGGACTCGTCCATCATCACGTTCCGCCGGCGGATCACCGCCCGGATCCCGCCCCCGAAATCCTCCTCGCTGACCAGCAGTCTGCAGCCGGTTTTCTGCTCCAGGGCCTGCCTTAGGTCCGCATCCTGACGGGACAGATAGATCTCTGCCTCGGAATCCTTGGCAAAGCATTTTGCCTGTTCGATTTTAATTTCCAGATAGTGTTCGTATTCCTTTGAGCCGCAGAATGCTGCAAGCTTCCTGGAAACCACGGCAAACAGCGCCTCCCGCTTCTCCTGCTGATGGAGGCTTAACTGCCGCTTATGCTCTGTCTGGGCCTCCGAAATCCTCCGGTTCTGCTCCCGTCTCTGCTTTCCTTCCTCAATCTGATACCGCATATCCATCTCATCCTGCTTGTTCTTCTTATACTCTCCGAACAAACGTTCCATTGTAGCCGTATGCTCCCGCAGAATCTCCATGCTCTGCTGGTTGGCGACCTCAATGGCAGATTCATAGAACAGGTTCATCTTCTCCCGCATCTCCATGGCAATCCCAGCCTCCTGTCTACAGCTTCAGCCCAATGGCCTCGCTGACATAATCCGTGATAAAATTCTCCTTGCGCCCGCCTCCGTGCCGGTCCGGAATGGCCACCAGCAGGGGCAGCCTGCGGTTCTCCTTGATCTCTGTAAATAAATCGGGGTAATTGCGCTCCAACAGCTCCGTCACCAGTACGATCCCGATCTCGCAATCCCCAAGAGCCTCCTCCACCGCCCGGGCGACCTCCTCCCTGGTATGGGCAATGATGCCCTCCACACCGGCCAAGCGCATTCCGGTATAGGTATCCCGGTTGTCACTGATCAAAAACATCCTCATGGCCTGTCTCCCGTCTTATCCAAGAATGGAGAAGGAGATCAGAAGGCCATACAGTGCGATGGACTCTGCCAGGGCAACGAAGATCAGAGCCTTGCCCATGATGCCGGAATCCTCGCTCAAAGCCCCGAGAGCCGCGCTGGCTGCGCTGGCCACTGCGATTCCCGCGCCAATGCAGGACAGGCCGGTGGACAATGCCGCTGCCAGATACCGCCAGCCCTCCACGGCCACGGCTTCCGTCTCCGGGGCGGCTGCCTGCACGTTGCCTGTAAACAGCAGCACATCCGCCACCACCAGGGTGCCGAAAAAGAAAAACAGATTGCAGGCCAGGGCAGCCTTGAACCCGCCCTCCTTCTTCTTGCTCAGCATAAATCCGCCCACGGGAAAAAGAATGCTGCTGATCAAAATCACTGCGAAAAGAACTTTTGTAATCATGATGATATCCTCCTCTGCTTCATTACATGATACGGTTATTTTTCATGGCGGCGGAAGCTCACAAAGGGCCTTCCGCTTCCCCGGTAGAACCGGCTGAACATCTCATAATATTCCAGACGGAGCACCTGAATGCCCACCACCAGGCCCTCAAGGCCCATCACCAGGAGATTCCCCAGCACCACAATCAGCCAGTTGGTGGAGCCGGATTCAAAGCCCGACAGGGTCAGCACCACGCCCATCATGCCTGCATGGCTTAAGGCAAAGGCCCCCACACGGACAAAGGAGATCGTGTTGGTGGCATAGCTTAGCACCACGTCAAAGCATTCCACCAAAGCTTCCACCAGGAACATGATCTTGCTGCCTGAGGGCAGGATCTCCTTTTTGCGCTCCACCAGATGGCTTAAGGGCTCCTTGAGCAGGATGGCAATCAGGGGAATCCCCACCATTGCCCCGATGACAGATACGGCCGGCAGGGAATGGCCGGTGGCAAAGAGCGCAATGCACACAGCCACAAACCCGTAGCAGACCAGCCCTGCCACACCGCTTTGGTCAAACAGGAGCCTGCCCCGTTCCCCGGAGCGGAGGGCATTGACAATATTCAAGATCATGGCAATGAGAATCAGCACCCCGCCAAAGGCAATGGCCATCATCAGCGTGGACATAATATTGTGCATGGGCTTCATCCAGATGGCTGGCAGGATCTCCTCAAAGCCGAACAGGCTTCCGTAGAGGAACCCGAAGACCGTAGACCAGATTCCCGCCAGGGCCACAATTCCCGCAAGCCGCAGGCCCCTGGCCCGGTAGAGCAGGATGCCGCCTGCCACAAGGCAGAGCCCCTGGCCCACATCCCCGAACATGATGCCGAACATCAAGGTGTAGGTGACTGCCACAAAAAAGGTGGGATCCATCTCATGATAGGCCGGGAGCCCGTACATCTCCACAAACATCTCAAAGGGCTTTAATAGCTTGGGGTTCTTCAGCCTGGTGGGCGGGCTGACGGAGAGATTCTCACCGGTGCTCTCCTCAATGCAATGGACCTTCTCATCTCCTGCAATCTCCTTCAGGAAGGAGGCGGCATCCTCGCTGGCCATCCAGCCATACAAAATGTAATATTCGCCCTTATCCTTGGAATTGGTGCAGGCCGCCAGCTTGCGGATGTCAAAATTCTCACAGTATTCCTTCAGGGACTGGCAGGCAGACAGAAGCTCCTGGCGGCGCTCCTTCAGGCTGTCCTTAAGGTGCTCCTGAAGCTGCTCCATCCACTGCTCGTTCTGCCGGACCTTCTTCAAGGCCTCCTGATAGGCATCCTCCGGCGTCCCCTCAAAGGAATCCGGAATATACAGCTGCTCAAAATGGAAGGAGGTATAGACCGCATCCACCCGCTCCGCATGAACCCTGGGAACGAAATACACGCCCCAGGCATACTGCTCATCGCTGTGGCATTCGTAAAATACCGTGTAGGCAGCCTCCTTGATATAAGCCTCCAGCTTATGGTAATAAGCCAGCGGAATACGCCCCAGCCGGAACTTGATAAAATGAAAATCCACCATCTTGTGGAATTCAAAATCCAGGTTGCGGAAGGCTGCAATCTGCTCCATGAAATTCTTGGTCTCCTGGTTCTCCTTCAGAAATTCCTCCTGCTGCTCCTTCAGCTCCTGAATCTGCCGGTGCGCCTCCTGGACAAGCTTCTGGGCCTCCCAGGGCGGAAGATCCAAAAGCACGCTGTCCGGGCTTGGCCCCAAAAGGGGCAGAAGCTCCAGGCTCTGCTGATACACCTCCCGGTACATGTTCGGCTCCACGAAAGCCCGGACTCCCTTGATATTCCCAAGGCTTGCCAGTGCATTTTCAAAATGAATGTCATACTTATTCAAATACAGCTTCATGACCCGGTCGATATCATACTTCGGCCCGGTAATATGAAGCAATTCCATCTTCTCAACCACAGGAATCCCTCCGTCTGTCTTGGTACAAATGTTCGGTTCACTCTTATGTATCCAGCAAAATATATGCCCGAATATCCTTTGGCGGAACCTGATAACGGATCCCTTCAATCACGGAGGTGATCCGCTCCGTCTCAAGCTTCCGCTCATGCAGATACTGCAGCACCGGCGCCATGGACATGGGATGCTCCCGCACCAGCAGCCGGTACGTCTTATCCAGCACCTGTCCGTAGGAGATCTCATCCTCCATCTTAAGGTAGGCATCCTTCCCCTTGAAATACGCCGTCTGCTCCAGCACCTGGTTCAGCTCCTCCAGGGAGGCTGCCTCAATCATCCGGGTCAGCTCCCGGCCCTTCAGCCGATACTGGATGGGGATCATCCTGGCATAGATATCTGCCGTCCTCAGGGCAAAGGAGCGTTTCAGCCGATACACCCACATAATATTCAGCCAGTCGATCTGGGTTCCAAAGAGCTGCAGCAAAATCCTTCTCTGGGTGGAGGGCCGCTGTTTTTTGATCTTCCGGTATACATTGGTATAATAAGAAAGATCCAGGGCAAAGGCATATGCACCGTAGCCCGCCCCCTCCAGCTCCGGGGCACGAAACACCGGTTCATAGGGCGTGCCCTTCATATATTGCAGGAATTCCTGCACATTATCTGCCGTCTCCACCTGTTTTACAGGAATTCCTGCATGACGTCGAAAAAACGCTCCCCGGTCTGCCAGCGGAATCCGCTCCTCCTGATAGAGACGCTTGAGGCATTCCTTTAAATAATTCACCTCATAGCGCGCAAAGATCAATTCCAGGGCCGCTCTCTGCCCGGCATTACAAAAATGGTACAGCTTCTCGTAATCCCGCCACAGCACCTGCCGGATCATGGCCTCTGCCTGGCCTCTGTGCCACTCTCCCACATCATTGCGGTAAATATCTCCATACCCGCGGCTGCTCCGCAGAAAGGAAACTGCCTCGTTCACCGTGGCAAGCTCTGTCAGCTGCCCCAGCTGTTCCTGGTTCAGCAGGTTCTTCTTCATGGCCCTGGTCTTTGTGATCAGGCCGCTGTATGCTATCACCCCCCGCGCCATGGCTTACACCTCTGTGATCCGCTTAAAAACCGCATCTGCCAGCTCCTCCAGGTGCTGGTCATACTGCTGATCCAAGCGCCGCCGCTTCTGTTCATACTCCTCTGCCATGGCCGCAATCTCCTGGTCTGCCTGCTCCCTCAGCTGCCGGCCCCGCTGCTGGAGCCTGCGCTCCAGATCGTGCATCAGCTCACGCTCATAGGCCTGCTCCTCCAGCAGCAGCTCACTTTGGAGATTGTCCCGGGCACGCTTTGCATTATTCAGGATATTCTCCGCTGTCTCTTCAATCTCATAGAGCTTTGAAATAACCTCATTCATGTTCTCCTGGCGTCCTCCCTCCATGTTCCAACTCTGAAAAAAACGATCCTGTTCCATCATAGCACTCTTTGAAAAAATAGTCAAAAATTTTTCAAAAATTGATTCACCACTTTTTATCCCCTGACATATAGTAAACTGTAATTAAAAACTTTGGAGGTTTTTTATGAGTGATTTAGCTGCAACAAACTGTGGATGTGGATGCGAAGCCAACAACGGAGGATGCTCCTCCCTGATCTGGATTATCCTGCTGATGTGCTGCTGCGGAAATGGCAACGGCGGTTTCTTTGGCAACAACGGCGGCGGCTGTGACTGCATCTGGATCATCCTTCTGCTGATGTGCTGCGGCAATGGCAGCGGCTTTGGCGGCGGATGCTTCTAAAATAATATCCATGCAAAGGGGGGCTGTATGACAGCCCCCCTTTGCTAACGCTTCCTTACTGTCTGCGGCGTCTCTGCTCCTCCTCCCAGGGCCGCTGGGGCTCCTGCTTACGTTCCTGACGCCCCCGCTGCTCCCGCCTTTTCTCGCAGTCCTCATCAATCTCATACACGCTGTTTCCATCTATAATCAATTTTCCCATAAAGCATCTGCTTTCCTATTCTATTCGTTTTTAATATATGCAAACAATCCTCCATCCGTTATCTGCCAAAAGCCCCTGTCCCTTGTCCTTTTGCGGCAGAGCCGGAATATTTTCCCCCTGCGGCACATAGATTAAAGAAAAGTATAAAAACGGAGGCTGTCATGGAATCGGAACGCCAGGAACACCCCAACAACCTGATTGACGACCTGGTCTGCGACCGCCAGCTCCTTATGCTGAAGGCCGCTATTCCCTATATCAGCGGCGCCAGCCAGAAAACCATTGCCTTTTTGGCAAAATTCATGGAGCTAAGGCGCACCATCTCTCTTTTTGACAATCCGGAAACCTCCATGCAGATCTGCTCCCTGCCGGAGACAGAGGAGCCGCTGCCCTTACAGATGCTGGAGGCAATCCGCAGCTACTGCACGCCCCAGGAACAGGAAACCATCGACATGCTGCAGAATTATGTCCAGATGTTTTCCGCCTATGAGACGCTGTTTACCTGAAACAAATAAGGAGATTCTATGGACCCATCAATCTTATTAAACAATGCCAACCTGAAGAACATTTCCCCAGAGAAGCTGAAGTTTCTCATGGAAATGGCAAACAAAAGCTCCGGGTCAACGCCCCAGGACATGATGGCCGCCCTGATGGCCGCCTCCTCCGCCGCCCAGAAGTCCGGCGTGGGCTTTGATTCCAATGAGCGTGACCTGATCATTGAGGTATTAAAGCAAAACATGTCAAAGGACGACCAGAAAAAAGCCGACCTGATCTTAAGTATGATGAAGGGGCGGAACCAGAAAAAATAACGGTTATCCCCTAAAACAGCTGCTTGGCGGTAAAAAGCGCCTGTGCATGAATTGCACAGACGCTTTCTCTCTGTTATGGTGTTTTTACTGCGTTCGTTTCCTTTTTCCGCAGGCTATTTCCCCTTGGGCATGGACCATGCCTCATGGTCTGTGTGCAGCAGCTCATGGGCCCTGTGGGACATGGGCTTCTCCAGGTAATCCTTGTAGATCTGGATGATGGAGGGATTCTCATGGGAGAACCGAAGCTCAGATGCCTGATCCAGCGCATACAGCTTATCTCCCCGCACATCTGCCAGCTCCACGCCGTCCCAGATGGGCTGTCCGCCGCCGCCGGCACAGCCGCCGGGACATGCCATAATCTCCACAAAATCATACTCTGCCTGGCCGCTCCTGATCGCCTCCACCAGCTTCCTGGCATTGCCAAGGCCGCTGGCAATGGCCGCCTTCAGCGGGATCCCGTTGATCTCCACCTGGGCCTCCCGGATGCCATCCATCCCCCGGACTGCCGCAAAGGCATCGGGCCCCGGATTCTCCCCGGTCACAAAGTTGTAGGCGCTGCGCAGGGCAGCCTCCATCACGCCGCCGGTCACGCCGAAGATCACGGCTGCTCCCGTTCCCACGCCGAGGGGCGTATCAAACTCCTCCTCCTTTAAGATCTGGGGCTTAATGTGCTTTGCCCGCAGGAACCGGTCCACCTCACGGGTGGTCAGCACCACGTCCACATCCTGCCCGGCCCCGGCGTCGTTCATCACCGGCAGCCCGGCCTCTGCCTTCTTGGCGGTACAGGGCATGATGGACACGGAGAAGATCCGCTCCGGCTCCACACCCAGAAGATCCGCATAATAGCTCTTTGCCACAGCGCCGAACATCTGCTGGGGGGATTTGGCTGTGGACAGCTGGGATACCATATCCGGATACTGGGACTTTAAGAAGCGCACCCAGCCGGGACAGCAGGAGGTGAACATGGGCCATGCATAGTCCTCCTTGTGGTTCAGCCGCTCCAGGAACTCATTGGCCTCCTCCATGATGGTCAGGTCCGCCGAGAAATTGGTGTCAAAGATATAATCAATGCCGCTTCTGCGCAGAGCTGCCACCAGGCGCTTTACGGTGGCCTGATCCCTGGTCATGCCAAAGCTCTCTCCCCAGGCAGCCCGCACCGCCGGCGCAATCTGGACAATAATGATCTTATCCTCATCTGCAATGGCATCCACCAGCTTCTCCACGTCGTCCCGCTCCCGAAGCGCTCCCACCGGGCAGTGGGTGATGCACTGGCCGCAGAGGGCGCAGTCTGCCTCCTCAATCCTGCGGCTTTTGGAGACATTGACGCTGGTGCGCTTTCCGGTGTTGACGATATCCCAGATATTCAGCCCCTGGATCTTGTCGCACACCTGAACGCAGCGCATGCATTTGATGCACTTGGAGGCATCCCGGATCAGCGGAAACTCCTGATTCCAGCTGTTGGGCTCATAGGCCTGGACAAAGGGCAGCTCAAAGATGTCAAGGTCATTGGCCACCGTCTGCAGCTCGCAGTTGCCGCTGCGGACGCAGGTGGCACACCGGTAATCATGCTGGGACAGGATCAGCTCCACATTGGTCCTTCTGGCATTCATGGCCTTCTGGCTGTGGGTCAGCACCTCCATGCCCTCCTCCACCTGGGTGTTGCAGGCAGCCACCAGGGATTCCTTGCCCACCAGCTCCACTACGCAGACACGGCAGGCCCCGATCTCATTGATTCCCTTCAGGAAACAGAGCTTTGGGATCAAAACGCCCACAGAGGCAGCTGCATCCAGAATGGTGGTTCCCTTGGGCACCTGTACCGGGATCTTGTCGATTGTTAAATTCACCATTGTTGTACTTACCATTTCTCTTCTCTGCCTCCTCTCAAAATTCCGCAGCCAAAGTGGTCGCAGCGCAGACACCGGGAGGATTCCTGCAGCGCCTCCTCACGGCTCATGTTCTTCTCTACTCCATCCAGGTCGTTTTTCCGCTCACAGGCCTCCCGCTCCGTCAGATGGATCCTTCCGCTGGGGTTCTTGTCATTGAGCTTCGGCTGCGGAATCTCCACATCGCAGCTGATCTCATGGTGATAGCCCAGATATGTATCAATATTGGCTGCCGCCGCCTTGCCGGCTGCAATGGCCTTGATCACCGTGGCAGGACCGGACACGCAGTCCCCGCCTGCAAATACTCCCGGCATGCCCTCAATGGAGGTATCCTCCAGGGTCTTCAGGCAGTTCCACCTGGTGGGAATGCCGTATTCCTCAAAATGCTTGCACACAACATCCTGGCCGATGGCAACCAGAACCACATCGCAGGCAATGCGCTCCTCGGCCTTGTCGGCCTTCAGGCACTTGGGCCTTCCCGCGTTGTCATAGGTTCCGCTGATCTGGGGCTGTACCCACAGGGCCACTACCTTGCCTGTACTGTCAGCCTCCACACGCATGGGCGCCTGTAGGGTCAGCAGCTCTACGCCCTCCGCAACTGCGCTCTCAATCTCAGCCTCTAAGGCCGTCATATCCTTTTGGCGTCTGCGGTAAACAATGCTTACCTTGTCGGCATGGGCCCGGATGGCTGTCCTGGCACAGTCCATGGCCACATTTCCGCCGCCAATGACCACAACCTTCTTGCCGGTATAATCCGGATAATTGTCATAGCCCACCTCACGCAGCATAGCCACAGCAGACACCACGCCCTCACTCTCGGCCCCCTCTATGCCAAAATGCTTCTCCGTATGGGCGCCGATGGCCACATATACGGCATCGTATTCCTTGTGCAGCTGCTCCATGGTCACGTCTCTGCCGATGTTGACATTGTACTGTACCTCCACGCCCGTAGACAGGATGGCATTGACATCCTGCTCCAGCCGCTGGCGGGGGAACCGGTAATTGGGGATTCCGTAGCGCAGCATACCGCCAAGCTTCGGCTTCTCTTCATAGACGACGGTCTGATGTCCCATCAGCTGCAGGAAATAGGCCGCTGTCAGGCCGCTGGGGCCTCCTCCTACAATGGCAACCCGCTTGCCCGTCTCCTCTGCCTTCCCGGGCGTCTCCACCTGGTCCGCCGGTGCATTGTCCACGGCAAACCGCTTCAGGCCGCGGATATTGATGGCGCTGTCAATCATATTCCGGCGGCATCTGGCCTCACAGGGATGCTCACAGATCAGCGCGCAGGCCGTTGGGAAGGGATTATCCTTGCGGATCAGCTTCACGGCATCTGCATACCTTCCCTCACCCACCAGGGCCACATATCCGGGAATATCCACCTTGGCCGGGCACAGGGTCACGCAGGGGATGGGCTGCTCAAAGGAAGCCGTACACTTCTTCTCCTGAATGTGGGACAAATAATCCTCCCGGAAGCCCTCAATCCCCATCAGCACCATGCGGGCCGCCTCAAAGCCGATGGCGCAGTCTGCACTCAGCTGGATGTTCCTGGCTGTCTGCTCCAGAAGCTCTAAGGTCTTCATGGTTCCCCGGTTGTCCAGAATCTCCTCCATCAGATACTCCACCTGCCCCAGCCCCACACGGCAGGGCACGCATTTCCCACAGGTCTGGGCATGGCAGACCTTCAGGAAGGACAGCTGCATATCCACCGGACAGACACCCGGCGGGCTGGCGACGATTCTCTGCTCAAACTCCCGTATCAGACGTTCTGATGTGGTACGGGCTTTGTTCGGCATATTTACTGTTAACCTACTCATCTCATTTCTCCTCCTCTTTCGAGCGCTCATGCGTCCATTTTATCGAATTTCCAAATGTGAAACAATACTAACCAAATAGATACCAAGTTACATTTTGGTAACCAGTATTTTCCAATTTCTTTTGCGAATTGTGTATTTTTTTCATACAATCTGAAAATTTTTGGTCATTCCCACAAAATAGTTTGTTATTTGTTTGTCACACTATGCATTCCCCACAAGAAATCCCCGCTTTTCTATGATTTTTTCTACTTTTTGACAACACAAAAACAGAGGGACATGGTTTGTAGCGTAAAATATACCATAATCCCTCTGTTTTTCCTGTTTTTTATTGTTAATTTTTTGTCAATATGTCAGATATCCAGCTTCATCTGCATCTCTTCCTCTGCCTGCTGTTTGAATTCCTCCAGCTGATCCTGGTTCAGCACCGGGAGCTCATCCACAGACTGGACACCGAAGCTTCTTAGGAATTCCTCGGTGGTTCCAAATAAAAGGGGCCTGCCCGGCGCCTCCAGCCGGCCAAGCTCACAGACCAGATTGTATTCCACCAGCTTGTTCACCGCATGGTCGCAGGAAACGCCGCGGATCTTCTCGATCTCCACCTTGGTGATGGGCTGCTTGTATGCAATGATGGACAGGGTCTCCAAGAGCACGTCCGTCAGGGCATGGCGCTTGGGCTGCTTGGCAATCCGGATCAGATATTCGTAATATTCCTGCTTGGTGCACAGCTGATAGGAGCCCTCCAGCTCGGTAATCTGGATGCCCCGGTTCTCCTGCTCATACCGCTGCTGCATATCCAGCACAAGACGGCGGATATCCTCCACCGTCACCTCCAGGGCCGCGGCCAGCCGGGAACTCTCCACCGATTCCCCCATGGTAAATAATATCGCCTCTAAGGCTGCCTCCAGTCTCTGCATCTCCAACATGTCCATTTCCATCTCCATGAATTCCATTCATTCCATAAATTCCATTTATGCCGCAACCCGCGACTCAATCTTAATATCATCAAATATGTACTCCTGGGAAATGGTGATCTTTCCCAGCTTCATCAGCTCCAGGATGGACAAAAAGGTAACGATTACCTCCATCTTGGTGCTCTGTGCCTCCAAAAGGGCCCGGAAGCTGAAGGACGGATGGCTTCTGGCATAGTCCTCCACATAGGCCATCTTCTCCTCCAGAGAAACCTCCTCCTTCTCGATCCTGCCGAATTTGGATCGGATGGGGTCAATCCGGTCCACCTGCTTCCTCATGATGGACTTGAAAATCATATTCAGCCGCGCCAGGGTAAGATCCGCCAACAGCATGGCCGGATCCACCGGCTCCTCGTATTCCAGCACCTCCCTGGGGATGGTGGGAAGCTTGTACATCACACGCTGTGCATCCACCTGGCGGTCCCGAAGCTCATAGGAAATGCACTTGTACATCTTGTATTCCAAAAGCTTCTGCACCAGCTCTGCCCTGGGGTCCTCTTCCTCCTCCTCAGTCTCCTCCACCGGCAGGAGCATCCGGGATTTGATGTCAAGAAGAGTGGCTGCCATCACTAAGAATTCGCTCATGATATTCAGATCCTGGCGTTTCATCTCCGCAATATATTCCAGATACTGGCTTGTAATCTCCACAATGGGGATATCGTAAATATTCACTTTGTTCTTCTCCAGCAGATGGAGCAGCAGGTCCAGAGGCCCCTCAAACACCTGCAGCTTCACATTCAAATCCGTCAGTTCCATGTATCTCTCCCGCGTCTTCTGGCACTTTTTTCATAATCTTTTCTATTTTACCTGTTTGCGGCCCATTTTTCAAGGACTTTTTCCCAAGAATTCATAATGCATAGAATCAACAATTTCCTTCATCGTTTCCAGCTCAACCTGGCCGCTCAAGGTATAACGAATTCCATCTGCAACAAAAATTGCACAACATCTTGGTGTATATCCTGCATATTTGTCTTCTATCATAGTGTCCCTTAGTATATTTACCGTATATCCCGAACAGGATTGGTATGTCTCTTCAAATGCAAACATCCCCAAATAATCTTTGTCCCATCCAATTCTCATTTGCTCCTCGCCGGAAATAATCTCTATTGTCAGATCAACAGGAGAAGCATACTCTTGGCCTGCATCATAGGAATAGAAGTTTTCTCCGTCAACCTTCACGATTTCACGAATATCCCCCAATATATATGCCATTACCCGTATTTCTTCCCAGTTCTGGTTATCCGTTCTTCGGTTTATGATCATATACGGATTATTTTCAGCGAAATCCGAGCATAACAGATCAATCCCCAAGTCCGCGCATAAGGTGCGGTAGGAACTGTATTCCTTCGTATAATCTCCGATCCCGTTTGGTGCTGCAATCAGCTTTTTTGTTTCTATTTTCTCCATTGGCTGCAGCTTGGGAAGTATTTCTTCATTTACATAGATTCTATTGTAAATGATATGTCCGGCATATACACTTGTTCCCCCCAACAGGAAACACAAGAATACCACCGCAGCCCGGTATTTGAAATGAACCCGCTTCTGTCTGCCTCTTTGCAAAATGCAATCCGCATAATCCACGTTTTTTCCGATGACCTGTTTTCAAATGTTTCATACTTCTCATATACCTGCAAAAAAAGTATCCTGAGTAACATCTTCTGCTAACTGATAATCCTTTAAATACATATAGCACATTCGCAAAATACTATTCCCATATTGATTCATTAATCGACTGATTATTTCTTCCTTTCCATATGCCGGCAAGTTTCTTTCCCCCTTCCAATACTTAGACACACATATAAGCTGATATATGACACAAATATATCACCTTGAAAGCAAAAAGTTTGCGCTGCTAAGAAGCCGTTAATTCCGGTTGATCTATCCGCAAATTTTGCCAAATGACTGCAAACAGTCACTTGGCCCGTTTCTCGTGGGAATAAAATACCCCCCTGGGAACCGTTATAAGTTATAAATAAGAACTGCCCGGCAAACAGGGCGTTTCAAAACTGAGATTGGCAAATGGCACAAATTTTATCCCGATTTGCGACTGTGCAGAATCTTAGAGCCCCTTGATGTTCTGTCAAATATCAGCAATTCGGCGGCACGGATGCCGACGAAAGCCCGATCTGCGCCATGGAGGGCGCATAGAGGGCGGTTGCGTCCGGATCCATTCCCCTTCCTAAGAACATTTAGGGGCTCTTAGATTCGGAACCCGGATCATAAGAGGGATAC
>CAJUQB010000046.1:0-14402 GCA_910588285.1 uncultured Lachnospiraceae bacterium
ATTCAGAGCCACGCACATCTCGTCGCGTTTCTCCTCATTCTCCTCATTGTTCTCCGGGTCATGCTCGCACACATGGCGGCTGCGCCATTTCATGGCCATCTGGAAGCAGTCCTCCTTGTTGGCCTCTGTGATCCGCTCGTAGCTCCAGTTGGGATATTGCCGTTTAAAATTGTTGATATGGTTTCGCTTCCCGTGGAGCTTCTTGCCGGCCAGGGTGGTCAGCTTCTCCGTCTCGTAGACATAATCCGCCGCATCCCGGTCGTACACAATCTCAAACCGTCCCGGATACCACTGCTCCAGCAGGGCAAATTCCTGCTCCTGTACCAGATGCATGCGAAAAGGCGCCTGCTTCTCCCGAAAATACTCCATCATCACATCCAGGGCCCTTTTCACCTGGGGCTCATCCCCGGCCGGGAAGGTGATGCTCATACCCTTCTCCTTGGAAACACCCAGAAAAACCAGGGCTTCCTCCACAATGGCATATTTGGTTGGATAAAACCGGCACCAGAGAAAAATATTGGAAAAAACCAGCTCACAGCTCCGGTAAGTCTTTTTCTTCAGGTAATATTCAATCAGCTCCTTATGCTCCAGCTTGATGTCTTGAAATACGATATCCATAAATTCTCCTTTTTTGTCTGCATGTAAAACTCCGCTCTAATCGGCAAACTGCATCTGATACAGATGGGCGTAGACACCGCCCTGGGCCAAGAGCTCTCTGTGGCTTCCTGCTTCCTCGATCCCCTTCTCTGTCAGCACCAGGATCTTCTGTGCATTCTTGATGGTAGACAGCCGGTGGGCGATCACAAAGGTAGTCCGATTCCTGGCCAGTACCTCCAGGGATTCCTGCACCACCTTCTCACTCTCATTGTCCAGAGCGGAGGTCGCCTCGTCAAAAATCAAAATGGGCGGGTTCTTCAAAAATACCCGGGCGATGGACAACCGCTGCTTCTGCCCGCCGGAAAGCTTCACGCCCCGCTGGCCGATATCCGTATCATACCCGTCCGGAAAGCTCATGATAAACTCATGGGCATTGGCATTCTTGGCCGCCTCCACGATCTCCTCCATGGTGGCATCCGGCTTGCCGTAGCGGATATTGTCGGCAATGGTGCCCACAAAGAGGTACACGTCCTGCTGTACAATCCCAATATGATCCCGAAGGCTTTTCAGCTTCACCCTGCGGATATCCACTCCGTCCACCTTCACCGAGCCGCCGGACACCTCATAAAAACGCGGGATCAGGCTGCACAGCGTACTCTTTCCCGCACCGGAGGAGCCCACCAGCGCCATGTAGGAGCCGGCCTCCACCTTCAGGTTGATATGGCTTAACACCTGCTGGTCATTGTCCTCGTAATGGAAGGACACATCCTCAAAGGTAATATCCCCCTTCACGTCCTTAAGCTCTGCGGCATCCGGCTCATCCACAATATCCGGCCGGATGGCCATCATCTCCAGGAACCGCTCGTAGCCGGTATAGCCGTTCTGGAACTGCTCGGTCAGGGTAATCAGCTTTTTCACCGGATCCGTAAAGGTATTGATATAGAGCAAAAAGGTAATGAGGTCCGTCACATTGACCTGTCCCTTGGTGATCAGCATGGCCCCAAACACCAGCACGGCAATGGTGATCATGGTCGTAAGGGCCCCCAGGCCGGAATGATACCCTGCCATATAGGCATAGCTGCTCTTTTTGGCAGACAAAAACCCCAGGTTGCCCTCCTGGAACTTATCCATCTCCTCGCCCTCATTGGCAAAGGACTTCACCACCCGGATTCCGGACAGATTGTCCTCGATCTGGCTGTTGATATCCGCAATCCTGGCCCGGTTCCGCTTGAAGGCACGTTTCATTTTCTTATTGAAATAGGCGGCATACACCAGCATCATTGGGATAAATACAAAAGCGATCAGTGTCAGCTTCACATCAATGCACAAAAGGATTACAAAGGAACCGATGATCTTGATAATCGAAATCACCAGATCCTCCGGCCCATGGTGCAAAAGCTCGCTGATATCAAACAAATCGCTGGTGATGCGGCTCATCAGCTGCCCCACCTTCTGATTGTCAAAAAAGGAAAAGGAGAGCTTCTGATAATGGCCGAAAATCTCTGCCCGCATGTCGTATTCAATCTTAGCTCCCATCATATGGCCGTAATTGGTAATAAAATAATTGCAGAAGCATTCCACCAGCACCAAAACCACCATAAGAATCCCCAGCCGCAGAATCTTCTCCATGGCCTGGGATGGCTCCAGTGTGATGACATTCCCGGTAATATACCGCACAATCAGCGGAATGGCCAGCGTAATAGCCGCCCCCAGGATCGCAAAAAACAGATCCGCCACAAACAGCCCCAGATAAGGTTTATAATAGGAAGCAAGCTTTTTCATTTTGTGATTCATACGTATCCCCTTTCCTTAAACCAAGTACGTATTATAACACATTTTGAAAATGAATGCTATTCTTAAGTGGAAATTTTTTCTAATATAAATATTTAATCAAAATTTAATTCTGTGACCGGTTCCTGGCACACATGATCCTTACAGACATAATACTGTATTTCTCCGGCAATCTCATAGGCTTCCAGGGACGGAATCAGACGGGCCAGGGATTTGCGGTTTTTGTCTGTCAGCACCAGGGCATAGAGGGGACGGCCCTGGGCTCTGCGGTAACAGCGAAGGTCCTCCTCCGGAATTTCCTCCTGGCTGGTACAGACCACATGGATTCCCGGATCCTGCCACTGGCGCCGGGCCAGGAATCCCAGGGCATGGCCGGCCTCATTGTCTCCCACAGCCTGGTCCAGGGCTTCCAGCTGCTCCCGGGCCATCTGCTGCCATTTTTCCTCCTGGATCAGGTGGGCCAGCCACACCAGAAGCAGGGCTGCCGCCGAATTTCCGGCAGGCAGCGCCCCGTCGTACCACTCCTTCCTCCGGGTGATAAAGGCCTCCCCGCAGGCAGGCGTGAAGAAGAAGCCACCTTCCACCTCGTCCCAGAATTGCCGCCGCATTTCCTCTGCCAGCTGCATACAGGTGCGCAGCCAGCTCACATCATAGTCGCACTGGTAGAGCGCAAACAGCCCCAGCCCAAAAAAGGCGTAATCATCCAGGTTTCCCTCAAAGGCCACATCCCCCTCCCGCCAGCGCACCCGCATCCGGCCGTTTAAGGTCATCATGTTGGCCCGAACAAAGGCCGCGGCCTTCTTTGCCTGCTTATAGTATTCACTGCGCCCCGTCACCTGGAAGGCTCTGGCCAGGGCCCAGACTGCAAGGCCGTTCCAGGCAGCCAGAATCTTATCGTCCAGATGAAGCCCCGCCCGGCCCCGGCGGTAAGCAAGAAGCTTACAGATATCCTCCTGCCGCGGAAAGGGGGCCTGCCATCTGGGATTATCCAGAAGGTTCAGTACGGATTTTCCCTCGAAATTCCCCTGATCCGTCACATGATACCATGCACAGAACAGGGAGGCCCCTTCCTCCCCCAGAACCGCCGCAATCTCCTGGGGCGTAAATACATAATATTTCCCCTCTTCCCCATCGCTGTCCGCATCCTGGCCGCAGAAAAAGGCCCCCTTATCATGCATCAGCTCCTCCTGCAGATAGGAAATGGTCCGCTCTGCGATTGTGAGGTACAGGGGCTTCTTGCTTCTCTCATAGCCCTCCAGATAGGCCAGGACCAGCAATGCATTGTCATAGAGCATTTTCTCAAAATGAGGCACCAGCCACTGCTCATCCGTGGAATATCTGGAAAAGCCGCCCCCCAGATGGTCAAAGATACCGCCCCGGTACATGCAGTCCAGGGTAAAATACGCCTGCTCCGCTGCCTGAGGCTGCTCCTGCCCAATGGCCAGAAGATACAGCAGGTTATGGGGCAGCGGGAACTTCGGCGCCCCGTACAGCCCGCCGTATCTGGAATCAAAGAGGGCAGTCAGGCGGTACGCCCCCTGGGCAGGCTCCGGTTGGATCTGCACGTCCAGAATCTCCTCTGCCCGCTCCAACAGGCGCTCCCGCTCCTGGCTCCACATCCTTGCAATCCGCCCAAGAAGCTCCAAAAGCCCCAGCTGCCCCCCCTGGCTTTCCGGCGGAAAATAAGTTCCCACATAAAATGGCTTCTGCTCCGGCGTCAGAAATACCGTCAACGGCCAGCCCCCGCCTCCGGTCAGCATCTGGCAGACATGCATGTAGATGCCATCCACATCCGGCCGCTCCTCCCGGTCCACCTTGACAGAAATAAAATTTTGATTTAATACTTCTGCTATCTCTTCATTTTCAAAGGATTCCCGTTCCATCACATGACACCAATGGCAGGTGGAATAGCCGATCGACAAAAAGACTGGCTTCTCCTGCGCTCGGGCCGCCGCAAAGGCTTCCTCGGACCAGGGATACCAGTCTACCGGGTTATGGGCATGCTGTAATAGGTAAGGTGATTTCTCAAGGCTCAAACGATTGGTATGCAAAATACCACCTCCTGTTTTTGCATAGTATGCTCAGGAGGTGGTTTTGCTATACTTGAGATATTTTTATTTTCCGGAATGGCGGATATCGTTACATTTTATCCGGCGCGGAGAATCCCAGCACATCAATGCAGACCTCCAGGATCCCCTTGCAGAGCATCAGCATCCGGATGTAGCCTGCCTGAACAGCCGCATCCTCCTGGGCCATGATCTTGGTCTCATGATAGAAATGATTGAAATCATTGGCCAGATCATACATATAGGCGCAGATTTTATGGGGCGCGCTCTCCTCGTAGGCGCTTTCCATCACCCCATTGAACCTGGAAAGCTCCAGCATCAGCGACTTTTCGCTCTCCGTAGCAGCCGGCAGCAGCCTGGCATCCGCCGGGAGGGCATGCTGCTCAAAATATTTGCTCAGGATGGACTTCATCCGCACAATGGTATAGAGGATATAAGGTCCGGTATTTCCCTCAAAGGAGGTAAAGCGTTCGATATCAAACACATAATCCTTGGAGGCCTGGTTGGACAGGTCCCCATACTTGATGGCTGCCAGGGCCACTGTCCTGGCTGTCTCCCTTCCTTCCGACTCCTCCACCACATGGTTCTCGGCGATCTTCTTGTACATCTCCTCATTGATCTCCTCCACCAGGTACTGGAGGCGCATAACCCCGCCGTCCCTGGTCTTGAAGGGCTTGCCGTCCCTGCCGTTCATAGTGCCAAAGCCTAAGAATTTCAGCTCGGTATCCGGCTTCACCAGCCCGGTCTTCCTGGCACAGCGGAACACCTGGATAAAATGAAGCTCCTGCCGCTTATCCGCCAGGTAAATGATCTCGTCCGGATCATAATCCTGCATCCGCCAGATCAGGGTGGCCAGGTCCGTGGTGTCATACAGGGCCGCCCCATCTGACTTCAGGATCATGCAGGGAGGGATCTCCTTGGTGTCCGTCTCCTCCTTCACATCTACCACCAGGGCGCCCTCAGACACATAGGCATGTCCCCGGGCCTTCATCTGCTCCACCATATCCGCAATATAGGGCTGGGAATCGGACTCTCCCTTCCACAGCTCAAAGGACACGTTCAGGTTGGCATAATTCTTCTTCAGATCCTCCACCGACACGTCCAAAATATGCTTCAACAGAGCCCGGTAGCCCCTGCGGCCCTGCTGCAGCTGCAGGGTGGCCTCCATGGCAGCCTCCTTAAACACGGGATCCTCCTTGGACTTGCCGCTGGCTGTAGGATAGATCTCTTCCAGCTGGGCAATGGTAAAGGGCGGCTCTTTGGGATACTCTCCCTGGTAGCCCTCATCAAAATATGCAAGCATGGGCTGCCGTTCCTTCAATTCCACAATGATCAGGCCCATCTGCAGGCCCCAGTCTCCCAGATGCACGTCGCCGATCATATGGTGGCCCATGAACTTCCCGATGCGCTTCACACTCTCTCCGATAATGGCGGAGCGCAGGTGCCCTACATGAAGGGGCTTAGCCACATTGGCCCCGCCGTAATCCACCATAATGGTCTTGGGCTTCTCTGCCCTGCTGCAGCCAAACCGCCCCTGGTCCGCCGCCATCTGCTCCAAATACGCTGCCAGGTATTCCTCCGACAGCTTCAAATTCAAAAATCCCGGCTTCACGGACTCTGCCATGGAAAACAGCCTGCTGTCCCCCAGGGCTGCCGCCACCTTCTCTGAGATCTGAAAGGGGGCGCAATGGTATTCCTTGGCTGCCGCCATGGCGCCATTGCACTGGTACTCGCACAGATCCGGACGGTTGGAAAGCGTCACTCTGCCGTATTTGGCATCATAACCCTCCCGAACAAAAGCTTCTGTCACTTCCTCACTAATCAAGTCAATTAATTTTTTCATAATACGCTCTGTCTATTCTCCTTCATTTTATCAATCCCCAAAAAGGGCAGGCTCTCCTTCCGCCTGCCCGGCCGATTGGCTTCGGTCTCTGATATCAGCCCGGTCTACTCTCCCCGCACCTGGGCCATGGTCCGCTGCCGGTCCTCCTCCTTCTCATGCAGGATCCGGCTGATGGCCTCCTCCTTCTCATGCTCCTTCTCCTGCTGTTGCTCGATAGTCCGCTGCCGGTCCTCCTCCTTCTCATGCAGGATCCGGCTGATGGCCTCCTCCTTTTCCTGCTGCTGTTCGATCGCCCGCTGAATCTCTGCCTGCTTGGCTGCCTCGTCCGCCGCTGCCTCCCGCTCCAGGCGTGCAAGCACCTCCATGGCGGCTGCATCCTCAGAGCCTGCAGCCGGCGAAGAGGGCTGTGCAGACCCATTCTGCATATTTGGCTGATACATCCCCTGCTGCATTCCCGGCTGGTACATTCCCTGCTGCATCCCCGGCTGAACTGCCTGCGCCGATCCCATGCCTGCATCCGGCCCATAGATTACATTTCTCCGCTTAATGATACTGCGTATCATTTTCTCCCTCTGATCCCGCTTGTCAATCATATCCATAAAGCATCCCTCCGGTGTTAGACTTTTTTTCTATTTTAGCACAAAAAATCCATGAATAAAAGTAGAAAAATACGTGCATTCTTTTCTTATAAGATTTCACGGGTCAGGAATGCACACTAGCTGCGCATTCCGTGAGAACATAATTCACAGCCAGGGGGCCAGACCCCAATTCTTATATCACAATCACATCCGGAGGTATACATCATGGCAGTATATAAAGTTGAAATCTGCGGGGTCAACACCGCAAAGCTCCCCATCTTAAAGGAACAGGAGAAGGCCGAGCTGCTGCGCCGGGTAAAGGAAGGCGATATGGAAGCCAGGGAACAGTACATCAAGGGCAATCTCCGCCTGGTTTTGAGCGTCATCAAGCGTTTTTCCTCCAGCAATGAGAATGTAGACGACCTGTTCCAGATTGGCTGCATCGGCCTCATCAAATCCATTGATAATTTTGACACCACCTTAAATGTAAAATTTTCCACCTATGCGGTGCCCATGATCGTGGGGGAGATCCGTCGGTATCTTAGAGACAACAACTCCATCCGGGTCAGCCGTTCCCTGCGGGATACTGCCTACAAGGCCATCCATGCCAGAGAGCTGCTGCTGAAAAAAAACCTCCAGGAGCCCACGGTCTCGGAAATTGCAGAAGAGGTGGGCATCCCGAAGGAGGATATCGTCTTTGCCCTGGATGCCATCCAGAGCCCTGTCAGCCTCTATGAACCGGTCTACACCGACGGCGGCGACACCCTCTATGTGATGGATCAGCTCAGCGATAAAAAGAACAAAGAAGAGACCTGGGTCGAGGAGCTCTCCCTAAACGACGCCATGCAGCGTCTCGGGGAACGGGAAAACTACATCATCAAGCTGCGCTTCTTTGAAGGCAAGACGCAGATGGAGGTAGCTGAGGAGATTCAGATCTCCCAGGCCCAGGTCAGCCGCTTGGAAAAGTCGGCCTTAAAAACAATGAAAAACTATCTCAGCGATCCCATTTGTCGCACAAGGAATTGATCTGATCGGCAAATCTGGCCAAATCCTTGTTGGCTCCGCCCTCGTTTCTGCGGATCACGGACAGCAGACGCTCTCCGGCAGCCAAAAGCCTTGCAAATACGCCGGAAACCACATGGCCCGCTTCCTTCTTGGGCTTGTGTTCCCTGCTTCCCTCTGCGATCATGGTATTGGTGAGAAGGTCATAGCAGTCCCCGCTGTAGGGCGCCACCGCATCCACACCAAGACGGCTGTGGAGCTCCTCTGCCAGGCCGTCCGTCACATGATCCTCGCCGTGGACCACGAATATCCGCTTGGGAGGCTTCTCAAAGGCTGCTGCCCAGGTCAGCAGGTTCTCCTTATCCGCATGGCCGCTGATGCCCGGCAGGTTCTCTATCCTGGCCTGAACATCAATGGTCTCACCGAAGAGCTTCACCTCCTTGGCCCCATTCAGCAGATGGTTGCCCAGAGTTCCTGGCACCTGGAAGCCCACGAATAAAATGGTGGATTCCGGCCGCCACAGGTTGTGCTTCAGGTGATGGCGGATCCGCCCAGCCTCACACATACCGGAGGCTGAAATAATCACCTTGGGCTGATTGTCAAAATTGATCATCTTGGACTCGTCGCTGGTGACAGACACCCGAAGCCCTGGAAAGCTGATGGGGTTAATCCCCTGCTCCACCATGCGTCTGGCCTTCTCCCGGAAGCAGTCCGACACGCTCTCATTGTAAATATTGGTAGCCTCCACTGCCAGAGGGCTGTCAATATAGGCAATAAAATCCTCATACTCCGGCAGCATATGCTCTGTCTTGATCTTGCGCAGGTAAAACAGCATCTCCTGGGTTCTGCCCACGGAAAAGGCCGGGATGACCAGGTTGCCGCCCTTGCGGAAGGTCTCCTTGATCAGCCGGGCAAGCTCTGTGGCATAATCCGGCGGATCCTTGTGCACCCGATCCCCGTAGGTGGACTCCATCACCACATAGTCCGCCTCTGTAATGTACTGGGGATCCCGGATCAGCGGCCGGTTGCCATGGCCGATATCTCCGGAAAATACAACCTTGATCTCCTCGTCCTCTTTCTTGCACCACACCTCAATGCTGGCAGAGCCCAACAGATGCCCTGCATCGATAAAGCGAATCCGGATATTCTCGCAGACCTGAATCACCGCATTGTACTCACAGGGAATAAAATGCTTCAAAACTCCTTCCGCATCCTCCATATTGTACATAGGCTCCACTTCCGGCCGCCCGGCACGCTTTGCCTTCCGGTTCTTCCATTCCGCCTCAAACATCTGGATGTGGGCAGAATCCTTCAGCATGATATCGCACAGGGCGCAGGTTGCCCTGGTGGCAAATACCTGCCCCCGGAACCCATGGCTGTACAATAGGGGAAGCAGACCGGAATGGTCGATATGGGCATGGGTAATAAATACATAGTCCACATCCGAAGCATTCACCGGGATTTCCTGGTTCTCATAAAGATCCGGCCCCTGCTCCATACCACAGTCGATCAGTGCATGATGTTCTCCCACCTGAAGATAATGGCAGCTTCCGGTCACCTCATGAGCTGCCCCGATAAAACCAAGCTTCATAACATTCCCTCTTCCTTCTGTGATTTGATTTACAACTACAGATATTGTACCGTATTTTACCTGAAAATTCAATTATTTTATCGGAATTATTCAACATTTATCATATATGCATCCAGGACCTGGTTCGCAGTATAGATTTATTTACTCATGCGTTTGTCGTAGTGATCTCCTCCAGCCAAAAATCATCCATGCAGCATCTGCCGCTGCAGTATACCAGCAGCGGGAACTCACTATAATAGGACATCCCCACCTGACGCATGATCATTCCGATATTCTGCCGCTCCGGCGGAACCACCCGTTCCTTCACAAACTGCCTGGCCCAGCGGTCATCAATAAAACGTACCCCTTTCCGGGCAAGCATGCCCGGTATCGCCGGGAGCTTGTCTGGATTTACTGATTCCGGTATTTCGATGGCATATTGATCTGTTTCTTCATTATAGCTTAGCACTGCAAATTCGTCATCAGCTCCATATGTTTCATCCTTGATTGCAAATTTCCTTAACATGATTGATTCTCTCCCTGACCATCTCTTCTATGATATTCCAAAATTCTTCCGGAACTGCACCTATCGCCTCTTCCAGCCCTGCAAAAATATGTTCTCTGGAAAAAACCTTCCCCGCCGCAGTCTCCAACATATGGTTTGGAACTAATTTTAGGTTCTCTGACAGGTTCATACTGCCCACAAAATTATTTACCGGACCATCCTTTCGCAGATCAAAATTCTTCATCTTGTCCACATCATTCATACAGGGAGCCAGCAGGGAAATTCCGTGGTCGAAAAGCGGAGCAAGCCGGTATGCTCCACGATGTTCAAGCACCTCGATATTTGCCCCATGCCTGTCGCGGTTACAGATGATATAGTCCAAAAGGAACATTTCATAAAAATATTGTTCCATTTCATTCCGTTCAATCAACTGCCACACGCTCTCGCCATCCATTCGATTGATTTCATAAAAGCTTTCAAATGTGAGCTTACGCTCTCCGGGATCTTTAAAATCCCGGGATTTTGTCAGCCATGTTTCGTAACGCTTCCCGCCAATGCTGACTTCTCCATGGATCAGTTCATAATGCAAATGCGGTATTTCTAATATTTCAGCAATATTTTGAACAATGATTTCATTGATGCTCTCATGGCCAATTACCCCTCTTACGCTGTCAAAATTGGACATTTTATAATAGTATTTGATTCCATCCGCCACTTCGTAAGACTTTAAATAGCTTCCGGCTGTGCCGGAGGACTGCCGTGACAGGCTCCAGCTTAAATGTGTGAAATCCAATACTTTTTTGTTCCGCCCCATCACACCTGCCGCCCCCTTCCAAAGCATTTCCCCATCATGGGCTTATCTTACCATAGTGTTTCAGTAATAGCAATCTTTTACTATTAAAATCTCCGCTAATCAAAAATCACCTCCATGAATTTTCATATCTAATCCTCCTCAAATTCAATTCGATGCCCACAGAAATAGCAATAATGCTCCTGCTTCATTGCGAGAGACAAGCGTCCTAAATTTTCGACTTTACCGCAATAGGGGCATCTCAATTTTTTATACAGTACCACCTCATAGCATCCCAAAAAGAAAAATGTTACAAGAAAAAACCAATGGCTGATAGCAATTAATATCCATACAAATAATACCATCAAGCCAAGAAATATCTTTGCGAGGAAAATTGATTTCGGTGACAGCTTTTTTATAGGTTCCTCACTTCCTTTCATTATTATGAATTGCATACAAATTATTCTAATAACTATTTTCTATTTACAAAACAATGTTTCATGCTTTTATAATACTCTTTTTGTAAAATATGTCAATATAATTTTGTATGCCAAATCAACTTACTATACTTTTCTCTCATATATACCGTTTTTTCCAGCAAATAATTGTGTGTTTTTCCATTCTTTTCCTTATTTCTGACAAGCAGGACAATACACGCTGCCCCTGCCGCCGATTACGGTACGGCACAATGTATTTCCGCAATTCGGGCAAGGTTCGTCGGTGTGACCGTACACTTGCAGAAATGGCGTATTGCGGTAGTCCTGACCTTTTGTTATCAGGTAATCCTCTTGCGAGATACTATTTTTATCAATGAAATAACGCAAACAGCCGGCAATCTCACTGGCAAGACGTTCCCATTCGCTTACGCTCAGACCGTTTGCGGGGGCAGAGGGACTTATCCTTGCACGATACAGGATTTCATCAGAATAGATATTGCCTATGCCAGCAACCACGCTTTGGTCGAGCAGGCATACTTTGATTGCTTTTTTCCGTTTCTCTAATCGGGATTGTAGATATTCGGCGTTGCACTCCTTTTCCAGTTGATAATCGGGCGGAGTAAATTCAGGCATTATTTTCACCACCTTTTCGTGCTGACTTTTTGCATTCTGTCAGATTTCTTTTGCTTCTTGTCAAGACCGCAAGTTGAATGCAGCTTAGATATCGGAAATCCGGAGGAATTTCCGATAACACAACGAAAGAGCGGTGTCACCGCTCTTTCCATAATGCCAGCCTCTCCGTCCCTATTTCCTCTCCAGGCTTTTACACACATATGCAGCTGCAGCGCCCAAATGCAGCCCAAAGCCAAGGGATTGATACATCTTCTCGTCACAGGGGGCGCAGCAGACGGTCAGGCTTGCCAATCCCTTCTCTTCGCACCAGCTCTGTGCGGTAAGGGCCAGCTTCCGGGCAATCCCTTTTCCCCGGAACACCGGTTCAATGTAAAAGTCGTCAAACACACCGTTCTCCCTGCAGGCAAAGGAGGAAAAGCATCCGGCCACGCTGCACATTCCCACAGCCCGGTAGCCGCGCTTTGCAACAAAGAATGTGATTTTGCCCTCCGAAATCCCTTGGGCCAGCTGCTTCTGTTGCTCTTCGGTCAATGCCGGTTCACCGATCTCCTGCAAAAATCCGTTCTCCAGCTTTTTGAGCTGCCAGTCCCCCGGATCCGAGAGAATTTCAACGGAAATGGGGACTTCCTCCGCAGGTGGAAGGAGCATCAGCGGCTCTCCCCACTCGTCCGCCCCGTTCTCGGTAAAACCCACCCGTTGCCAGAACCGGCGCCGCCGCTCATCGCTGCTGTAATTCAGCTCCCCATACAGGGCGCCCTGTTCCCTTGCCCAGTCCAGCAGCGCCACAGCGCATTCCCTTCCTGTTCCATTGCCCCGAAACCTTGGATAGACGCAGAACTCCATGATAAAGCACTTGCCGTCCTCCGTATGGTAGATCACCGGCATGGCAAAGCCGATATCCTGTCCATCCCGGCGGAAAAACAGGTAATAGCAGCGGTCCTGGGGCCGGTCGTGGAGCTTCTCGATCTGCGCCCGGTACTGCGCACCCAGGAAATATTCCCTGTCCCCATCCTTTGGGTCAGGAAAAACATCCCGCACAAAATAGCTGCAAAGCTCTTCCCAAAACTCTGTAACATCATGTTCCGTGACTGCTTCACGGATGGTAATCTGGTTTTTCATTTTCTTTCTCCAAAATTTAGATTCGGAGGGTTATAGCGTGTTTGAAAATTCATTCCCGCCATCTGCACGCCCCACTTTGCGGTATATTCGGACCAAATTCAGGTTACATAGCCCGCTATGCGCCCTTCATTTGGCCCAAATCTCCCACAAAGTGTAACGCACAGCTGCCAGAAAGCAATTTTCAAACACGCTCTAGGAAACGTGAACCCTCCATACATGATTCATCTTCATAAAATTTATATGCAGGCGCTGATAAGACCTGATACATATCACTATACTATCAGGTCTTATCAGAAAAATCAATATGGTCATTACCACCTGGCGCCTCTGGCTTCCTCATTAACCTCCGCTTCCATGCAGTCCCACACCGGCCTGCTGGCCGCCACGCAGATGGTGCGGAATTCCCCGTCCCGGCGTCACCTTCAGAACAGGATTATCGGCCCCGCGGACCCAATGGATGAGGTCCCTGGAACAGGCGACCCCAATCTGCTCTGTCCAGTCCTCCGCCTGATCCTTGGCATTGTAGAACATATAGAACACCCCGTCCTGCTCCACAATGCTGGATTTGTACAGGCCTCCCCGCTCCCAGGCTTCCCCGTCCCGCCAGGAGAACTGAGGCCTGTCCGGAAGATGCCAGTCCATCAGCTCCTCATCCTCGGTCCATGCCAGGGCGATCTCCCCGGGACCGCTCTAATATCCCTCCCCCGGATAGGCATGGTAAACCATCCAGTATTTCCCGTCCAGCTTCCGCAGCCGCGGCACCTCCCAGATGCTGTCGCTCTCCTTCAGCAGCCAGACCCCGGCCCCGCCCAGCCGGTCCCAGCGGCCGCTGTCCATCTGCCGCCGGATCACAAGCCCCTTGTGTTCCCAGCGGAGCAGATCGCTGCTGACCGCCAGCCCCGTCTGATAGCCCGTTCCGTCAAAGCCAATATAGAGCATGTGGTAAGCCCCATTGTGAAAGAATACAAAGGGGCAGTCCACACCCTGGCTGTCAAAGCTCCCGGGCCTTCCGGAGCCTGTCAGCACAGGCCTGGGACAGCGGTAAGGAGTCCGGTATCTCTCTATTTCCTTCTCCGTTTTGCACATCCTGATATCCTCCCCCACGCTTCCTCCGGCCGGCCCATCACCTGTCAAATCTTTTCCAGTGCCTGCCTCAGATCCTCAATCAGCACCTCGGTTCCCTCCAGGCCGCAGTGGATCCGGATCAGCCCCCGGTCCTTTTCCCGTAAGGACAGGAAATCCAGCTCCTCCTTTTCGGCATTGACCAGCGGGCAGAGGGCCAGGCTCTCAAAGCCGCCCCAGGAACAGCCAATCTCAAATACCTTCAGATGATCCACCAGCTCCATGGCCTGTTCCAGCCCCCCGTGGATGGTAAAGCTCATGAGGCCCGTATGCCCTGTCTGCTGGCTGTGGATCAGCTCTGCCTGGGGATGGGAGGCAAGGCCGCTGTAGTACACCTTTTCAACCTTGG
>CAJUQB010000046.1:14412-21874 GCA_910588285.1 uncultured Lachnospiraceae bacterium
CCACCGCCATGGCAGTCTGCTGGTGGCGCTCCGCCCGCAGCTCCAGGGTGCGCAGGCCCCGGATTGCCAGCCAGGCCTCCATGGGGCCTAAGATCCCCCCGAACCACTGGCGGATGTTATCCCGAAGGTCACGCTCCAGCTCCTCGTCCTTCACCACAAGGATCCCCCCAATGATATCGCTGTGGCCGCCAATGTATTTGGATATGGTATGCATGGAAATATCGATTCCCATGGTAAGGGGCTTTTGGTACAAGGGGGTGCAGAAGGTATTGTCAATATAAGTCCGGATCCCGTGAGCCTTGGCAAGCTTCACCACACCGCGGATATCCACAGCGGAAAATACAAAGGTCGCCGGGCTCTCAATCCAGATCAGGGCCGTTTCCTCCCGTACCAGCGATTCCAGCTCCTTGAGGCTCCTGCCGTTCCAATAGGAAACCGACATTCCCAGTTTCGGGATACAATACCCGTTCAGAATCCCCTTCACCGGCTGATAAACATCCTTCATGCAGATGATATGGCTCCCTGCCCGGCATACCGCCAGGATGGCCGCCGCCGCTGCCGCCATGCCGCTGGCAAATGCCACCGCTCCGCAGCCTCTCTCCAGGGCTGCCACCTTCTCCTCCAGGATTCCCACCGTGGGGTTCCCTTCCCTGCCGTACACATAGGCCCCGGTCTCTTTGTGGTGCTTGTAGGCACCCATATCGTCAAAAATATGCAGCGAGGTCAAAAATACCGGCGGAACTACTGCGTTCAAATATTCCTTCTGGCGCTCCCCTGTATGGGTAAGAGCAAGCCGATCTTCTCTCATTTTCATCTCCCTTTCCATAGGTTACTCCTTTACAGCTCCGGAGGTCAGTCCCTCCACAATAAATTTCTGCATCACTGCAAACATCACCGCTGTGGGCAGCAGGGCCATAACGCCTCCTGCCGTCAGCATCCCCCATTCCACATTGTATTTTCCGATGAGGGTCTTTAAGCCCACCGGGATGGTCCACATATCCGGCGTGCTGATAAAAATCGTGCCTGCAATCAATTCATTCCATGCCCCGATAAAGCCGAACACAAACACGGACACAATGCCCGGGAACATGATGGGAAATACTACCTTAAACAATGCCTGCATCCTGGAGCAGCCGTCGATCTTGGCCGCCTCCTCCAGGGTCACCGGGATCCGCTCAAAAAAGCTCCGCATGGTGATGGCGCAGAACGGCAGGTTACAGGCCACATAGTAGACAAACAGCCCCAGGTAGGAATTGACCAGCCCCATCCTGGAAAAGGCCACATAGACCGGGATGATGACCAGGATGGCGGGAATCATCTGGGTGATCAGGAAAAACAAAACCACAGTCTGTTTTCCCTTAAACTGGAACCTGGCCAGGGAATAGCCGCCGAACATGGAGAAAAATGTCACCACCAGCGCAGAAGTCACGGAGACCATAAGGCTGTTTTTCAGCAAAACGCTGTAATCGTACTGGGAAAACAGGCCCGCATAATTTTCCAAGGTGAACTTCCTGGGAAAATAGGAAATATTCTGCAGGTCCAGCACCTCGGCGCTTGTTTTGAAGGAGGTGATCACCATCCAGTACACCGGAAGCACCACCAGCAGCAGGAAAAATGCCATGATCACAACACGGATGGCTGTGCTGATTCTTTTCTTCGTCTTTCTGCTCATCAAAAATCACCTGCCTTATCATATCGTGTAATTTTAAGGAATAGTAATGCGTAGACCCCCAGCACGATCATCAGCATCACGCCGATGGCTGCCGCAAACCCCAGGTCATAGGAGCCGAAGGCTGCCGAGTACATGTAGGAGGTCAGGGTCTGGGAGGTATTGGCCGGCCCGCCCCCGGAAACAACCACAATCAAGTCAAAGGAATTGAAGATCCAGATGGTCCGCAGCAGGGTGGTAGTCACCAGCGTAGGCTTGATATAGGGAAGGGTGATCTGGAAAAACTGCCGCATCACGCCGCAGCCGTCCACCTCAGCCGCCTCATAGACATCCGCCGGAATGGACTGCAGAGCTGCCAGGATCATGATTGCAAAAAACGGGATTCCGATCCAGATCATGGCGATGATAATCACCGCCAGGGAGAGCCCCGGCGTCCCCAGCCAGGCAATCTTCTCCTCAATCAGCCCCAATTTCAGCAGCAGATCATTGACCACTCCGTATTCTCCATTGAAGGACCAGCGGAAAATCAAGCCCACCACAAACCCGGAAAATGCCCAGGGCAGGAATACGATGGACTGATATACCCCTCTGCCCCGGAAGGGCTTCTTCAGCGCCAGTGCCAAAATCATGCCCAGCAGCAGCTGCCCGATCACGGATATCACCACATAAGCCAGGGAATTTCTCAGGATCATTGATGTTTCCTGGTTTGCAAATAATTTCTTAAAATTCTCTACACCATTAAAAAATATATCGTCCGGTGCGGTCAGCTTGTAATTCTGAAAGGACATCACAATACTTTTCAGCAAGGGATATCCAAACATTGCCAAAAGCACTACCAGAACCGGAAGCAAAAACAGCCATGGAACATATCTTTTTTTCACGCGTGCCTCACTCCTTTTTCTAAAAAACCGAAATTCCGGAAATCTCTACCAGGCTTCCCAGATGCAAAAAGGGGATCCAATGAAAAACCCTGAAAGATTTTTATTGCATCCCCCTTTCGGCTCTATTTATTCAACTGATCTCTTCTGCGTTTCCAATATGCCTGCCATATCCTACTGGAGGGACAGCGGCGCCGCTACGGTTGCGCCCTCATTTGCCTCCAGATAGGCCTTCATCCTGGTGGTCAGCTCCGCCCCGATGTTGGTCAGCACATCCTGGGCCGTGATCTGTCCAAGCAGGCACTTCTGAAGCTCTGTGTGCAGCATTCCCTGGTGAAGGTCCGTGTAGTCAAAAGCTCCGTAGGTGGTGGGGAATACCAGATTGTCCTGGCTCAGCTCTTCTAAGAAGACTGCATAGGGGCCGCTGGGACCGTAGGTGGGGTCGTCGCCCACGTCGGTACGGATTGGGATCAGGCCGCCCATCTTGCAGTATTCAATGTTGTTCTTTGCGCTGATCAGAAAATCAATCAGCTGGGTGGCTTCCTCCGGATGCTCGGAGCTGGAAGCAACGCTGTAAGCATAGGATGCACCTGTGGAATTGTACTGCTTCTTGTCTACCCCTGAGATGGGCACCGGCAGCACGCCCCACTGGGATTCGTCCATCTTGCTCATCAGGGTTGCCGTTACCTCGGAATCATTCAGCAGGGTTCCGGTCAGCCCGCCTGCAAAGTTATCCACCATCTCCGCAAAGCCCCAGTTCAGGGAATCCTTTGGCGCATATCCCTTCAGGTAAACATCACACCATTTCTGAAGTGCAGCCGCACATTCCTCGGTATCCATCAGGAAATTCCCTTCCTCGTCATAGGTGTAGCCGCCGGTATAGCCCATCAGGTACATGCCCTGGATGGGGTCAAAGGCGCCCCGGGCCCCCCGGAAGGAGTTGCCGTAACGGTTCTGCTCCGGATCGGTCAGGGCTGCAATCAGGTCAAGATATGCGTCCCAGGTCCAGTCGTCGCCGGTGGGAATCTCGTAATTGATCTCCTCTACCCAATCCTTGCGGTAGAATACGCCCTTTGTCATAAGGCCATCGGGAATCCGGTAAATGTGGCCATAGAGATTCTTCTCAT
This sequence comes from uncultured Lachnospiraceae bacterium, assembly GCA_910588285.1. Lineage (GTDB taxonomy): Bacteria > Bacillota > Clostridia > Lachnospirales > Lachnospiraceae > 14-2. Next base: position 18,087 of record CAJUQB010000046.1, read on the forward strand.
TCTCCATCAGAATCTTTGTAGCCGTCGTCTGGACGGATGCCAGATTCTCTGCCACATAATCATCCAGAGGATTAATCCATCCCGCAGAGGTCAGCTGGCCCAGCCAGAATTCATGAACAGTCAGGATATCCGGCAGCTGATTTGAGGAGCCCAGCACCGTAATCTTATCTGCCGCATCGTCCCAGGGAACGCTCTCATAATTCACGGTAATCCCTGTCTCATTCTTAAAGTCTGCAAACACCCCTTCAAAATAGGCCTGACGCTCCGGGCTGGGAGACACATCCAGGAAACGCAGGGTAACATCCCCGCCTGCTGCCGGCGCATCCTCTCCTCCCTCGCTGCCTTCTGTCCCTTCATTCCCCGTATCCGCCTGATTTCCTCCCCCATCTTTGGCATTTCCGGAATCTCCGGAGCCGCCGCAGCCGGCGAAAATTCCGCATGTCATTGCAACAACCAAAATCGCCGCCAAAAATCTCTTCTTCATATTTTTTCTCCTTTTCTTGATTCCGCCTCCCTCGGGCAGGCGCTTCTGTGTTCCATCATACGAAACGTTTCTCTGATTTTATGTTACCTTCTCTTAATGGCTTAACCGGTCTTACCATTTGCATTTATCATAATGTATATTTTCATTTTTGTCAACCATATGATTACTTTTCTCTATCTTTACTATTTTTTATCTCCCATTTTTAGTTATTTTGACGATTTCGCCCCTCCCGCTTCCAGGCTGTTTTCGGCAAATTAAAAAGGAATGCGCTCTGCGATAAGAAATCCGAAGGAATTTCCTATATCATAAAAAAGGGCAGCGCACTCCTTCCCTGTGCACTGCCCCTGCGGCATCCCTGTTCTCTGTTCTCTGTTCTCTGTTCTCTGTTCTCTGTTCTCTGTTCTCTGTTCTCTGTTTTCTATTCTCTGTTCCGTTTCTTCCGTTCCCAGGGCTTATACCATCTCCTTGTAAACCTTCAGGTCAATCTCCGTAATCTTGTCATATTTTTCCAGCGCTCCCTGTATATCCCGCTCCTTCATGCGCAGCACCATCTCCAGGTGATAGGGGATGGTATCAATCAGATCAGAGAGATAATCCATCTCCCGCTGATCCATATAATCCTGCATCTCTTTGACGAAATCGCGGTACATGGAAATCATATTCAGGACAATATTGGCAAGCTCCCGATTCTCATAGCACCCCATCAGGTATGCATGAAATTTGTCATCCAGCTCCAGGGGCATGATCCCGGTGGATGCAATGGCATTCATCTGGATCGCAATGGTCTCCAATTCCCGCAGCTGCTCCTCATTTACCGCATACACCAGCTTCTCCAGGCAATAGCGCTCCAGAACCGTCTTAATCTCAAAGAGATCCACGAAGTTCTTGGAGGCAAGCCTCACCTCAAACTGCTGGGCGGCCACCGGATCTGCCACAAAGGTTCCCTTGCCAACCTCTGCCTTCACAATTCCCTGATTTTCCAATTCCCGGATGGCCTCCCGCAAGGTGGGGCGGCTGACCTTCCACAGCGCGGCCAGGGTCCGTTCGCCGGGAAGCTTGTCCCCGGCATGCAGATTCTCTTCTCTTATGTATTGATAAATCTGATCCGATAATTTTGTGTAAAGCAACTTCTTTTCATCATTTTCCCTGCTGTATGTCATTATTTTTCCTTCTTTTCGTCTGAAACCTTCGCTCCTCCAATTATAGAATACTTCCCCTGCCGCGTCAAGAAATCTTTTTGATATTCAAAATATTTTTTCCTTTTTTTACTGCCTGCTACAGATCTGCCCCTGCCTGCTCCATCACTTCCCCCAGCTTTTGGATATAATACCGGTAATTTTCAAGCGAAGTGGAGGGCGCAACCTGATGGTCAGCCCCCGGAATATATCCGCCGCCCCGGATTACCGGCAGGATGCGGGAAAATTCCTGGTCAATTGCCTCCCTTCCCTGGGCAATGCAGAGCTTATTAAAGCCCCCAATGAACTTCAAATCAGGGAATTCCTGCCGCACCTTCACAATGTCCATCCCGGCATTCACATCCATGGGAAGGAAGCCTTCCACGCCTGCTGCCATAAAATTCGGGATGATCTGGTTAAAATCCCCATCCGTATCCACAAAAATGTGCCCGGCCCCATGATCCTTCAGCAGCGGAATCAGCTGCCGGTAATACTTTCCCACAAATTCATCAAAGGCTGCCGGAGATATCATAGGCCCGTTCTTGCCGCTTAAATCCTCCATGATATATACCACATCCGGCTTGATCACATCAATCACCCGGATCAGCCGATCCTGATAGATCTCCAGCATAAAGGCGCAGATATCATGCAGAAGCTCCGGTTCGTCGTAAAAGGCATACAGATGCTCCTCAATCCCCAGCAATTCCCGGGGCACCCAGAAGAAGCCCTCAATATTCAGCCGAATGGAATAATCCCCCCTGTCATGCCCTTCCTGCAGGGGACCGTAGGCATTTTGAATTGCCTCATCCGTAAAATAAATCTTCAATTCCTCCCTGGCAAATGCTTTCAGCCCTTCCCATTCCTCCTGGTCTCTTATTATCGGTTTGCCCTCCTCCTGTCCCTCCAGCCTGCGGAAGGGCAGCACAAAATGAACCCGCCGCACAGGATCAAACCCCAGGTAATGCTCATATTCCATAACCCCTTCCCCCCAGCTCACCGCCAGGTATTTCTCCGCCGGGTTCTCCTGTCCTTTTTTCCTGTCATTGGTAATGTCCACAGCCCCTCTGGCGATCTCTCCCGGCATCCCCTCCTGGATGAAACGCTCTGTGGTCAATACCCAGGGATAAAAGGTCTCCTCCACTGCCCCTCTTCCCTGCATCTGTTCAAAGCTCAATGTACGGCATTCCCTTTCCCGGTTTGTCATATGCATCCTCCTATCTTCCTGCGTTCTTCCCATACTGCTCCACAAGTTCTGGTATCAGCTGCCGCGCTGCATCCTGGTGCAGCGCGCCTGCCCCTGCCTGCCGGATATATGCGGCAATGGCCATCAGGTTCTCCATGGGCGTGCCATAGGGCACGGCATCCCCGGAGCTTAGGATAAACCCTGCTGCAAAGGGCAGCCGCTCAATAATCTCCGCCACATATTCCAGACACTCTGCCACATTCATGCGGGCCAGGGCAGGAGGCTCAATACCGCCGATCACCACCCGCTTCTCTCCCCAGGCCTGCCTGGCATCCCAGCTGCAGAGATCTCCCGTGGTAGGCGGGCAGACAGAATCGATCCCATCCATTCGCCCCTTCCCGATCTCATGGACGAATCCGGACAGCCTCCCGCACATATGGGCAATAAACAGCTTCCCGGAGCGGTGCATAATGTCCGCATAGTCATCCACACAGGGCATGGTGTAATTCACGTACATGGAGCGGCTCATCACCGTAGTGGAGGTATCCTCGTAGTCAAAGACCACATGGCCCGGATAATTGGCCAGCAGCTGATAGGTTCTTTTATTCCTCTCATGCATCACCGCAAACACTTCCTCCATCTCATCCGGATAGTCTGCCAGCAAATATACCGTATTCTCCACCCCGGCCAGGTGCTGCAGCATCTCCTGCAGGGGGCACATAGGTCCGGACATGGCGGGAATCCCTGCATCCCCGATCTCGCGGTCCCGCTCCAGAAATACCTGCTCCCTGGGCATCAGCCGGGTATGCTCCGCCATGTATTGGTATACCTTCACATCCTCAATGGTCTGGATCAAATATTTGCTGGCAAACATGGTATTTCCCACCGGCCGCTCCTCCTGGTACACGGTCCCCACCGGTGTCTCATACACATTCCGGAATATACC
>CAJUQB010000046.1:21884-40672 GCA_910588285.1 uncultured Lachnospiraceae bacterium
ACTCTGACTTCACCATCCCCACATGGCGTTCCATGATATCATTTCCGATCAGCCTCATGGCACCCAGAATGTCCTGGGAATACCCCTGCTGCCCCAGGGAGGAAATAAAATAGTCGTCAATCAGCGGGGAAAATGGCATTCGGTCCGTCTCCTGTCCATGAAGCGCTGCAAGCAGCCGCTCTCTGCCAGTCATATCCCTCATAAGCTTCTCCTTTCCCTTTTACCTTTGCACTACACTGGTTAAACCGGTCAAGCCACTTATGCTTATACTAGCATGTTACTGGCTGCTTGTCAATCCTCTCAATTTAATTTCACAATCTCCTTTTTCAGCCGTTTCATGATCTTTTTCTCCAGCCGCGATATGTAGGACTGGGATATCCCCAATAGATCCGCCACCTCCTTCTGGGTCAGCTCCGGCGCTCCCTCCCCGGCCAGCCCAAACCGCAGCTCCACAATGGTCCGCTCCCGGTTGGACAGCTTTTCAATAGCCGTTTTCAGAAGGCTCTTTTCCACCTCTGTCTCAATGTCCCGGTAAATGATATCCTCATCTGTCCCCAGAATATCCGAGAGCAGCAGCTCGTTCCCATCCCAGTCCACATTCAGGGGCTCGTCAATGGACACCTCCAGCTTTGTCTTGCTGTTTCGCCGCAGGTACATCAGAATTTCATTTTCAATGCACCGGGCCGCATAGGTGGCCAGCTTGATATTTTTCTGGGGGTTAAAGGTATTGATGGCCTTAATCAGCCCAATGGTGCCAATGGAGATCAGATCCTCCACGCCGATTCCCGTATTGTCGAACTTCTTGGCAATATACACCACCAGGCGCAGATTATGCTCAATCAGCATGGTCTTGGCCTTGGCGCTGTCCTCGGTGGACAGCTGCTGGATGCAGCGGGCCTCCTCTGAAGGCTCCAGGGGGGGCGGCAGTACCTCTGCACCCCCAATGTAGTGGATTTCCCCGCTCCGCATGAAAAATAGATTTTTCCACAAATTTTTTAAGGTTGGCATCCATTTGATCTGAAATTGTTTTGACACCGAAAATTTTATGTACATGTTTTCCTCCTTCTTGCCCTGGTTTTTTTATTCCATTGTCGTTCCATGCAGGATCATCTGATAGGGCTTTCCAGAGAAAATGGCCTTCTCTGCCAGCCCGCAGACAGGCTTTTCGATATATTGCGTCCCCCCTGCATGTTTACGGATATACATTCCCTCCAGCACCGCCACCGACAGAATCCCATTCTCATTTCCCAGGGATTGATAGGGAATGTAATGGATCCCCTGTCCCTGCTGAATCTCCATCGGCAGCAGCTCCTTTTGTATAATATGTACCGGGCGGTGCAGCAGAGGATCCCACAGAAGGTTTCCCGTATCCAGGAAGCCCTTGCAGGAAAGCCGCTGCCCATCTATGACCAGCAGAATCTCATACAGCTGCTGCCTTCCCTGACGGAGACGCAGCCCCATAAGGATCAGCGTCACCAGAAAAATTCCCGCCGCTGCCCACAGCCAGAAGCCCTCTCCTGCGCCCATGGGCCACAGCCAGGACATGAGGCCTCCCAAAAGAGCCGAAATCACATAGCTCTCCAGGAAACGCACCAGGAAGCTTCTCACTGTTTTCCATGAAAATGCAATCAAAAGCATTGCCGGATTCACAAAAAAATGAAGGATAAACTGATATCCTCCATAAGAAGAAAGCCCAAGAAACAGGCAGGCAGAGGCCGTAGCGCCAAAGGCTGCCGACAGCGGGATCCGCACCAGGGAAATCCGCTCCTTCCCCAGCAATGCAGTCAATGTCAGCACCGCGCCGTCCAGTATCAGGTTGGTTACCCAAAATACATCCAGGTAGAATTCATACGTTATGCTCACCTCCCTGCTTCATCTGGGTTCATTATAAGGTTGTATTCCTGCCAATTTTGTCAAATCGGGTCAGTATCCTTGGACAATTTCCATTCGAAATTTGGGGGAGAGTGCATGGAAGGTTGGTAGGGAAGGTTGTGTAGGGCAAATTCTATGCCATGCCCTCTATATGCCTTCTGATGGATGCTTCTCTTGCTCTGGGGGGGGATGTCCGTCACTCTTCTATGCCATTCCCTCTGAAGGATGCTTCGCTTGCCCTGGGGGTGTAGATGTCCGCCGCAGGTCTCCCCCAACAACTTACAAGGATTCGGGCGGCAAAAGGTGTTTGTCTCTACGGCTATGGCTGGCGAATCGCGCAACGTGTATCCCGCATTGCGACTGTGAAGGATGTTAGTGCTTCTTCATGTTCTGGCAGCCCCAGCAATTCGGCGGCATGGATGCCGGCGAAAGCCTGAACCGCGCCACGGATGGCGCGTTGAAGGCGGTTGCGTCCTCCCCCCATTCCCTCCCCCAGAACATATAGAAGCACTTACATCCGGAACCGGAGCAAGGAGGGATACACGTTGCGCGATTCGCCCTTCCCATCCCACCCCAGCAAACACCTTTTGCCGCCCGAATCCAGCACACCCCAAAAAAAATGCCGCCCCACAGATCAACTCCATGGAACGGCACCCTCATTTGGTATGTCATCTATTTTCTTGTATTCTTCAAAAACTCCGGAATCTTAATATCCTTCTCCTGGATCTTGCTCTCAGGCCTCTTCATTCCGCCTAACATATTGGCTGCTCCGTTTCCTGCACCGACTCCAAAGCCTCCCTGGGCGCTGCCGTATGGGCTGCTGCCCTTCGTTCCGGCCCCAAGCCCGCCTGCAGGCCTTGCTCCAAGGGAAGCTCCCCCGGTTCTTGCTGTACCGTTCAGGCCGGCGCCGTTGCGGAGCCCTGTATTGCTGTAATTCAGGCCCGACATGATTCTGGGCGTAGCGGCAGTCTCCTCCAGTCCGGTAGCAATGACCGTGATGGTGGCCTCATCGGTCATCGAATCATCGTACTTGGCTCCAAATATAATATTGGCATTCTCCCCTGCCAGATCCTGTACAAACATGGCAGCCTCATTGGCGTCAATCAGGGAGATATCTCCGGAAATATTGATAATCACATGGCTTGCACCTGCAATGGTGGTCTCGAGCAGCGGACTCTCCACTGCCAGCTTCACAGCCTCGCTGGCCTTGTCGTCGCCCTTGGCCTGTCCGATCCCAATGTGGGCCATACCCTTATCCTTCATAACGGTCTGCACATCTGCAAAGTCCAGATTGATCAGAGCCGGCAGGTTGATCAGGTCTGTGATTCCCTGTACCGCCTGCTGCAGTACCTCATCCGCCTTCTTCAATGCATCCGGCATGGTTGTCCGGCGGTCTACAATCTCAAGAAGCTTGTCATTGGGGATCACAATCAGGGTATCTACATTCCCCTTCAGATGCTCAATCCCCAATACGGCGTTGGCCATACGGGTCTTGGCTTCGAACTTAAAGGGCTTGGTCACGACGCCCACTGTAAGAATGCCCATATCCTTGGCAATCCGGGCCACCACCGGGGCCGCGCCGGTTCCTGTGCCTCCGCCCATGCCGCAGGTAACGAATACCATATCCGCTCCCTTGATGGCTGCGGACAAATCCTCGCTGCTCTCCTCCGCCGCCTTCTGTCCAACCTCCGGCTGTGCTCCTGCCCCCAGTCCCTTGGTCAGCTTCTCGCCGATCTGGATCAGGGTAGGCGCCTTACAAAGCATCAATGCCTGCTTATCTGTATTCACTCCGATAAACTCAACACCGCCGATACTTTCATCAATCATTCTATTTACAGCATTATTCCCGGCACCGCCGACTCCAATGACGATAATCTTTGCGCTGGAATCAGCTTCCGTAGTCATAATCTCAAGCAAGGTATGTCCTCCTTCTTAAATCCCACTTAATATTCTTCCTCTATATCTCCACTCAAAAAACAAGGAAAATCGTTCAAAAACTCTCGGTATGTAAACTCATATACTCTATAATATAATTTTTCCATCAATTAATCAACAGAAATTTGTAATTTTTTCAAAAAAATTATGGGGTCTTCTCAAATCGAATATCCGTGACATTCTCTGTCCAGCTTTCCAGATGCAGCGTTCCCCCCATTCCCTCCAGGCTGGGCAGGATCTGAACCAGACGTATTACCTTATCGTCAAAGCTCTCCGCGCTGCCAAGCAGTACCTTGACCTGTCCGTATTCCAGGCTGTAGGTCATATCCGCACCATAGGATATGATATCCGGAACCAGCTGATATTTTTTCAGAAGCTGCGTCAATGCAAGCAGGTTCTTCAGCACGCTCTTCCCCTGGATGGGCAGCTTCTCGTAGAGCACCACGGAATCCACGGAAAGCCCCCGGATGCAGGGGATCCCCTCAATCAGCTCCGAGGAGGTCTCCACCACGATCCCATCCTTATCAAAGTATGCATTCTGCCCCACGCTCCCGATTTCCACATAGCCGATCAGACCTTTTTCATACACCTGAATCTCAATGGTATGGGGGGACCTCATATGAATCTCCATGGTATCCACAAAGGGGATGGCCTCCGGCTCCTGGAAACGGTATTTCAGAAATACATACAGGGTATTCCAGGAATGCTCGTCGTCCAGCACCCACCGGGAAATCACCTCATCCTCATAAAGCTTATTTCCCTTCACCACCACCCGTTCCACCGTAAACACCTTGACTACCACCAGGGCTCCCACTGCCAGCAGCAGCAGGATCAGCAGAATCACAAGCAGCGTTTTTTTAATTGTTCTCTTCCTTCTTCTTCCCTTTCTCACCATGTCTCATTTCCTGTCTCAAGATATATGTCTCTGGGCTCTGGGTCCGGGGCGCCTCCTCCCCACAGCGGCTTCCTCCCTGGCCTCCTTTGGCTCCAGCTGGATCCCGCGGGATACGCTCAAGGCCAGCCCCATCTCTGCCAGCAGGAAGGACACGGAGGTTCCTCCATAGCTGATAAAGGGCAGGGAAATTCCCGTATTGGGGATGGTGTTGGTCACCACCGCAATATTTAAGATCACCTGGATGGCAATATGGGCCATGATACCTGTCACAAGCAGCGCTCCGTAGAGATCCTGGGCATTGTTCGCAATCACCATAAACCGCCAGAGCAGAAGCAGGAACAGCAGGATCACGCAGATGGCCCCAAACAGGCCAAGCTCCTCACAGATAATAGAAAATACCATATCATTCTGGGATTCCGGCACAAAGCCCAGCTTCTGCATACTCTCTCCCAGCCCCTTGCCAAAGAGCCCTCCGGAGCCAATGGCATACAGCCCCTGAATGGTCTGGTAGCCCTTCTCAAACTTTTCCGGCGCCTGCCAGATCGCAATACGCTGCTTGCGGTATTCATCTCCAAAAAGCAAAAATACCACCCCCAGGGCCGCCACCGCGGCTCCCATGATAATAAACTGGAGATACTTGGGACTTGCCACAAAAATCATGGCCAGGGCAATTCCCATAATAATGATGGCCGTACTAAGATTCTCCTTTGCCACAACCCCTACGACGGGGATAATGATCAGCATCACCTTGAAAATATTGGTCAGGTTCTTCATCTTCTTGGGCATCCGGCTGACCACCACAGCCAGGAAAATAATCATGGCCAGCTTTGCCAGCTCCGAGGGCTGAAAGGACACCGGCCCCAGCTTCAGCCACCGCCTGGCCCCGTTCAGCTCGTCTCCGATAAACAGCACCAGGATACAGAAGCCAAGGGCCACAACATAAGCCAGCATCCAGAAGGGCTTCCAGATATGGTAATCAATCCTGGAGATCACAAACATAGCCCCGATCCCCAGGACAGACGCAAATAACTGCTTTTTTAAATAATAGGCCGGATCCTTGAACTTCAGCTGCCCATTGTAGGAGCTGGTGCTGTACAGTATCACAAGTCCAAAGCACACCAGAAATATCACAAGAAACAGCAGACTGTAATCAAAGTAGCGAACCTTTTTTTCGCGCATGCAATCACTCCTTCAGTTCTTTTACCATCTCCTTAAACAGATTACCGCGCTGCTCATAATTGTCAAACATGCCCCAGCTTGCACAGGCCGGCGACAACAGAACCGCATCTCCGTTTTTTGCATTTGTATAGCAGGCATCCACTGCCTCCCTGAGACTGTCCACCAGAATAATATCCGCTTCGGAAAAGCCGCATCTGACCGCCGTATCGGCAATATCCTCCCTGGTCTGCCCCAGAAGAATCAGTTTTTTGACCTTTCCGTCAAAAGCCCGGATCCACGTGTCATATTCTGACTGCTTGTCATAGCCGCCCCCGATCAGGAGAGTCGGCCAATTCATGGCCCGGATCGCCTGGATCGCCGCATCTGGATTGGTTCCCTTGGAATCATTGTAGAAACGCACCCCCCTTTTGGAGGTCACATACTCGATCCGGTGCTCCACCCCCTGAAAACGGAACAGCGTCTGGCGGATCACATCCAGGGAAACCCCGAATGCCGCGGCCATGGCTACGGCTGCCATCACATTTTCATAATTGTGCTTTCCCAGAATGGAAAGCTCCTGTACCTGGCATACCCGCTCTGTCCCCTTGTCTGTGCCAAGATAAATGGTATCCCCCTCCAGGTAAACGCCCCGGGCAAGGGCCCTGCTGCTGGAAAAATACAGCACCCTTGGCCCATCCCGCTTCTCCTCCAGAGCCTGCCCGAACCTGCGCAGCTCCTGGTCCTCATAGTTCAGCACACACAGCCCCGGGGCTGTCTGCCGCCTGGCAATCAGCTCCTTGACCTCAATGTAGCACTCCATGGTATGATGCCGGTCCAGGTGATCCTCAGTAATATTTAAAATAGCTGAGATTACCGGACAGAAGCGGTCCGCCGTCTCCAGCTGGAAGCTGCTGATCTCCGCCACCACCACGGACTCCTCTGTGGTGCTTAAGGCCTCCCTGGTGTAGGGATTCCCGATATTCCCCACCACCCGCACATCCGAAAAGGCTGCCTTCATGATCTCTCCCAGCAGAGTGGTGGTGGTGGTTTTCCCATTGGTGCCGGTAATGGCAAGCACACGGCCATGGCCATAGCGGTAGGCCAGCTCGATCTCCCCCCAGACTGCCATCCCCGCCCTGCGCATCTCTTCCACCAGAGGCAGGTCGGCAGGCACCCCGGGACTTAACACCGCCACGTCAAATTCCGTCAGTCTGTCCGCTGTCAGCTCCTGTCCCAGCAGCACCGGCACCTGGGACAGGGCCGGGTGCTGCCGGCGGAATTCCTCCGTGGACAGCTTTTCATTGCCATCGTAGAGCACCACATGCTTCTGTTCCTTCAGCAAGAGCTCTGCCGCAGCAGCGCCGCTTAAGCCTGTTCCAAATACAAGAAAATTCTCTTCTCTCATTTTCTTTCTTCTGCTTCCTTTCTGTCACTAGATCCCCAGCAGCGCAATGAGGCATAAAATAGCCGTAATAATGGAGAACACTGCCACCACCCGGGTCTCGGACCAGCCGCACAGCTCAAAATGGTGGTGAATGGGCGCCATTTTAAAGATACGCTTGCCGCCGGTCTTTTTGAAATATGTCACCTGGATGATCACAGACAGCAGCTCCACCCAGTAAATCAGAGCCACAATCAGGATAAATATGGGCATCTGCATCATATAGGCCGCAGACGCTACAAAGCCTCCCAGGGCCAGGGAGCCGGTATCTCCCATAAACACGCTGGCCGGATACACATTAAACAGCAAAAATCCCAGCAGCGCCCCCACCACGGCACAGGTAATGGGCTCTATGCCGCTTCCTGTCCCGATTGCCACCACGGTAAAAAAGGTGGCAATCAGTCACACTGGAGGCGAGGCCGTCCAGCCCATCGGTAAAATTGGCTCCGTTTACTGTGCCGATGATGGCCAGAAACATCACCGGCAGGGCCGCCCAGCCCAGATTCAGATACAGACCCTCCGAAAATCCTCCGGTAAAGGGGATCAGGATCTTGGTGGACACATCGGAAAACCGTATCAGATACACCATAAAGACCACGGTGATGAGAATTTGGCACAGCATCTTCTGCCAGGCCAGAAGGCCGTCCGACCGGTGCAGCACCACCTTCAGATAATCGTCCAGAAAGCCCACGATCCCAAAGCCCACGGTCACAAATAAAATGGGCACGATCCTGGGGTAATCCTTGATGAAAAACAATGAGGTAATGACAATCCCTGCCAGGATCATCAGCCCGCCCATGGTGGGCGTCCCGTTTTTCTTCTGATGGCTCTTAAGCTCTTCCCGCTCCGTCTGCCCCACCTTCAGCCTCCGTAAGAATGGAATTACCACTGGTCCTAAAATTGCTGTAACCGCAAAAGCAATTACCACCGGAAGCACTATTTTCTCTGCCATAATTCTCCACCTCAATCTGTTTTCTGTTGCCTTTTCTTTCTCTTTTATCCTGTATTTTTTATCCTGTATTTTTTATCTTGTATTTTTTATCTTGTATTTAACTTATCCAGTATAAAACGTTTTCTGCATGAATGCAAGTACTGTTATGGTTCCTCCTCCGGTTCCTTCGGCACTTCCTGCTTCTCAATCCCCAGATAGGGAAGGATATTGGAAAAAATCTCCTTCATCACCGGAGCCGCAATGGTTCCCCCGTAATAGACTCCCTGGGGATTATTGATAATCACGATTCCCAGCACCGTGGGATGCTCTGCCGGGGCAAAGCCGATAAAGGAGGAAATATATTTGTGGGCGCTTCTGGGCAGGGTCTGGGAGGTAGCTGTCTTGCCTCCTATGGAATATCCCTCAATATTCGCCTTGTTGCCGGAGCCCTCGGCAACTACTGCCTTAAGGAGCCCCCGCAGTGTCTCTGAGGTCTCCTGGCTTACGATCCCCTCCTGGACCGGATAGGTAAGCTCCTCCACCAGTGCTCCGTCATTGTCCCGGATGGCTACGCCAAAATGGGGGGTGATCCGCCTTCCCCCATTGATCAGGGAGGACACCGTTGTGGCCAGCTGCATGGGCGTTACCTGGAAGGACTGGCCAAAGGATACGGTAGCCAGCTCCACCTGCCCCATATTTTCCTTTTTGTGCATAATGGTAGAGGCCTCTCCCGGAAGATCTATGTTGGTCTTACTCAGCAGGCCGAACTGTCCGAAATACTGGTACATATTGTCCACGCCAAGCCGAAGCCCCAGCTCGATAAACACCGGATTACAGGAATTCATGATTCCGTGGGTAAAATCCTCCGACCCATGCCCAGCCACCTTGTGGCAGTGGATCCGCCGGTCCTCCACCATCTTGTAGCCCGGGCAGAAAAACTGGTCATTGAGCGAAACCACCCCCTGCTCCAGAGCTGCGGAGGCTGTGATGATCTTGAAGGTGGAGCCTGGCTCATAGGTATCATTGATGCAGGGATTGCGCCACATCCGGTTCAGCAGATCCTGCTCACTGGCTGCCTCAGCCTCTGTCTCTGTCTCCTTGGGCAGGAATGCCTCCTCCAGCGTAAAGGGATCATTCAGATTGAACTCCGGCACATTGACCATGGCCATAATCTCCCCGTTCTGGGGATTCATGATGATCACGGACACCCCGTCCGCCTGCTTCTGCTCCATCACCTTCCCGGCTGCCTGCTGGGCGTACATCTGGATGTTATAGTCCAGGCTGATATGCAGGTTATTGCCGTCAATGGGCTCCTGTCGCCGCTCTCCGGCATCCTCAATCTCCACCCCTCTGGCATCCGTCAGGGTCAGGATCTTTCCGTTTGTCCCCTTCAGGTAATCCTCGTATTTGACCTCCAGGCCGATGATGCCCTGGTTATCCCCGCCGGTAAAGCCCAGCACCTTGGAGGCCAGGGAATCAAAGGGATAATAGCGCTTGTAATCCTCATCCACCTTCACTCCGGCCAGTCCATAGCTTCGAATCCTGTCTCCCGTCGCTTTGTCTACATTGGATTTGACACGTTCGATGGAGCTCACCTTCTCCACCCTTTTGCGCACCGTTTCCTCGCTGAGCTGAAGCTCCTGGCACAGCACCCGGATCACCTCCTCCGGCTCCTTCAGCTGGCTGTGGATCACGGATATGGTGCATACGGTGCGGTTGGCAGCCAGCACTGTCCCGGTGGCGTCAATGATCTTCCCCCGGGCCGCCTTGATATCCCGCTCCCGCTCATGAAGCTCCTCTGCCCTCTGCCCGTAATACTCCGAGCAAAATATCATCAGATAGGCCAGGCGCACCCCCAGGAGAATCAGCACGATGCTGACCATAGCAAATATGGTGACAATCTTTTTCCGGTTATAGGTCTTGTTGCGCTGCTGCATAAAAGGAAAAACCTCATAAAAGCAATTACTATAATTTATTACGCTTTTTATGAGGTTATGCCCTATTCAAAAATATCTCCCTGATGATCTTCCTCCGCCGGGTTGGACTGGGTCTGTCCCTCTACTGCCTCCGGCTCCTGATCCGGCTCCTCATCCGGAAAAATATTCAGATAAGGAAGGATCTCTGTCATAATTTCCTTCGTCAGGCCGGTGGCCAGGCTGCTCTGGGCCTGGTTTTCCACATTCGGCTCATTGATCACCACATACACCAGCACCTGTGGATCCTCTGCCGGTGCAAATCCAATAAAGGATACCAGATATTTTTTTTGTCCACGGGGCTGCTTCTCCGCCGTACCGGTCTTCCCTCCCATGGAATAGCCCGGCACCTTGGCGCTTTTTCCGGTTCCCGCCTTGACCGTACTGACAAGGTAACCCCGCACCAGGTCGCTGGTTTTGCCGGATACCGTCTGCTTCAATACGGTGGGCTCCATGGATTGAACCGTATTCCCGTTCTCATCTACGATCTTGCGAACCAGATGGGGCTGATAGTAATATCCGCCATTGATAACAGAAGATATGGCGCTGGCCACCTGAATCATGGTTACATTAAAATTCTGCCCAAAGGAATTGGTGGGCAGGGCCGTGGCGTCCTTGCTCATACGCTCCGCCGTATAGATCAGCGAATCCGTGCGCCCCTCTCCCGGCAGGTCAATATTGGTACGCAGCCCGATATTAAATATATTCTGATATCTGACAAAATCATCAATCCCCATCTTCTGGCCGATCTGCATCAGCGCATCATTACAGGAATTCATAAGGGTCTGCTCCAGGGTCTCCATCCCGTGTCCTTCGTTATTCACACAGTGAATGGGCTTCGGGTATCCCGGAATCATCTCCCCTCCGTCACAGAGGAAGCTGTCCTCATTGACAATCACCCCGGTGTCCAAGCCAGCTGCCACCGTAAGAGGTTTCACGGTGGAGCCCGGCTCGTACGTGTAGGTAATACAGAAATTCTGCCATAAGGCATTCAGTAAAGCAAGTTTGCCGTCCTCGTCCAAGGCTTCCACCTCCTGGGGGGACGTGTATCCCTTATAATCCATGCAATAGTTATACAAAATCTCATCATTCCAGGGATCATTCAGGCTGTAGCCGGCGCTGTCCGCCATGGCATAGATCGCCCCGCTTCCGGGGTCCATCACAAGCACCGCCGTATTGATGCTGCCCGGCCCTGTCTGGAAGCCATTCCGATGGGCCTCATTGAATGCAGCAATCTTCTCCTCCACCACCTGCTGAATCTGGTAATCAATGGTGGTCACCAGCGTATTGCCGTGAACAGCCTCCTTAATGGTCCGTTCCACATCGCTGTCGGAGTTCATATATCCGTATGTTCTTCCGTTGATGCCATTCAGGGTATCATTGTAATAATCCTCCAGGCCCCCGATCCCCTCGTTTCCGGATGTGGTAAAGCCCAGCACCTTGCAGGCCAGGGAATCGTAGGGATAATTGCGCATGTATTCCTTTTCAAACCAGACCCCCACCACATTGGGGTTCTTTTTTTTGCCCTTATTCTTGCCCTCCTCGAATACCTCCTTCTGCAGCTCCTGGAATTCCTGGATGGATTCATAGGGAAGCCGCCGCCGCAGAATGCAGTACTGGCTCTTGGGCCGCTCGGTCAGAAGCGTGCGCACCTCTTCAGCCGTCACATCCGGAAAACAGGTAATCAGCGCCTGGATGGTAGGCTCTGCGTACTCCTCCTTTTCCAGGATCAGCTTGCAGTCCAGAATCACATTGTAGACATCCACACTGGTGGCCAGCACCGTTCCCTTGGTATCCAGGATATCGCCTCTGCGAAAAGGGATTGTTGTACTGTCATAGCCCTGCTGGTTCAGCACGATTTTGCTGTATTTTTCGCCCCGATCCTGCTGTATGCGAATCAGCTGTACCACCAGAACAGCCAATAGCAAAAAGATAACGCCAAATACCGCAATGAGCTTTTTGTGCATATATCTTGCAATCTTTATTTCCTTTTTCTTCTTCCTTCTCGCCAACTTATACTACCTTCTTCATCCCTGTGGAATATCCTGATACTGGTTCATATAGTCGTCCTCATCCACCTCAAAATAAATGATCTGATCCTGGGTGGGATACCGCATCCCCATCTGGTTTATGGCAATGTCCCTCACCTGCTTTAGGTTGATGGACCGCTCAATCTTGTTGCGGGCGGCATCGTTCTTGGTTTTCAGCTCCAGGATCTGGTTCTCCAGGGCGGCGATCTGGTCCATGTGATTGCGGGAATCCGCCTGCATCTTCAGAAGCACTGCACATACGGCCACCGTAAGAACCATCGCTGCCGAAAGAAACAGAATATAGCCCGGGCTCATACGCATAGCCCGCTGCTGGTTGGCCTTGGCCGCCTGCTTTGCCAGGCGTTTCCGCTCCCGCGCCTTACGCTCCTCCTGCTCCTGCCGGGGATCCTTCTCTGGGGGCGGCTTTGGCGCCGCCTCATATCTGCGGACCGTATTGCCGTCTATGTATGTGCCGTGTTGGTTGTAATCTCTCTCATATGCTCCTTGGTACTCCCTCTGCCTTCCTCTATCGTTACGTATCTCTGTCTGATACCTTCTGCCCATTATTCATGCCTCTTCTTCCCTGAATATTTACCCTTCCCCGCAGCTGCGCTCAAAAACCCGAAGTTTAGCGCTCTTGGAGCGGGGATTCCTTTCCCTCTCTGCTTCCCCCGGAAGGATCGGCCTTCTGGTGACCACCCTTCCCCTGGAAACAGCCCCGCACACACATACCGGAAAATCGCTGGGACATGTGCACGGATCTTCATTTTTCTTAAACGTACTTTTTACGATGCGGTCCTCCAGGGAATGAAAGGTAATAATACAGATCCTTCCACCCGGGCGCAACAGCTCTATCATCTCATCCAGAGAAGCAGCCAGCACCTCCAGTTCCCGGTTCAGCTCAATCCGAAGCGCCTGAAATGTGCGCTTGGACGGATGGCCCCCGGCAGCGCGTACTCTGGCCGGTATGGCGGCGCGGATAATCTCATTCAGCTCTCCTGCCGTCTCTATGGCCTGTTTGCTCCTGGCCTGTACAATGTGTCTGGCAATGTTTTTTGCAAATCTGTCCTCCCCATAATCGCGTATCATACGGAACAATTCTCTCTCACTGTAGGTATTGACAATCTCCGCAGCCGTACGGCTCTGGCGCTGATCCATCCGCATATCCAGCGGCGCCGCCTCCTCCCGGTAGGTAAAGCCCCGTCCCGGGTCATCCAGCTGATAGGAGGAAACTCCAAGATCCAGCAAAATGCCGTCCACCTGTTCCATGCCAAGCCCATGAAGAATGTCCCTCATTTGTCCATAATTGCTGTGAACTGCTGTGACAGCAGCTCCAAAAGGCCGCAGCCTCTCCCCGGCCGCCGCTATGGCCGCCTCATCCTGGTCAATGCCGATCAGCCTGCCTTTTTCTGAGAGCCGGCTGCATACTGCAAAAGCATGCCCGCCTCCGCCTAAAGTTCCATCCACATACACGCCCTCTGGTCTTACATTCAGATATTCGATTGTCTCTTCCAGTAGTACTGATGTGTGCTGAAACTCCATGGCCCCTCCCGTATTCTTATGATATCCTTTGAAGCGGGTCAAGTGATATGTAAAAAGCTCTAAATAGAAATTCCGATGTCGGACATATGCTCTGAGATCTCCTCCATGTCGTCATAGGAATTGGCTTCCTCCCAGCGCTCTCTGCTCCAGATCTCAATCCGGTTGAGAACACCCGCCAGGACTACATCCTTCTCCAGACCGGCGAACTCACGCAGCACGGTTGGAATTAAGATCCTTCCCTGCTTGTCCACCTCGCAGGCAGCTGCCCCGGCAAAGAAAAAACGTGCAAATTTTCTTGCATCCTTCCCCATCTGCGACACATTCCGGAACTTCTCTTCAATGACCTTCCACTCATCAGAAGGGTACACAAACAGACATCCATCCATTCCCTTCGTCACGACGAATTCATCGCCCAGCGACTCACGGAATCTGGATGGAACGATCAATCTGCCTTTCGCATCCACTGTGTGGCTGTACTCTCCCATGAACATGAAAATCACCCGTTGCCGGAAACGGATTCAACACTTCCTCTCCACTATGAACCCTTTTCCTCCCTTTTCCACCACTTTCCTCCACTGTATGTTTATTTTAGACCACAATACGGAAAAAAGCAATAGAAAACGGAAAGTTTTTTGCACTTAAATTTGGCAGAGGGGTTTGGCAGCAGGCTATCACATCGGACCAAAAAAAGAAGCAGCTGCCTGAAATTGCTTCAAGCTGCTGCTTTTCTCTGTACGAATATGCTGTTTTCAGGCCATGCAGACCTCCTGGCGCTGCATATACAGACGCATGATCGCTGCCACCACCAGATAGCAGATCCAGACAATCTGCCTGCAGTCCTCCTGTACATTGGCAATCCCTCCCAGATAAGCCTCATGGCTCCTGCGGATCAGATCGCAGATGGCCTCCGGCGTATTCAGGCCGCGGAAGCCCGGCCGCGCCAGGACTGCCTCTCCGCTGTTGATATAGTTCTTTAGATCAATCTTCAGATCTCTCTCATACCTGCAGTGCTCCCTCAGGTTCCCCTCATAATGAGGGTTATGTGGAAACGTGAAATAATCTGCAACATAATGGATTACCTGGCCCAGATCCCGAAAATAGGCCTGCATATTGCCAACCTGCTCCCCCTGGGACAGCCGGTGAATCTCTGCCTCCACTGTCTCGAAGGTGCCGCTCATCTCGTGCTTTATGGTTAAAAATGAGGGTTTACAATCCGGCAGGATGCTTCCCAGGCAGAAAGCCTTCCAGTGCCGTGTCAATTCCTGCTCACCGATGGTCTCCACCAGATACCTGGCCAATGAAACGTGTGATTTCTTCCGCATTGTGTCCTCCCTTTTGCTTCCTTTATCACTCCGTTTACCATCGTACTACTTTTTTCCCAAAATAGCAAGCAGGAAATTATAAACAATTTTAAAAACCTCTTATTCGCAGCAGAAGCTTGCGCATTCCGTATCCTGGCAGTCGCAGGCATGGGCGCCGCCGATCCCGATCTCTCTGGCCGCGCATTTACAGTTCTCATTGTGAACACAGGAAACTGCCTCACAGTCCACATCAATATTTTTGCTGGCATGCTCCATCGAGTTGGTGGTGCGTCCCTCGCCCCGCTCCCGGAAGCTGGAACAGAAGGTGCCGGAAGGATTCTTGGCATCTCTGCCCTCCACCAGGATCTCACCCTTGCAGCAATAGCGGTCCTCATTGTACATACATGTCTGTGCAGAACATTTTAACTGGGTCATACTGAATTACTCCTTTCTATCATGCAAGCTTCCTACAAGCTTGTTTTCTCAAAAAGCTTCACCCATAGTATGACCCGGTTCTTTTTCTTTTATTCTGGTATCATTTGTTAAATTATCTTTATATTTAATTTTGCTCCTGTACTTCGATTTTGCGAATCTCCTTGGTGCGGATCTCTCGGCAGACAGCATCTATAAATTCGCCCAGAGGCTTCACGCCCTCATCCCCGGCAAAACGGCTGCGGACCGATACGGTCTGATCTGCCTCCTCCTGCTGGCCTACCACCAGCATATAGGGCACCTTGGCAAGGCGCGCCTCCCGGATCTTGTAGCCGATCTTCTCGGAGCGGTTGTCCACAGCTGCATCAATTTCATTTCTGGCAAGCTCCTTCCGCACTTCCTCTGCGTAGGCCTCGTATTTCTCTGAAATGGGCAGCACACGTACCTGCTCCGGACAGAGCCAGGTGGGGAACAGGCCGGCATATTTTTCGATGAGCCAGGCCAGGGTGCGCTCATAGCAGCCCATAGAGGTCCGGTGAATGATGTAGGGCCGCACCTTATCGCCATTCTGGTCAATGTAGTACATGTCAAACTGCTCAGCCAGAAGGGCATCCCACTGAATGGTAATCATGGTGTCCTCCTTGCCATACACATTCTTCGTATTGATGTCAATCTTGGGGCCATAGAAGGCAGCCTCCCCCACATCCTCCACATAGGGAATCTGAAGCTCATCCATAATATCCCGCATATGCTGCTGGGTCTCCTCCCACACCTGGGGCTCCCCGATATATTTCTCCCGGTTATCCGGATCCCACTTGGACAGGTGGTAGGTCACATCCTCCTCCACCCCCAGGGTCTTTAGGCAATGCTTGGCCAAGGCCAGGCATCCCTTGAACTCCTCCACCATCTGGTCCGGACGGACAATCAGATGGCCCTCGGAAATGGTAAATTGGCGCACACGGGTCAGCCCGTGCATCTCGCCGGAATCCTCATTCCGAAACAGCGTTGAAGTCTCGCCGTAGCGGATCGGCAGATCCCGATAGGAATGCTGGCTGCTCTTATAGCAGTAATACTGGAAGGGGCAGGTCATGGGACGCAGAGCAAATACCTCCTTGTCCACCGCCTCGTCTCCCAGCACAAACATGCCGTCCGTATAATGATCCCAGTGGCCGGAAATCTTATACAGGTCGCTCTTGGCCATCAGCGGCGTCTTGGTCCGCACATAGCCCCACTCCTTGTCCTCCAGATCCTCAATCCAGCGCTGCATCTTCTGGATCATCTTGGCTCCCTTGGGAAGCAGCAGCGGCAGCCCCTGTCCGATCACATCCACGGTGGTAAACAGCTCCATCTCACGGCCCAGCTTATTGTGATCCCGCTTCTTGATATCCTCCAGGTATGCCAGGTACTCTGCAAGCTCTTCCTTCCTATTAAATGCTGTTCCGTAGATCCGCTGCAGCTGGGCCCGGTTGGAATCCCCTCTCCAATATGCCATGGAGGAGGAGATCAGCTTGTATGCCTTGATCCCCTTGGTGGACATCAGATGGGGGCCTGCGCACAGATCTACAAATTCGCCCTGGCTGTAGAAGGAAATCTCTGCATCCTCCGGCAGATCCTGGATCAGCTCCACCTTATAGGGCTCCTGGCGTTCCTGCATATATGCAATGGCCTCCTCCCGGGGCATGGTAAACCGCTCCAGTCTTGCACCCTCCTTGATGACCTTCTTCATCTCCTTCTCGATATTGTCAAGGTCTTCCCGTGAAAAGGGCTCTGTATCAAAATCATAATAAAATCCCGTGTCAATGGACGGCCCGATGGCAAGCTTTGCCTGGGGACGCACTCGCTTCACTGCCTCCGCCAGCACATGGGAGGTGGTGTGGCGCAGGGCAGAGAGCCCTTCCGGGTCATTGGCTGTCAAAATATTCAGCTCACAATCTGCCTCCACCAGAGTGCGCAGATCCACCGTTGTCCCGTCCACCTGTCCGGCGCAGGCCGCCCGGGCCAGTCCCTCGCTGATATCCAGCGCAATGTCATAGACGGATTTTGCTTCGCTGTACTCCTTTACGGAGCCGTCCTTCAATGTAATCTTCATCCTGTTCAATCTCCTTTCCAATTTATCGCGCAGTGGGATCCCCCAGAAATGCCAAGAGCCCTTTTGGAAGTGTTTTGCTTCATCGGATGCCGCCTTTCCTCTCCGCCGCAGTGCGATTCCGCCCGGAGGGCCTTTTGTGATATGGGAAATCCGGAGGAATTTCCTATATCACAAAAGGCATTCCCGAAGGAATGCCCTGTTCATCCATATGACGCATCCCTCCATAGGAAGGGACGAGTATTTTACCCGCGGTTCCACCCCGCTTGCTCTGTCCGGTCAGCTCACGGCATCTGTCGAGGAATCCTCCTCCTGTGCCTGCTTGGACAGAACCACTTTCCTGATGATAACGGAATCACCGGGCCGGATTAGGGCCGCTCCGAGACGGTCTTCACATGCTTCCCGCAAGGCTGCTTCCACCACGGAATCCTCCGGCAGCCCTCTCTGATACCTTCCGCATCCTACTCTTCTCATCTGCGCGTTATGATTTGCTATTCTGCTTACTCTCGTATTGTAAGCCTATTTCTTGTATTTGTAAAGGATTATTTTTCCCGGCCACAGCATTTTTTGTATTTCCTGCCGCTTCCGCAGGGGCAGGGATCATTGGGATAGATCTTCGCCTCCTTGATCACGGTCCCGGACTTCTTCTGTTCCAGATACAGCTCCTTGCGCTTGTCCTCATCAAAAATCTTCTCCCACTGGGGCAGCTCATAGAGCCAGTCTGCCTTGGCATCCACCATATTCTTGTACAGGATCTCCTTGTCAAAGGCAAGGCTTACATGGGTATTCTCCTCCATCTCCTCAATGGGATTGGGTGTCACCAGGCTGTCGTTGATCCCATCCAGGAAGCCTGTCATAGACATAAGGTCAAGCTGGTATTTGTCCGCCAGCTCCTGAACCGTCCCTTCCACTACCTCATCCGGATTCTCCAGAAGTTGCTCATAAACACTGGTCTCCTTCTTAAAATACTCCTGCCACAAACGCTGCAGGTCGCCCTTGTTCGCCTTCTCATTATATGCAAGATTACGCCATTGTTCCAATAATGCCATTGAAAATACCATCCTTCCAAATAAAATTGTAAAAAAGATTGTAAAATTGCGCTTCGCAATGTTTTTGATTCTCAGGTCACACTTTCCCAGAGCGTGTTTGAAAATTCATTCCCGCCATCTGCACGCCCCACTTTGCGGTATAT
>CAJUQB010000047.1 GCA_910588285.1 uncultured Lachnospiraceae bacterium
AAATAATTTTCAGCACTTTTCACAATGATTTAGAGGGGGGGAGTGAACAGTAACTTTCCTAGAGCGTGTTTGAAAAAATATAGTCTGCCTTGATTGCTCTTTTCTACAAATTATGATAGAATGCGTCTAAGGAACAACTGTGTTACAAGGTGGCAGCCTCCCAAACTTGAAAAAGAGGGGAGGTGGTGCATATGAGTACACACGAAGTATTAACGCTGTTAATCCTCTTCGGTACGTTTCTCGTTGCATTGCTTGCCTATATGGATAGGAATAACAAGCGAAAATAAATAAACCTACCTTGCTAACTTGACCGGTTACAGGTAGGCTTATTTAGCCATACTGAAGGCCAACCACTTTGTGGGCAGTTGCTCCTTCTATGCATTTACTATAACATATCCGGCAGCCTTTTGCAACCCTATACCGTTCTGCCAACCACACAACGAAAGGAATAACCCCATGCCCCCATTAAGCGTACTGATGAAACCCTCCTCCAGCATGTGCAACATGTCCTGCAGCTATTGCTTCTACTGCGACGAGGCGGAAAAGCGGTCCCAGCCCTCCTTCGGCTTCATGTCGGAGCAGACCTTGAAAAATATCATCCGAAAGACCATGCTCCGCGCCTCCGGCTACATCAGCTACGCCTACCAGGGCGGGGAGCCCACCCTGCGGGGCCTTGACTTTTTCAAATCGGCCGTGGCCTACCAGAGGCAGTACAACCGGAACCACATTGAGGTGCACAATGCCCTCCAGACCAACGGCTATGCCCTAGATGAGGAATGGTGCCGTTTTCTGAAGGAGCACAATTTCCTGGTGGGCCTGTCCCTGGACGGCACCCGGGACATCCATGACAGCCTGCGCCATGACAAGGCCGGCGGCCCTACCTTTGACCGCATCGCCGCTGCCGCCAGACGGATGGATCAATATAACGTTGACTATAACATCCTCACGGTAGTAACACCGGAGATTGCTGCAAATATCAAAGAAATCTACGGCTTCTACCGGCAGCAGGGCTGGCGCTTCCAGCAGTACATTGCCTGCCTGGATCCCTTGGGAGAAGGCCATGGCAAGACGCCCCATTCGCTGATGCCGGAGACTTACGGTCATTTTCTTGCGGAACTGTTCCGCCTCTGGTATCGGGACTGGAAAAAAGGGCAGCAGCCCTTTATCCGCCAGTTTGAAAATTACGTGGGGTTGGCTGCCGGCTATATGGCGGAATCCTGTGACCAGCGGGGCACCTGCGGCATCCAGTATGTGGTGGAGGCGGACGGCAGCGTCTATCCCTGTGATTTCTATATGCTGGATGAATACCGGCTGGGCAATTTTAACCAGGACAATCTGGATATCATCGACGCAGGCCGCCAGAGGATCGGTTTCCTTAAGCGTTCCCAGAAGCTCACAGAGGAATGCAGGCTGTGCCCCTATTATCCGCTCTGCCGGGGCGGATGTCAGCGGAACCGGGACCTTGATCCGGCCACAGGGCTGTATACCAATTATTTCTGCGAAGGGTATCGGCTCTTCTTTGCAGAATGCTACGACAAGATCATAGAGGTGGCAGGCAGCCTGCCCTCCTGATCTGCAATCACAGAAACGGCAGGCAGCCTGCCCTCCTGATCCGTAATAGCGCAATGAATAAGAACCGGCTCCTCAGTGATGATTGGGGAAGCCGGTTCTTCGCTCGAACCTGTTATACAAATTTTACTGCCGTACCGTAGGCAATCACCTCTGCTGCCCCCTGAACAATGGCAGAGGTTGCAAACCTGACATTCACAACAGCATCCGCCCCCATTGACTCCGCCTCTGCAATCATACGGTCCGTTGCGATCTTTCGGGATGCATCCATCATCTCTGTATAGGCAGTCATCTCCCCGCCGATCAGATTCTTAAAGCCTGCGCCAATATCCTTCCCAATGTGCTTACATTGGATGGTGCTTCCCTTTACCAGACCAAGCATTTCCAGGTCCTTTCCGGTGATGTAATCTGTGTTTACCAATATCATATTGTGCTCCTCCTTTTTTATTGTTCGGCCGGATCCTTAGGAAATCCAACCGATTATTTCAACGCCTTCTCCAGCTCTGCGATCATGATCCGCAGGGCCTTCAGGCGGGCGTAACGCTTGTCTACAGACTCCAGCACATACCAGGGCGCATAGGTGGTGCTGGTCTTCTGGATCATTTCATTGACTGCCCCCTCATACAGATCCCATTTTTCCCGGTTGCGCCAGTCCTCATCCGTGATCTTCCACTGCTTCTCCGGGGTTGCCGCCCGCTCGTTGAAGCGGAACAGCTGGGTATCCTTGTCAATCTGCACCCAGAACTTGATGATAACAGCGCCCCAGTCGTGAAGCTCCTTCTCAAACTCATTGATCTCATTGTAGGCCCGCATCCAGTCATTTTCACTGCAAAAGCCCTCCAGACGCTCCACCATCACCCGGCCGTACCAGGTCCGGTCAAAAATGGCAATATGCCCTGTCTTGGGCAGACGTGTCCAGAACCTCCAGAGATAATGCCTTGCCTTCTCATGGGGCTCCGGGCTGGCGATGGGATGTACCTCATATCCCCGCGGATCCAGGGCGCCCGTAATCCGTTTGATATTTCCGCCCTTTCCGGCCGCATCCCAGCCCTCGTAAGCAACGATCACGGGCACCTTCTTCCGGTACAGGCGGTTGTGAAGCTCACCCAGGCGCTGCTGCAGCTGCTTCAGCTCCTTGCGGTACGCCTCCTCATTCACAGACTTATCCAGAGGAATCTCGGCGAGTAAAGGCTGCTTCTCCAATGGAAACACATTCTGCAGGAGCGGAACTGCCATGGAGCTGTTGTTCAGGGCGATCTCTATGCCCAGAGTCAAGGTCTCAAGAACCTGGAGCTCTGTCCATTTTGCAGACTTTGCATCAATGATATACCAGGGCGCCGAGGGCAGGTTGGTGCTTCGAAGGTAAGAATCAAACGCACCGCGGCATCTCTTGTAATGCTCATTCTGCCACATATCATTTTTGCTGACCCGCCACCTGGTATCCTTGCTGTCCCAGAGCTTGTCGATGCGCTTTGTCTGTTCCTCATGGGAGATATGCAGGAAAAACTTCATCACCAGGTATCCGTTGTCTGTCAGCTGCCGCTCAAACCGCCGGATGCTTCCGATCCTGGTCTCGTATTCCTCGTCCTTCATCCCGCCGTACAGCCGTTGCTGGATTACCTCGTCCATCCAGCCGGAATCCAGGAAGGTAAACTTCCCGGCCTCCGGGATCCTGGCAAAATGACGGTAGAGGAAGGGTTTTCTCTTCTCCTCCTCCGAGGGCTCCTCCATGGCCGCCACCTTGAAAAACCGGGGATCAATATTCTTGATGATCCTTCCGATACAGCTCCCCTTGCCGGCAGTTCCCCAGCCCTCTACCAGCACCAGCACCGGAAGCTTTTTCTCCTTGATCTTCATCTGCTGGCTGGCCAGCCGCTCCCGGGCCGCCGCAAGGCGCTCCGCCAGCTCCTCCGGCTCCGGCTTCTGGGGATTTGTCCATTCCTTCAGCATAAAATAACACCTTCCTTTTTATTAATTAAATCCTATCACCTTCTGTGAAATCTTGTAGGCTGCCACTGATATTTTCCGTCCGCTCTTCCCCGGCAGGTTCATGGTCCGTCCCATAATGCCCTTCCGCAGGCGGTGGAACAGGCGCAGGTCATACTCCTTGATGTATTTCCACAGCTCCCGTTTCTTCTCCAGGTTCTCCTCCGTGCCGGAACGGATACACATAATAGTAGAAATAATCGTGATGATCTCCAGATAATTGAACATGTACTTGCGCTGCTTGCTGTTCATGATCCCCCAGAGGTTCACGGATTCTATCATGATCTTGTTGACCTTAATCTGCTGGTCAATCCGGCGGATCATCACTGCCTCGTTCACGGACTGATCCTCCCGCCCGATAAAATACCGGTAAAAATCCACATTCAGATAATACATGGTCTCGACATGGGGAAGAGGTACATATACAAAAATATTGTCCACATAAAAGGTATGCCTGGGCAGCGTCAGCCCGCACTCCCTAAGAAGCTGCGTCCGATAAATCACGGAATGCATCAGGATATAATGCCCCTTTTTGAAATGCTTGGCCTCCGACCAGCCAAAGAGCTGATTCTCCGGCAGGATCCCCTTGTACTTCATCACCTTTTTGTGCTTTGCCCCCTGCTTCTCATAGACAAAATTGCTGATCAGCATATCCAGGGTGCGTTTCCCTCCGGAAAGCTCCCGAAGAACAGCAAGGATCTTATGGTACGCCTCCTCCTCCACCCAGTCGTCACTGTCCACCACTTTGAAAAACAGGCCGGAAGCATTGGCAATTCCTGTATTCACTGCCTCCCCATGCCCTCCGTTCTCCTGGTGGATTGCCTTCACAATGGCAGGGTATTTCCTGGCATACTCATCAGCGATATTGGCCGTATCATCCATGGAGCCATCATCCACAATGAGAATCTCCACATCCTCCCCGCCTGCCAGCAGGCTGTTAATGCAGTGCTCCATATAGTCCTGGGAATTGTAGCAGGGAACTGCAATTGATAGTAATTTCATAGCGTACTCCTTGTTGTAACGTATATTTTCTGGAAACCCGAGCTCCTCTTTGCTGCGTTTTGCAGCGGAAGGGTTGCCTGGAGCAGGGCTTTCTATATATTATACCATTTTTCAGGAAGAATCCAACTGATATTTTCTTAATAAATTTATAAGAAACTCTACCAAAATTCAAAAAGCTGCGAAAACTCCGCCATTAACTCGAAAATAGCCATCGTTCACATATAATTAACAAATTTCTCATAATTTTCTCATAAAGATATCATACTAAGGTCATAATTGTCTTTTATACTAATACCATCAAAGCAAGAAACACATAAAACAGCCAACAAGAATCTTTTTCATAAAAACCTTGCTTCGGCAAGGTTCCTCCCAACAGTTAGTGATACTTTCACTTTTTCATACACATAAATCTTTTTCATATGAATGGCCGGCACGAACGTACCGGCCCCCTCTTTTTTTATTTTATACCATTATGGAAAGTTCCGGAGCCACAACCCGGTATTCCCAAGCTCCGGCTGTACGATATCTGAAAAGCTTTTTCATAATTTGCTTGTTACACATCATTCACAAATTACTAATAGAATTCTCACAAAGATATCATACCCAGGTCATAATTGCCTTATATACTTATATCATCGAAACAAGAAAGCAACAAACCACAAAACAGGCAACAAGAATCTTTTTCATAAAAACCTTGCTTCGGCAAGGTTCCTCCCTAAAATCAGTGATACTTTCACTTTTTCATACATTTAAATCTTTTTCATATGAATGGCCGGTACGAACGTACCGGCCCCCTCTTTTTGTAATTCACTCCTACAGTCGGGATCAAGCCCTTGTATTTCTTCCCTTCCTATGCTAAAATTTCCTTAAATATTCCGAACAGCTTCCAAAGCAGGAGGTATCATTATGTTGAACATTTTATTTCGTGAGGACGAACATGAGATTCGCTATACAGACTCCTATTTTAATAATAATTACCAAGACGAATGGCTGGAGGATACGCTTGTAAAGCAAATGATACAGGATATTGACGCTTCCAAGGTGCTGACACCTCAAATCGTGGACAGCCCTGTTCTCGGCGCAATCCCTGTCACGCAGATCAGCGGCGGCGTAAAGGCAGTCATTCTGATGTTAAAAAAGCCAGAGCTTTTGATTCATGGAAACAGCTGCGGTGACAACTGTGCAGCCTGGATCGACAGGATTGGAAAAATGCAGGATATCCATGTCCATCTGACATATCCCATGCGTTTTCCAGATAATGTAATATTGACAGTAATGGATACCGGAACCGTATGCCATTCTTATCAGGAATATGTAAAGGAGTATCTAAAATGGTCGCAAAGCACGGAATTCTAGTACAATCCGGCAGAGGAATCCAATACAAATTTGAAATTTTTCGCAAATATACGGTTATACGCGGAAACAGCGCAACTGGTAAGACTACTCTTGTACGTTTGATTGAAGATGCCACGATCCGAAAGACCGCAAGCCTCTCCTGCGATGTTCCATGCGTAGCCTTACCTGAATTGAACTGGGAGTTAAATTTAAATGCGTTTTCTAATTCTATAATTTTTATAGATGAGGAGCATCCAGCTCTTACCTCTGGAAAGCGTCTTGCCGAATATATGACTCACTCAAATAATTGCTTTATTATTATCTCCCGGGACAAGCTGTCCTGGCTTCCTTATAGCTATAAGGAGATCTACCAGATAAAAAGCTCCGGCAAATTTCATACCTTGGAACGGATATATGAGGATATGGATACCTTTATTGAAAATCCAAAGCTAGGCAGACCTTTTTCCTCATGAATCCTAAAATAAGTGGCCGTCTCCGGCCACTTATCGCTTATTCTAAGGGTTTATTTCTCCATCCATTTTACCACCTGATCCGCCACCTCCCGGCAGATCCGCTCCTTATGGTCTGCATACCGGGCCTCCACATAGAGGTAATCCGACAGCCGGTTCACATACTGCACGGCCCTCTTGTCCGCCCCATAAGCCTTCTCCACCTTCCAGAACCGCCGCTCTGCCCGGCGGGCCACCGCCCGGGCCACATCCAGCCGGGCCGACTGCTCGCAGCCGCCGTAGAGAACGAACTCCTTGGGCCGCAAAAAGGAAGCCTCCACTTCATCAATGGAATTCTCCAGCCAGGAAAGATGCGCCTCTGTAAAACGGTATTTCTGGTTCCCCGGTTCCGCAATCCCTGCCATCATCTGAATCAGATCGTGCTGGATATGGGACAGCCGCTCCTTGAGAGAGGCAGCGGCCGCCGCCTTGGCCAGACCAATGTGGCTGCTGAGCTCGTCTATGGTGCCCAGAAGTTCAATCCGGTCGTCATACTTGGATACCCCCACCTGGTTCATCAGGGAGGTTCTGCCATCGTCTCCTGTTTTCGTGTAGATACTCATAGCTTCCGTCTCCTGTCTCGCTAAAATACTTCCTTCCCTGCCTCGCTAAAATACTTCCTTCCCTGCCTCTGTCATATGCAGCGCTCCCTGTGTTTCAAGCCCCATATCACACCTTTAAGGGCTGACGCTTGATCGCTCGGGCACTGTTGGCCCCCAGGCTGCGGCACTGCTCCCGATTTCCGTTCCGGCACACCTGCACACAGCGTTTCTTCGGCAGCCCCCTCATGGAACATGCAGCGTCCATGCCGCTGATGCCCACCCCGGAGCCCAGCATGGAATCCTGGGCTGCCTGCCAGGCCAGCTGCGCCGGCTCTGTCTCCTTCTGCTCAAAGATCTCGAAGAAAACCCCCTCCTCCTCCATGCCGGCGCAGACCTCCTTGAGGACAGCCCGATCCGGCTGGCAGGTATATATAAATATGGTCGGTTTCTTGATTACCATTGCCGTTCCCCCATATAAGACAGTACCAGCCCGGTGGCCACTGCATTCCGCGGGCCTTCACTGCCCCGGACATTCCCCCTGCCGCAGACAATCCGGTAATTGGCGAACTCCTCCATCAGCATATCCGGTATCTCAAAATCCTCCGCCGAGCCGCCCACCAGCACTACATTGGAAATATTTTTCAGATTCCGGCCCGGGGCGACCCGCTGCAGGGCCCGCAGCGCATTGGTAAGGAATACCTTGCGCTTGGCCTCCCGGCGCACCTCCCTGATCTTCTCCATGGGGATCTCCTGCTCCAGCCGAACCAGCCCCTCCTCCGTCAGGAGCACCACCCGGCCAAAAAACCGCGGGTCAATGGAATCCTCCACAAAGGCCATCTGTCCGTTCTCCATCCGCATATGGAACAGGCTCTCCACCTTGGCCAAAGGATACTTCTTGATCTGCTCTGCAATGTGATGATCCCTAAGGCCCAGCTCAACCTGGATCAGCATGGTGACCAGCTCCCCGGCCCCGGCCTGATGGATCCGCTCCACCTTCCCGTCCGGATACAGCACTGCCCCGTCCGTGGAGCCTCCCCCCATATCAAGGATGGCCAGCGGCAATGCTGCTCCCGGCGTTGTCAGGGCCCCCAGGGAAGCCATCACTGCCTCCACCCCGGCCACGGATGCCTTCACCCCAAGCTCTGCTTCCAGATTCTTCGCAATCCCTTCCATGGGAAGCTTTTCCGTCTTTACCATTGCCGCAATGCCAACGGCTTTCTCCAAACAGGTCTCTCCGGCCAGAGCCCCTGAGATCACCATCGGTGCCAGGGTATCCACGGCCAGAATATCGGTGACACGGATCCTTGATTCCTCCGAAGGCTCCATGGCTTGGGAAACGCTCCCGCCATCTCCCATCCCCCGGCGGATCCTGCGGAACATATTTCCAACATTCGTATCCTGCTGGCCTGTGATCTCCCGAATCTCTCCTGCCTCTGACAGCGCTTCCATAATCCTTTCGGCTCCCTCGTCCAGGTTGACGGTAATATCCCGCTCTCCCAAAAAGGAGATCTCCCCGGCCGGAAGAACCTGCTCCCGCACATTGCCCCCCGGAGTCTTTAACACCACTGCGCTGCGTTTGCCCACAAGGCTCTTGGCGATGGGGGTAATCACCCGTGTCTCCTCCGGTGTCAGCCCAAGCAGCGTAGCAATCCCATAGGGATTGGACAGCATCCGCACGGTCTCCCCCGGCAGAGCCACCTCAATAGCCGCCTGCACCCCGGCCGGCAGCTTATCCATCCGGGCCACCTCGTCAATGATGGGGATGTTCCCCTCCAGGCGGTTTTCCACCAGCACTGCCTCATCTGCCTGGAGGATCATCCCCTTCACCACGACACCCTGCTTCACTGCCTCGTTGACCGCCTGGGCGACCACCTCGTAGGGATGGTTCTTTGCAGCTGCAAGAATGTAGGGAACTCCTGGCTTTGCACTGACAAGCCCCTCAAAATGCAGCACTTCCCCCACTGCCTGGCCTGCCCCTGCCGGTGTGGAAGGGTTGTGACCGATCATGGAGGAATCCGTAATAATCGTCTCTGTCAAGGTCTCCATAGCCGTATCCCCAATCACCGGTGCAGCTTCGTTGAGCCGGATCAGGGAAATGCGGTCTGTCTCCAGGCCAAGCTTCCCCATGGCCTCCTTGAGGGCAGACTTGATTCCATGCACATTTGCCAGCGTCCCCTTGATCCCTGTAGTCGGGCAGGAGGCGCTGGCCAGAAATTCCAGGCTGCCGTCAAAGGCAACCTTTGCAATACATACTTCAGTTGTAGAATTCCCAATATCAACTCCGGCAATATAACTCAAAGCAGGATTCCCCTTTTCTCATACACTTCCACAGCTTCCATAACAAGCCTTGCGCAGCTTTTCGCCTGATATTGTTCCAAAAGCTCCTGGGCCAGCATCACCAGCTCCAGCTTGGTGGATCGCCTGGGGCGCAGCATGTCATACATCCTTAAGATCACGTCGTCCGGCACATCCACAAGCTCCGCGGCCCGCTGGAAATTCAGCTCCATGGGATCGTTGCCTGCCTCCCTGGCCACCTGGCCCTGGCGCTTTAGCATTTCCTTGGAAATCTTAATATCTTCGGACGCCACGTGATTCTTCATTACCTCATCCAGCGTAATATCCTGCAACCGTTTTCCGGTTCTGGACGTAATACGCGCTCCTTCATGTTCGCCTAACGGATACTGCATTTTCTATCCCTCCCACTCGATCATGCCAAGCTCCGGCGCCAGCTGCTCGGTCTCTGCGATGTGCATCAACGCTGCCTTCACCTGATACTTCGGCCTGGACATGGGGTCATTGGCACAGGGAACCGGAACCACCTGTTCCCCCTTCACATACTTGGCTGCATTTTTTCCAATCTGACGATAAATCTCCAGGGTCATCAAGGGCGCCTGGGGAAACAGCTCCAGATTCGACAGGGGATAGAGATCCTTCTGATGGATAACCGTCGTCCCCTTGGACTGAATGCCAATCCCAATTCCGGAGCCCGACAGCTTCGCTGCCTCCAGGGCCATAAAGCACACATCCGAGGTATCTAAGATCTTCACAACCCGTGAAACCATGCCCTCCTCCTCAATGCCTGCCCGCAGATTCTTAAGGACCTCCTCCAGAGGGATCCCGCAGATGGTCTTCTTGATCTCCCGCTGAAATGCAGCCCCAACGCCGATCACCACTTCCTTGGGGTCTGTGCCCTTCCCTGCCTTGGGATAGGAGGAATAATCGCTCTTCACCGGATTGATCCGCTCCCGCCCAGCCAGGGATACGATCGCTTCTCCCTCAGGGGCCTCTGTCCCGGAAGCGTCCTTCTGCCGGCGCAGCTGCGTCATCACGGCTTCTGTAATCTGCCGCACTAATTCTTCATTGACCTGCATAATGTCCACCTCCTACATATCCAACGGATTGATCCTGTGGGGAATCCGTTTCATCTCTTCCCAGCGTTCTCCCTCTACCCGGTAGCCAGTGCCCGGCCCCGTATAGTCGTTGGGGGTATTCACCCCGGAGAGCACATGGAACTCCCGGTCCAGAATGGCGGCAGTCTGCATATAATCCCCTACTACACGCTGCTTCAGCATGTTCAATACGCTCTCTGCCACATCGGTAAAGCCTGTCTGGGCCAGGGCCTTCACCACATCCACACCGGTGATCCCCCGCTTCAATACCTCCTCGGCAGCCATCAGATCTGCCGTCACATCCCGGGCCGGGGTGTCCTTGCTTCCATGGGCATAAGTAACTGCCTCCACCTGTTCATCCGTCACCGGGGACAGACCAAGCTGCCCGAATACTGCCTGCACTGCACGGGCCGCCTTATTGCGCACCCGGATAACCTCTGCCTCCGTCACCGGGCGCAGCCCCCCATCCACCTGCATGTCACGCTGCAGCACATTGTAATCGTCAAAATCTTCTGCGTCGAAATTGGACCCGGCAAACATATTGTCATAGTTGGGCTCTGCCGCATACCCGGAGAAAATAAAATCCGTACCCGGCAGAAACTGCAGCATGGTCCTGGCTGTCCGGCGCATATCGGAATTGGAAAAGCTCTGATCGTTGGAGGAGGCACACTCCAAGCCCAGCAGGGCCGCCACAAGGTTCTCCCCCATCACCTCACGGATTCCCCCCGGCACAGAGCCCGGAACCCCGATGCAGCTGACAGAGCCGTTCTGAATCCCCTGGCTCCCCGCCCCCTTGGTCACATAGAGACAGCGGCATTCCAGGTACAGCATGGACTTCTTCTCACTGCTCCCCATCAGAACCTCGGAGCCGGAGCCGGAGGTAAACCGCACCTTCAATCCCCGGGAGGCATACGCCGAATTCAGGAAAGCCTTGGAATACGGGGTGTCGTCCCCGTCAATAAACACCTTCTCCGTTCCATATACCGACAAGGTCTCCGCATAGGTGGTCAGCCCCCGGATTCCAAGCTCCAGCTCCGTGGCCTCCTCCGCCGAGCACTGGGTCAGCACCCCCGGCCGTCCGATCTGGGAGCCAATGAGAAGGGCCATGGCGCTCAAGGGCGCATACCGGGCCACCCCCATGGTAGTCTCCTCCTCCGCAAAGCCCCGCAGCGCCCCCTCCGCCGCATCCGCGGCAATCTGCACCGGGTCGTCCTTCAGGTTCGTAATATGGGCCTGATTGCCCGGCGTTCTCCTGGCGCGCATCTTCTGCATCCCCATCATCATCTCCACCACATTGAGATGGTTTAGGACCTCTGCCATCCGGGCCGGCGTAATGCCGCTCACAAGCTCCAGAATCTCCTTCCTGGGCACATGGATGTCCACAATCATCCTGGCAATCTCCAGAGCCGGCACAGCCATGGAGGCCTCCGCCCTCCCAATATGAATGGCATAATCTGCAATAAACTGGTCAATGAAGTCGAATTCTTCCCTGGTCTTCCCGTCCAGCTCCACGATCTTTCCATCCTGCACCTTGACGGAGCCGGCCGGGTCATAGGGGCTCTTCATGGCTGCAAAGCCCATTTCCGGCCATTCGTCAATGTAACCGTCCAGGTTCACAGGACGGTTGTCCAGTGTTTCAATACGCTTTGATCTCTTCATACCTTTCTCCCTGTCAGTATCTGAGCTATTTTGTTGCATTTGTTTGTTTCGTCTGTGTTTTTGTTCTGTGATTCCCTTTGTTTTTCTGGTATTATTTTTTATTATATGTTGTTTTTCTTGGTTTGTCAATGCAGAAAACCGAAAGAATCCTGCCCGGAGGGCTTTTTATGATATAGGAAATCCGGAGGAATTTCCTATATCATAAAAAAACAGCTCAGCTACATTTGCAGCAATGGGCTGAACTGTTCTATTCTATATATCCTGTATGTTACTCAAAATTCACTACCTGGCCTGTCTCATCCGACTGGAATGCAGCCTCCATCAGCCGCAGGACCCGCACTGCCTGTTCTCCGGTGACAATCTGCTCTGCCTCCCCGCGGCATACATCCACGAAATTGGAATACAGCTCATTGTTGTCAAACTCCACCTCCGGCAATGGAAGCTCATCTACGGAATTGCCAAGACGCGGAGCCATGGTCTTCGTCAGGCCTGCCCCTGCCAGGATCGGCTTGGTATCCTTGTCGCTCCAATCGGTAAGGCGCATCATCACACCCTCACAGTCCCAGTTGTCAACCCGTGCGCTGCCATAATTGCCGTATATTGCCCAGACAGGGGAGGGAATAAAATGGCAGGTGCCAACCTCAAGTACGGAAGTAAGGCCGCTCTCAAAGGTCAGGTGCAGCTTAAAGCCATCGTCGCATTCCTCATTCGTAATATGAGTGCAGGAGCAGAATACACGCTTCACCTTCTCCGGCACCATGACCAGCAGACGGTCAATGATATGAACACCCCAGTCCAGCATCATGCCGCCGCCATATTCCTTCACGCCCCGCCAATCGCCAGGGATCCCCCGGGAGCCCATAATACGGCATTCGATATTGAAGATCTCCCCAACCAGCTTCTCATCATAAATCTTCTTGATAATCCGGTAATCCTTATCCCATCTGCGGTTCTGTCTGGGAT
The DNA here is from genome assembly GCA_910588285.1 of uncultured Lachnospiraceae bacterium. Classification (GTDB taxonomy): domain Bacteria; phylum Bacillota; class Clostridia; order Lachnospirales; family Lachnospiraceae; genus 14-2. The sequence goes on from CAJUQB010000047.1 coordinate 12,955, forward strand.
AGAATACCTTCCCTGTTTCTTTGGCAACAGCCAGCACATCCAAAAGCTCTGCGCTGGAGATCATCACCGGCTTCTCGCACAGCACGTCCTTCCCTGCACGCATGGCGGCAATCGCCATATCGTGGTGTAAATGGTTGGGCGTTGCAATCAGCACGGCATCCACCGTATCGTCCGCAAGGATCTCCTCAAAGGAAGCAAAGGTATGATATCCGTGCTCCTGTGCCCATTTCTGGCGGTCCTCTGCAATATCATAAGTTCCTGCCAGAACAAGCTTCTTGGAAATATCCGTGTCATGGGTGCCGCCTCTTTTGGCATCATCCTCATTGGAATTCCATACGGCATTCCCGCTTCCGCTGGCAATAGCAATGGCATGTCCGCCGCCCATGCCTCCGCAGCCTACAATTGCGATTCTTAATGGGTTACTCATTTTTATGTCCTCCTTTATTAAGTCATTTATAAATCTGCAACCAAATATATCTGTTTTTCATCAAAGAAAATATTTGATGTATGATTATAAATCTGTATCATATCTTTCATTTTATCTATAAAAACTCGGGTTCCGGGATTGTTATTTGCGGCAAAAGCTGCAAGAACATCCTGTCCTACCCCCTCCGCATTCTCCCTCAAACGGGCACCGCTTTCCTGAAGGAGCTCATCCACCCGCCCTTCTCTCACAATCGGGATGCTGCCGATTGCCTGTCCTATGACCCTGCTGACAACTCCTGTCCCTTTCAGAAAATTAGTCTCTAAGGAGGCTTTGCTCAGCTTCTCCAAATATAGTGAAGCTTCCATAAATTCCTCTCTGTATTGCATGGAGAATTTCTCAATATCTGATACAATACCAGAAATGTACTCCTCTTTAACGTTTCCACTAAGCATGATTTCTATCAGGGAAGCCATGGCAAATGAATAAAGCGACAGACGATAATAGGTAAACTTCTTTTGTATATCTCCTAACGTATCATTCAGCTTCCCCCGCGACACAAGCTTCTTCCTGTCATGCAGGAGCTCATTGACCCTTTTCTGATGAGAAATCATATGTTTCCTTGCAGTCCGCTGAATATCAAGCACTAATTTATAGTTTCCTGAAATAAATTGCTCATTATCCCAATTATATTTGTATTTTGACAAAATATTTACCAAAATCTCAACATCAGCCTCAATCTCCGCCTGCTTTTCCGTTTCAAGGAAAGACAGGATCTGTCTCGTCATCTCAGTAATATTCCCAAGCTGCTGTTCCATAGAAAACAAAGCAACTGCCATCATCATCGTTGCCGGATTAACAGGCAGAGCAGTACTCTTTACCATCGAAAGAGGTTCTGCCGCCTTCAGCTGTGCAAGCTTTGATGTTCCTTCAGCTGTTTTGAAGGCTCCCCAAAAGTTACCGTTCCCTGCTGCCTTTAATGCATCGCCTACTCCTGCATTCGCCAGCTGAAACAATCCCTGTGTATTAATAGCTGCCGTTTCTGTTACTGTCCGCAGTGCAGGAATGAGAGACGATACCCCTGCTCCAAGTATAGCCAATTCTGCTATGGGCATGCTGATAGAATTTGCTTTTGTGAAATCAGTACGTGCCTCTGACAATATTCCTTCTGTAACCTCTACAAGGCTGGTATCTTTTTTAACAATATTAGAATATCCATCCATAATTTCATATCCCCGCCTCTGCCCGATTCCACATATTTCCTTCTCATATGCTGCGCTAATTATAGCACAACTATCCCCCAAAACACAATACGCATTTCTTACCGTATCCTGCATTTTTCTACCGCCCTGTTACAGTTCACGGCGAACCGGCCGCGAACTGTAACACATCCAGCCCATTGAAAAGTCGCCTGACGGCGAGGGGCTGGATGCACGCAGCCGCTATTTTACTGGCCGGATGCCTTGCAGCAGAGTGCAAGGCACCGTAAATAGTAACGCTACCCTTGCGGGTATGCGGCAATTCCAAAAGGGGAGCCAATCACTCTGGAAAATCCTCAATCAGCCCTGCAATTTCGTCAAGGTCAATCTTAAGCTCTCCCCCGTAAAGAGCAACGCCAGCAGTCCCCTCCAGCGGCTGAATACTTGGAATATCCCAGTTGATGAAATTATAGGTGACCAGAATCCGCTTCTCGGGGTCTACGATCCAGTACTCCTTCACCCCTGCATCCGCATACTTCTGCAGCTTCTTGGTGTAGTCCCTCTTCCTGGTAGACTTGGAGATCACCTCCAGGACGAAATCAGGCGCCCCCATCACACCCCAGCGCTTGATCCTGTCCTTGTCACATAGGATCACCAGGTCTGGCTGTACCATGGTCTTATTATCACAATCCAGGCGAACGTCAAGTGGGGCTGTCAGCGGGATGCAGCTCCCTCCCTTCTCCCTGATATAGGCACTGATCTTATAAAGCAAAACAGCAGCAATCCTCTGATGTACAAAGCCCGGCGCCTCCATTTCGTAGATCATGCCGTCAATCAACTCAATTCGCTGATCCTCAGGCCAGGCATAATAGTCCTCAATGGTATACTCTCCCTGCTGCCTGGCCTGCCGGGCGCCATAAGCAGGCGCAGGCTCCCGAAGGATATCCGGCTGTGGCTGTTCACAGCAGAATGCTGCCGGACCAGGAGCTCCATCCGCCCCACGCCCCCTGTCTTCCGCCTCCATACCGCCCAGAACCCTCTCAATGGCCTGCCGGGTCTTGTAGCGGGGATGCTCCGTCTTCCCGTTGAAAATCTTCTGGAGCGTTCCCAGCGGTACTCCGCTGCAGGCCGACAGCTGTGCCATGGAATATCCCTTTTCCTGCTTTGCGCTGCGCATCTCTTCAAGCGTCATCCTGTATTCCCCTCTCCATCTATGGTTTATTTCCGATCTATGTGCATATTATATCCCTTTTTTCAACCGTTTGCAAACCGTTTTCGCCCATTTTCAACCATTTTTCTATTTTTCTCACCTTTTCAAATCATTTTCTCACATCAATCACCCATGGATTTAAAAAGGAGCCGGATCATTCCGGCTCCCTTGATAGGTATCTCTTATTTCATTATTTATGAGCTGCCCGACAAATGGGGCGTTTCAAAACTGTGATTGGCAAATTGCACAAGATGCAAACGACCCATTTGTCGGGCAGCTCTTATTTATATAGAATATACTCTCCCGTTACAACAGCCCGCCGATCTGCAGAAACAGCGGTGCAAATACCAGTGACACAATGGTCATCAGCTTAATCAATATATTGATGGAAGGCCCCGAGGTATCCTTGAAGGGATCCCCTACCGTATCCCCCACCACGGCCGCCTTGTGGGAATCGCTTCCCTTTCCTCCGTGAGTGCCGCTCTCAATAAACTTCTTGGCATTATCCCAGGCGCCTCCAGCATTGGACATGAAAATTGCCATCAGCACACCCGTCACCAGGCCTCCGGCCAGCATGCCGCCCAGGGCCTCCGGCCCGAATACAATCCCCATGGCAAGGGGCGCTGCCACGGCCAGGATACCGGGAACCAGCATTTCCTTCAGAGCTGCTGTGGTGGAAATCGCCACACAGGAGGTATAATCCGGCCTGCTGGTGCCTTCCAGAATTCCCTTGTCCGCCTGGAACTGGCGCCGCACCTCCTCAATCATCTTGAAGGCTGCCTTGGACACAGACTCCATCGTGATGGCAGAGAACAGGAAGGGAAGCATGCCGCCGATAAACAGGCCCACAATCACCTTGGGCTGCAAAATATCAATGGAGGCCAGATTCACGCTCTGGGCATAGGATACAAACAAAGCCAACGCCGTCAATGCCGCGGAACCGATGGCAAAGCCCTTCCCGATGGCTGCCGTGGTATTCCCTACCGCATCCAGCCGGTCTGTGATATCACGCACAGACTCGTCCAGCCCGGACATCTCCGCGATTCCCCCTGCATTATCAGCAATGGGGCCATACGCATCCACCGCAATGGTGCTGCCGGTGGTAGCCAGCATCCCGACTGCCGCCAGGGCAATGCCGTAGAGCCCTGCAGAATAATAGGCTGCAATAATACCGGCCACAATCCAGAGAATGGGGATGGCCGTAGACTTCATGCCAACTGCAAGACCGCTGATAATATTGGTGGCAGAGCCGGTCTCGGACTGCTCCGCAATCTTCTTCACGGAAGAATAACGCTCCGAGGTATACGCCTCCGTTACATTCCCCACATTGAAGCCCACAAACAATCCGGCAATGATGGATACCGCCTCATGAATCCGTTCAAAGAATACCCAGCTTAGCACAATCGTTGCAATCACTACAATGATATAAGCAATGTTGGTTCCCACCTTCAGAGACTTGTGGGGATCCTTGCCCTCCTTCCCGCGGACAAACAGGCTTCCGATGATAGATGCCAGGATACCCACAGCCGCCAGCACCAGGGGAAATACGGCTCCCTTCACCTGATACCCCAGTACGCCCAGGGTGACGGCAGAAATCAGGGAACCCACATAGGACTCAAACAGGTCTGCTCCCATTCCGGCCACATCTCCCACATTGTCGCCTACATTGTCCGCAATAACTGCCGGGTTCCGCGGATCGTCCTCCGGGATCCCTGCCTCCACCTTGCCCACCAGGTCCGCCCCTACGTCGGCCGCCTTGGTGTAAATTCCGCCGCCCACACGGGCAAACAATGCAATGGAGGATGCCCCCAGGCTGAATCCGGTCAGCACATTCACGTCCTTCGTGATGATATAGATGCCGCTGGCTCCCAAAAGCCCCAGTCCAACCACGCACATCCCCATCACAGCCCCACCGTTAAAGGCAATGCCAAGGGCCTTCTGAATGCCTCCCACACGGGCGCCGTTGGCTGTCCGTACATTGGCATTGGTGGCCACCGTCATGCCGCAATAGCCTGCGATGGTCGAAAATGCGGCTCCAACCAGGAAGCAGACTGCAGTCACCCAGTTGCCGATGCCAAGGCCGATCACGATGAACAGGACCACAACAAAGATGACCAAAATCTTATACTCAGCCTTCAAAAAGGCCTGGGCCCCCTCCCGGATGGCCGCCGCAATCTCCTTCATGCGGTCTGTCCCTTCGTCCTCCTTCTTGACCTTCACAGCCAAAACAGCCGCAAAAGCCAGTGCGATTACCGCCAGTATCGGCGCAATCCAAATCCATGATTCCATTATGTAAAATACTCCTCTCTTTTCCCAGAGCTCCCTCTGGTTTTTACCCTTATCGTAAAAATGGTACTAAAAAATAACAGGGATGTCAATAATTGATATTTTTTAGACATTCCTGTTATTTTTTTAACGGAAATATATATTATTTTTTTACGCCCTTGGTATCCCGATTCCCGATCCGGAGCCGGTGCAGAGCAATCTCTTTTTCCTTGAAGGCCACGGTCTGCTCCTGATTCTCCCCTAGCAGATAAGCGGCTTCCACCACATCCTCGGGACTAAGCTTCATGCCCCGAACGCCTACGGCCCCCTTTTTCTTCTCCGGCACATCCTCTGCCGGAAACCGCAGGAACATCCCCTTCTGGGTCTGCAGCACCACCGTCTCATGCTCCCCAAGGGGCTGCACCAGGAGCAGGCGGTCTCCCTCCCCAAGCTTCGTGGCGGCAATGGTTCGCTTGGCCACGTCAAACTCTGCCGCATCCACCTGCTTAAGCATACTGCCGGCTGTGGCAAACAGAAGCTTTTGACCAATGAGGCTGCCCAGGCTCGAGACAAAGACCATATTCTCCACGCTGCTGTCATAGTTGCTGACATTGTCAAGAGGCGTCCCCTTATCCCGGAACTTCCCAAAGGGCAGATCCATCACCTTCACCAGATGCTGCTGCCCGGTGTCAGTAAACACGCAGATCTTGTCCGTATTCAGGCAGCGGATCCGATAGCGGTTCTCCCCATCCGCTGCCTCCCGGTTGCGCTCATAGGCAGCGCTGTCAATGGCCTTGGCATAGCCAAACCGGTCCATCAGCACCACTACCTCTGCCACATCGATCTTCTTCTCCTCGAACACTGCCTCCGCGGCATTCTCCACAACGGTACGCCGGGGACGCCCATATTCCTTCTGGAAGCGCGTCAGCTCCTTGATGATGACGCGGGCCATGGCCCCCCGGCTGCCGAGGATCTCCTCGTAGCTGGCAATGTTCTTCAGGGTGGCCTCATGCTCCTTCATCAATGCCTCAATCTCCAGGCCGATGAGCTTGTACAGCCGCATCTCCAGAATAGCAGTGGCCTGCCGCTCCGTGAACCGCAGCCTGGATGCCAGCTTCTCCGACTCCTTGGATTTGAACCGGATCTTTTCCGTGGCCCCCTCCGTCAGGCAGGCCTTGGCGTCCTTCACGTTCTTGCTGCCCCGGAGGATCTCAATAATCAGGTCGATCACATCACAGGCTGCGATCAGCCCCTCCTGAATCTCCTTTTTATCCAGCTCCTTGTTCAGCAGGGTTTTGTATTTCCGGGTGGCCAGCTCGTACTGGAAATTCACATGATGCCGGATAATGGGCACCAGCCCCATGGTCTCGGGACGTCCCTCTGCAACGGCCAGCATATTCACCCCAAAGGTATCCTCCAGCCGGGTCTTTTTGTACAGCATGTTCTCCAGATTCTTAGCGTCGGCCCCCTTCTTAAGCTCAATGACAATGCGGATGCCCTCCTTGGAGGACTGGTTGGAAATGTCCACGATATCGCTGGTTTTCTTGCTCTCCACCAGGCCGTAGACATCGTTCAGGAATTTGCCGATGTTGGCGCCGATCATGGGATAGGGGATCTCCGTGATCACAAGGCGCTCCTTGCCCCCCTTCATCTGCTCGATCTCCACCTTGCCCCGCACCTTGATCTTGCCGGTGCCGCTCTCGTAGATGGAGAGCAGCTCATCCTTGTTCACCACGATCCCGCCGGTGGGAAAATCAGGGCCCTTGATATATTCCATCATCTCCCTGGTGGTAATATCCGGATTCTTCATATAGGCAATCACCCCGTCAATGACCTCCGACAGGTTGTGGGGCGGGATACTGGTAGCCATGCCCACCGCAATCCCCTCTGCGCCGTTTACCAGGAGGTTGGGCACCTTTACCGGCAGCACCACCGGCTCCTTCTCCGTCTCGTCAAAATTGGGGGCAAAATCCACCACGTCCTTGTCCAGGTCCGCCAGATATGCCTCCTGGGTTACCTTCTGCAGCCGGGCCTCCGTGTAACGCATGGCCGCCGCTCCGTCCCCCTCAATGGAGCCGAAATTGCCGTGGCCGTCCACCAGGGGCATTCCCATCTTAAAATCCTGGGCCAGCACCACCAGGGCCCCGTAAATGGAGCTGTCTCCGTGGGGGTGGTATTTACCCATGGTATCCCCTACAATACGGGCGCATTTCCGGTAAGGCTTATCGTATTTGGTCCCCAGCTCGTGCATATCGTAAAGAGTCCGCCGCTGTACCGGCTTCAGGCCGTCCCGCACATCCGGCAGCGCCCTTGCAATGATCACGCTCATGGCATAGTCGATGTATGATTTCTGCATGATCTCCGAATACTCGGTACGGATGATCGTTTCGTTCTGGTGCATGTCCTCTTCCTCTTTCTATCTAAATTGCCCTCCCAGGCAGCTCATTTACACATCCTCTTTAAACTGCTCTCTCTGGCAGCTCATTTACACATCCTCTTTAAACTGCTCTCTCTGGCAGCTCATTTACACATCCAGCTCCGCCTCTGTGGCATTCTCGTAGATAAACTGGCGTCTGGGAGGCACCTCGGTTCCCATCAGCATCTCCGTCACATCGGAAGCCATGCGGGCATCCTCAATCTCCACCTGCTTCAAGACTCTGGTAGCCGGATCCAGTGTGGTTTCCCACAGCTGCTGTGCGTCCATCTCTCCCAGCCCCTTATACCGCTGCAGGGTAAAGGAGCCCTTATGGGTCTTGCGGTAGCGCTCCAGGGCCACATCATCGTAGAGGTACTCCTCCTCCCCCTTGCTGGGAATGGCCTTATACAGGGGCGGCATGGCAATATAGATATGCCCCTCGTAGATCAGCTCCGGCATGAACCGGTAGAACAGGGTCAAAAGCAGGGTGGAAATATGGGCGCCGTCCACATCGGCATCCGCCATGATAATGATCTTGTCATAGCGGAGCTTGGTGATATCAAAATCATTGCCATAGCCTTCGGAAAATCCGCAGCCAAAGGCATTGATCATGGTCTTGATCTCCGCGTTGGCCAGAACCTTATCAATGCTGGCCTTCTCCACATTCAGAATCTTCCCCCGAATAGGCAGGATGGCCTGGTAATTCCGGTCCCGGGCACTCTTGGCGCTTCCCCCGGCAGAGTCTCCCTCCACAATAAAGATCTCACAGATAGAAGCGTCCCGGCTCTCACAGTTGGACAGCTTGCCGTTGGAATCAAAGGAAAACTTCTGCTTGGTCAGGAGGTTGGTCTTGGCCCGCTCCTCCGTCTTGCGGATCTTCGCCGCCTTCTCCGCACAGGCAATCACCTTCTTCAGGTTCTCCAGATTCTTGTCAAAATACAGCTGAATCTCATCGCCGCACACCTTGGCCGTAACCCGGGAGGCATCCTGGTTGTCCAGCTTGGTCTTGGTCTGCCCCTCAAACCGCGGGGCAGGATGCTTGATGGAAACCACGGCCGTCATACCGTTGCGCACGTCTGTCCCGGTAAAATTGGCATCCTTCTCCTTTAAGATCCCAAGCTCCCTGGCGTAATTGTTGATGACTGTGGTAAAAACCGTCTTAAATCCAGTGAGGTGTGTACCGCCCTCCGCATTGTAGATGTTATTGCAGAAGCCCAGTACATTTTCATGGAATTCATTGGTGTACTGGAAGGCCGCCTCCACGGTAATGCCCTCGCTCTCTCCCCGGAAATACACCACGTCATGTACCACCTCATTGTTGCGGTTTAAATCCTTCACATAGCCCACAATGCCGTCCGGCTCGTGAAATTCCAAATACTCCGGCTCCTCCCCCCGCTTATCCTCATAAATAATCATCAGGTTGGGGTTCAGGTAGGCCGTCTCATGGAGGCGGCTCTTCACCTCATCCTCCTTGAACCGTGTCTTTTCAAATATCTCCGGATCCGGCAGAAAATTGATCCTGGAACCGGTCTTTTTCGTCCTGCCCACCTTGGGCAGCAGCCCGTCCTCCAGCTCCACCACCGGAATTCCCCGCTCGTAACGGTCATGATGGATATATCCGTCCTGGCTCACCTTCAGATCCAGATAGGTGGACAGGGCATTCACCACCGAGGAGCCCACGCCGTGGAGACCTCCGCTGGTCTTATAGGCTCCCTCCTCGAATTTGCCGCCTGCATGGAGAGTCGTAAACACCAGCCGCGCTGCCGACATGCCCTTCTCGTGCATTCCCACCGGAATCCCCCGGCCATTATCCTCTACCGTGCAGGAGCCGTCCTTCTCCAGGGTAACGCAGATGGTGTCGCAGGCTCCCGCCAGATGCTCGTCCACCGCATTGTCTACAATCTCATATATTAAATGGTTCAATCCTTTTCTGGAAACGCTGCCGATATACATGCCCGGCCGCTTTCTCACTGCTTCCAGCCCTTCCAGAACAGAAATACTGCTGGCATCGTAACTTTGCTGTTTTGCCATTTTCCTGTTCCACTCCTTTCCCAGCGCGCCTTCGGAAATTCATTCCCGACATCTGCACGCTCTAATGCTACCGTGGACATTTTACCACAACCGCTGATAGTTTTGCAAGAAAAAAGACGAGAACGTATGTTTTTGTTCTCGTCTGTAAGGTATGCACTATTTATTTTCCGACTCCAGAAAACGCATCCGGCTCTCAATATCCATATCACCCTTCACATAGGTTGCCTTGGGCGCATGCTTCAGCTTATAGCAGGTCTGGCAGTAGGAGCCGAACGCAATGGTCGCGCCGCAGGCCAGACAGTACAGCGGGGTAATACTGATCGGCTGATTTGCCTTGTATTCAATGCGCCCTTCCCGGATCCAGTCCTTGACCTGACGCACAGGCAAGCCGAAATGCTCCGCCACATCATGTTCATTCACGTCATGGGCCCGAATGTAATCACGGACCTGTGAAAAAAGCTCCTCCTCCTTGCAGATCGGGCATAGATTCGGCTTATACTCCATTGGTAACGGACGATGACAAATGTCACAATATTTGATATCTTCAAATGCATCCATCGGTTTATCCACACTAACGCCTTCTTCCTCTTAAAAATCGTATGCCTCCCCTTCTGTTCACCTGGGGAAACCAAAAAAATCACTTTTTTCATTGTATCACCTTTTTCTCTCCGCGTCTATATGTTTTCCAAAGTTTATCTCAATTCCGATAAAAACCTGAATCATGTTCTCACGGAATACCCTCGCTTCGCTGGGGCAGACCCTGCGCAGCTAGTGCGCATTCCTGACCCGTGAAAAGTAACAAAACCTCCGATAAAACGTACATTTTCCTTCCCTTGAATTCAGCTGGCACATGGCTCCCATGGGAAGCGTTCCCATATCCTCCCGGTGATCTGAGCGTATATTTTTCAGCACCGGCATCCTCCTGTCTCCAAAAAAGCTGTCCAGCAGTGCCCCGGCCTCCTGGCCGCAGCCGGTGAATCCTCCCAGCAGGACTCCCTGTACCTGGTTAAAAATCCCCATCTGCTCCAGCTGAAGCAGATTCATATGAAGCCTGGGCACAGTCTCATTCACATCCTCCAAAAAGAGAATTCTTCCCTTTAGATCCGGCAGATACCCTGTGCCTGCCAGCCGTGCAAACACGGACAGATTGCCGCCTGCAAGCCTGCCGCTCACGGTCCCTGCTGCGCCTTTGTGCTGCCAGGCTTTCTGCCTCTCCCGGCCCTCCCGATCCCTTCCGGATATCTGCTCAATCTCCTCACAGGCCAACTCCTTCCCGGTCAGACGCTCTGTCTCCTCACAGGCCAACCCCTTCCCGGTCAAATGCTCTGTCTCCTCACAGGCCAACTCCTTCCCGGTCAGACGCTCGATCTCCTCCCCGTCAGGATTTTGGAATACTGCCTTGCCTTGAACGGCCATGGCTCCGTCCCTTCCAATCATATCCCACAGCCGCTCCCATTGACGCGGCCTGGGCTCTTTGATGAGATCCGATTTTACCATCGGGCCATGGAAGGTCACCAGCCCGCTGTGCTTCTGGAGGGCCATATGCACGGCCGTGATATCGCTGTATCCCACAAAAACCTTTGGATTTTGGCGAATGCCGCGGTAATCCAGATAGGGGAGGATCCCGGCGCTGCCATAGCCGCCCCGCACACAGAACACGGCCCGCACACGTCTGTCATGAAATAAGCGGTTCAGATCCTCCGCCCGCCGCCTGGCGTCCCCCGCAAGATACCTCGGATGCCAAATAGTATGGTCCCCCGCTTCCTCCCCGGCGCGAATCCCCTCTCCCCGGCTCCCGGTCAGCCCTCCGGCCAGCTTCACCTGAAAGCCCAGCTCCTTCAATACCGCCACACAGGCATCCCGCTCCTCTTTGGAAATGGGGGAGGCCGGTGCTGCCAGTCCGATACAGTCTCCCTTTGATATAGGCGGCGGATATATCATATGCAATCCCTCCTGGCGTCATGTTTTCTTTAATTTATGCATAAACTGAAAAAAAATGTAGGATTGATGCAAGATTTTATGACACTTCCCTGGAACACCCTCTCCGATACAGATTCCTTCCTGGCCGATTTCTCCCAGGAGCTGATTGCGATCCGCCGCAGGCTTCATCAGCTGGCGGAGCTGGCCACCACAGAATATGAAACCGGCGCTTATCTCTGCCAGCTGCTGGAGCGATTTGGCATTTCCTTCCAATATCCGGTAGCGGAAACCGGCATTGTAGCCGTCATTCCCGGCAAGGGCAGCCGCCCTGTGTCCAGAGCCGCCCCCTGCATTGCCCTGCGGGCGGACATGGACGCCCTGCCTATTTTTGAGGATCCCGGCCGGCCGGGCGCTTCCCTTCACCCCGGCGTCATGCATGCCTGCGGCCACGATGCCCACATGGCCATTGCCCTGGCCGCTGCCCGGTATTTCAAGCTCCACGAAGCTGATTTCTGCGGCTGTGTTAAGGTGTTTTTCCAGCCGGCAGAGGAAACCATCGGCGGCGCAAAGCCCATGATTGAAGCCGGCTGCATGGAAAATCCCAAGGTTGACTATGTATTGGGGCTGCACGTGGCCCCCTATCTGGAAACCGGAAGCATTGAGATGCGCTATGACAATATGTATGCCGCCTCCGATGAGGTTCATATTGCGCTCCATGGCAAAAGCAGCCATGGTGCATATCCCCAGGACGGCGTGGACGCCATTGTCATGGCTGCCAGCCTGGTGTCCTCCCTCCAGACGGTAGTCAGCCGGAGCATCCCGCCCGCAGAGCCCTGCGTGCTCTCCTTTGGCCTCATCCGGGGCGGCAGCGCCCACAATGTCCTGGCCGACACCGTGGAGCTCACCGGCGCACTGCGTACCGTTACCCCGGATATCCGCACAAACGTCAAGGAGCAGATTGCCCGCCAGGTACAGTCTGTGGCCGCTGCCTATGGCGGAACGGGAACCTGCGTCTTTGTTCCCGGCTATGATGCCCTGATCAACACCAATGAGCTGGTGGATCTGCTGCGCGAGGTATCCGTTCCGCTGCTGGGCCGGGAGCATGTGCTGTGGAAGCCTGCCCCCGGCATGGGCGTGGAGGATTTTTCCTTCTTCCTCCAGAAAGCCCCCGGCGTTTTCTTCCACCTGGGCTGCGGCAGCCGGGAAAAGGGCATCACTGCGCCGCTGCACAGCCCGGGCTTTGCCATTGACGAGGACTGCCTGGCAGTCGGAACGCGCATTCTGATTGCATTGACAAATAAATTATTTTCTTATTGACATTCCCGCACATACTGTATATACTATCTATATACAGTATGTGCTTTCAATTTGAATCTGCCTGTTTATTTCCGCAGGCAATGAGACAGATAGCCGCCGGCAGCCAGGTTTTGGACCAGCCGGTTCCACAGATCAGATTTCAGCAAATGATACAGAAGGGCAGACACATGAACATTCGTATACAGCTGCAGAGCGATATCCCCACCTATGAACAGATTAAAATGCAGATCAAGGCCCAGATCCTCTCCGGTGAGCTTTCCCCGGACCAGCCTCTGACCTCCATGCGCCAGCTGGCCCGGGATCTTCGGGTCAGCGTCATCACCACCACACGGGCCTACGGCGATCTGGAAGCCGAGGGCCTCATCTATACGGTACAGGGCCGTGGCTGCTTCGTCAAGGGGAACCCGGAGATGATCCGCAGCCAATACCTTGCGGCCATTGACAAGGCGCTTTTGGAAATCATAGAAAAGGGCCAGGCCGCCGGGCTTGGCCTTGCAGAATTACAACATAGATTGGAGGAACGATACCATGAACAATGCCATTGAGATCCGGAATTTATACAAGACCTATCCCGGCTTTTCCCTGAACAATATCAGCTTCACGGTGCCGGAGGGCATCTGCTGCGGCTTTGTGGGGCCCAATGGGGCCGGGAAGACCACCACCCTGCGTACCCTCACCGGGATGGCAGCTCCTGACAGCGGCCAGATCCGCCTGCTGGACCAGCCGGTTTCAAGCTATTCTGTCCGGGAGGAGATGGGCATTTTATTTGACCAGCCCTATTTCCAGGAGGAGTGGACGCCCAGGGATATTGAGCGGGGACTGCGTCCCTTTTATAAAAGCTGGGACAGCGGCCGATACCGCAGCCTCCTGGCCCGTTTTGAGCTGGATCCCCGCCGGAAATTCAAGAAATTCTCCCGGGGTATGAAGATGAAGCTTGGCCTTGCGGTCTGCCTCGCCCGCGAGACCCGCCTGCTTCTGCTGGACGAGCCCACCGGCGGGCTGGATCCGGCTGCCCGGGACGAGGTACTGGACCTCCTGCGGGAATATATGATCCCCGAGAACCGGACGATCCTGTTTTCCACCCACATTACCAGCGACCTGGAACGAATCGCAGACCAGATCGTCTATATCAGTCATGGCTCCATTTCCTACTGCGGCAGCCGTGAGGAGCTCACCTCCTCCTACTGCATGGTCCGCGGATACCGTCTGCCAAAGGCTAAGCAGCATGATGCCATCGGGCTGCGCCTGACTGACAGCGGCTATGAATGCCTGATGGAGCTTTCCCGCATTGGCGGCCTGCCGGTTGACGCTGTGATCGAGCCTGCTACCATAGAGGATGTGGTGGTTTATTGCGAGCGGAAGGACAGGCAGCCCACACTGAGCCCTGAAAGGAGTGCTGACAATGATTAATATGATAAAGCTGGACTGGTCTGCCATGAAATATTACCATATCCGGGGCCTCCTCCTCCCCTTTTACCTCATGCTTATGGGATGGTTTTCTCCCATATGCCTGATTCCCCTGGGCGCTATCTTCATGTTTGCCTACTCGGTCAACCCCTTTGCCGTGGAGGAACAGGGGGAGCTGAACCAGCTCTACCTGACCCTTCCGATTCGGCGCAGTACAGTGGTTGCCGGCCGGTACACCCTGTCCCTGCTGCTGTTTCTGGCCGGGGTTTTGATTGGCCTGATACTGATGCCCCTGGCCAACCTGGTATCCATCTCCAAATGGTATCCGGATTTTACCTGGTTTCTGGCCCTTGTATGCTTCAGCTTCCTGATCCACGGCACCATGAGCCTGGCCATGTACCCCATGCTGTTCTGGCTGGGCTATCAGAAGGGTAAGTTTTGGGGCTTCTATCTGCCCGGAATCCTGTTTGCCCTGGCCTTCGTCGTACTGGTAGAATACGACTATATCTTTTCCCAGGGCCGACTGTTCCACAACCTGCTTACTTTTGCCTCGGAGCATACGCTTATGGTCTGCGGCGGTATGTCCCTCCTGGGATTGGTGCTGCTGGGCGTTTCCTTTCTTCTGTCCCTGCGCATATACCGCGAGCGGGAATTCTAGCTTCCAGACGGAAGGAGTACTTTCGCCCTTTGCCTGCAGACACAAAAATATGGCGGTTTGAGACTTTATCAGTCCTAAACCGCCATATTTCTTAATCCAGACCTTCAAAAATTTCACTCAGAGTCATTTTTATCTGTGGAAATGCCCGCAGGCTAATCTCCGTCTCTGCATTGTAATACTCTTCCTCGGGATCCTCCTGGAGGAGATAGCTATGCTCCAGTACATATTTTCCATCCTTTAGATAATAAATCTCAAGGGATTCCCCCTTGGGAGAAAGAATCCAGTATTCCTCCACCCCTGCCGCCTCATAGATATCCTTCTTCTCCCCCCGATCCCGCTTCGCTGTGGAAGGGCTTAAGGTCTCCGCGATAAACTTGGGCAGGCCGCTGTAGGAGCCGCCCTTTAAGTGCTTCCGGTCACAGATCACCATGATATCGGGGCACAGGTAATCGTCATTTACTTCCGGGTGGTACTTATAGTCCAGATTTTCCATCGTTACTAAGCAGATACTGCCTTTCAGTCCATGTTTTATAATTGCATATATATTACCGTTGATAATTCCATGCTGATATCCTGCCGACGGCGACATGTCATAAACCACACCGTTTATTTTTTCATCCCGCCAACGGTCTCTTGCCGCCAATGCCATCGCATCACATCCTTTCTCCAGTATCCGCCACAAGGTTCTCCGTCTTATAAAGCCGGTATCCCTCATAGGAATAGCTTGCGTCAATTCCCTTCATAAATACTTCGCGGTCATGAATTTCATCGGTAAGGGCTTCTTTCAGCAAAATCTTGATCTCCACATCCCTGATTGGGCTCCGTTCCATGGCAAGAAGATAATCCTCCTGATCTACGAGGCTCCAATTCACCACCAGCTTCAATTCCTTCTTTAATATAGCATCCAGCATTCCCTTTTCAAACAGCTCCAGAGCCTTCTCCTTGCTGATCTTCTCTTCTGCACGTGCAAGCTCCGCCTCATCGGCAATGCCCAATTGATTCTCCAGAACCATATCTGTCCCCCTTCTGTCAGACCTTACCTTTGACTTGCCCGGTCTTAAGTCTCGTCAATGGCCTTCCCGATATCATGCCGCATATATTTATTGTCGAATTCCACCCATTCCGTCGCCCCGTAGGCATTGGCCCTGGCCTCCTTCAGGTCTGCGCCCTTGGCCGTCACCCCCAGCACTCTTCCGCCGTTGGTAACAATGGAGCCGTCCTCTGCCAGCTTCGTGCCAGCATGGAAGCAGTAATATCCTTCCGCCTCCTCAAACCGCTCCAGACCGCGGATGGGAAAGCCCTTCTCATAGGACACCGGGTAGCCCTGGGAGGCCAGCACCACGCAAACTGCCGCATTGTCCTCAAACTGCAGATCAATGGCATCAAGCTTCCCGTCAATGCAGGCCTCCATCACCTCGATCATATCATTCTTCATCCTGGGCAGCACCACCTGGGCCTCCGGATCGCCGAACCGCGCATTGTATTCCAATACCCTGGGGCCCTGCTCCGTCAGCATCAGCCCAAAGAAAATAATTCCCTTAAATTCCCGACCCTCTGCAGCCATGGCATCCACGGTAGCCTGATAAATATGCTTCTGGCAGAATTCATCCACCTCGGGCGTATAGAAGGGGCTGGGAGAAAAGGTTCCCATGCCGCCGGTGTTGAGGCCCTGGTCCCCGTCCATAGCCCGCTTGTGATCCTGGGCAGAGGTCATGGTCTTAATGGTCCTGCCGTCCACAAAGGACAGCACCGAAACCTCCCGGCCTGTCATAAATTCCTCGATCACCATACAATTCCCGGCTGTCCCGAATTGCTTGTCCAGCATAATGGACCGGACACCTGCCCTTGCCTCCTCCAGAGTATTGCAGATCAGCACGCCCTTGCCCAATGCCAGGCCGTCCGCCTTCAGCACAATCGGAAGCTTTGCAGTCTCCAAATATTTCAGCGCAGCCTCCGCGTCCGTAAAATTCTCGTAGGCTGCAGTGGGGATGTTATATTTTTTCATAAGATCCTTGGAAAAGGCCTTGGAGCCCTCCAGGATCGCCGCATTCTTCCTGGGGCCAAATACCCGCAGCCCAGCTGCCTCAAAAGCGTCCGCCACGCCGCCCACCAGCGGGTCATCCATACCGATGATCGTCAGGCCGATCTCCTTTTCCTTTGCAAAATCCACCAGCCGGTCAAACTCCATGGCTCCGATGGGCACGCACTCCGCCACCTGGCCGATGCCGCCGTTGCCCGGAGCACAGTATATCTTATCCACAAGAGGACTCTTTGCCGCGCTCATGGCAATGGCATGCTCCCGCCCTCCGCTACCAACAATTAAAATATCCATTTCCTCTCTCCTTGTCCTGCCTTTTGGACATACAGGTATGCCCACAGGGCGTTCCTCTCTCCTTGTCCTGCCTTTTGGACATACAGGTATGCCCACAGGGCGTTTCTCTCTCCTTGTCCTGCCTTTTGGACATACAGGTATGCATTTGCATAATTACTGTTCTATCACAGCTTTCCCGTCCACCACCTGCACCTTCCCGTTGGCAATCAGATGGATGGCCTCTGGCAGAAGAATCCATTCTGCCTGCTCCATCACCCGGCGCTGCAGAACCTCCGGCGTATCTCCCGGCTCCACTGCCACTGCCTTCTGCAGGAGAATGGGGCCTGTATCCGTCCCTTCATCTACAAAATGAACCGTAGCCCCCGTCACCTTCACCCCCCGCTCCAGCACACCCTCGTGAACCTTCAGGCCATAATAGCCGGTTCCGCAGAAGGAGGGAATCAGGGATGGGTGGATATTGATGATGCGATTGCGGTATCTGCGGATCATAAGCTCCGGGATCACCACCAGATAGCCTGCCAGCACCACAAGATCAATGTCCCGCTCCTCCAATGCATTCAGCAATGCCCGGTGAAACTGCTCCCGGTCCGGATATTCCCTGGGGGAAATGCACAGTGCTTCAATCCCATGATTTCTTGCCCGCTCCAGGGCATATGCATTTTTGTTGTTGCTGATGACTGTGGTTATCTCAGTATTGGTAATCGTCCCTCTCTCCACCCCGTCAATGATGGCCTGGAGATTGGTGCCTCCGCCGGATACCAGAACTGCTGTCCTTAACATAGAGCAACTCCTTTTTCACCGTCCTCAATGCGCCCCACCACATAGGGCGTCTCTCCGGCTGTGCGGATGGCCTCCATAGCCTTATCCACATCTGCACGGTCCACTGCAAGGATCATGCCAAGGCCCATATTGTAGGTATTGTACATCATCTCCTCGGCAATTTCACCCTCCCGCTTAAGCTTTGCGAAAATCGGCGGAACGGGGTAGCTGTCCTTCTCCACCACCGCACGCTTGCCCTCAATCAGCATCCGGGGAATATTCTCATAAAAACCGCCTCCGGTAATATGGCTGCAGGCCTTCACGGTAACCCCTGCTCCCTTCACTGCCTTCAGGGCCTTTACATAGATTTTGGTGGGGGCCAGCAATGCCTCTCCCAGGGTAGTGCCCAGCTCCTCATGGTATGTATTCAGGCTCTCTGCCGTCATCTCAAACACCTTCCGCACCAGGGAAAAGCCATTGGAATGGACACCGGAGGAGGCCATGCCGATCAGCACGTCCCCGCTCTTGAGATCCCTGCCTGTGATCAGATCCTTCTCATCCACCACGCCCACTGCAAAACCGGCCAGGTCATATTCATCCTCCGGATAGAAGCCCGGCATCTCGGCAGTCTCCCCGCCGATCAGGGCAGCCTCCGACTGGATACAGCCCGCCGCAACACCGCTTACAATGGCGGCAATCTTCTCCGGCACGTTCTTACCGCAGGCGATATAATCCAGGAAAAACAAGGGCTCACCGCCTGCACAGGCAATGTCATTGACACACATGGCCACACAGTCAATGCCTACCGTATCATGCTTATCCAGCAAAAATGCCAGCTTCAGCTTTGTCCCAACGCCATCTGTCCCGGACACCAGTGTGGGCTTCTCCATATCCTTAAACTTCTCCATGGAAAAGGCCCCGGAAAATCCTCCCAGGTTCGTCAGAACCTCCGGGCGCATGGTCTGCTGCACATGCTTCTTCATCAGCTCCACAGACCGGTATCCGGCCTCAATATCTACTCCAGCCTTCTTGTAATCCATTTTCTTTTCCTCCCTTTTTCGCACCCTGACAGGCAGGGCAATGAACGCTTACCTTATATAAATATATTCCTTATTTACCGGCAAGACACTCCTTACAGCCAATTTCCTTATTTACCGGCAAGATACTCCTTGTAGCCGATCTCCTTGAGGCGGGCATCCTTCTTCTCCACCTGTTCCTTCAAAGTCTTAGAATACTCCTTCAGCCGTCCCAGAAGGGCTTCATCTGAGGTGGCCAGGATCTTTGCCGCCAACAGCCCTGCGTTGGCCCCGCCGTTGATGGCCACGGTTGCCACAGGGATTCCGGAAGGCATCTGGACGATGGAATACAGGGAATCACGCCCTCCTAAGGATGTGGTATGCATGGGAATACCGATCACCGGCATCGGGAAGATTGCCGCACACATTCCCGGCAGATGGGCTGCCATGCCGGCTCCTGCAATAATTACCCGAAAGCCCTTTTCCTCCGCTGTCTTCGCGTATTCAAAAAATACGTCCGGCTCCCGGTGGGCAGAGATGATTGTCATCTCATATTCAACCCCCAGCTCCTCCAAAATATCTGCCGCCTTTGCCATGATGGGCAGATCCGAATCGCTGCCCATTACTATTCCTACTTTTGCCATGTCAGTATCCTTTCTGTATTTTTCTGTTTGTATTTTTGTTTTCGCTTTTTTATTTTTTGTGTTCGCCTTTGATAACTAAGCTTCTATATTGCATCCAGCGGTGCATTCAGCGGCTCCGTTCCCGGCACCACAAAGCGTCCGCCTGCAATGATCTCCTGTTTGCTGCCATCCCTGCGGATCACCGTAATGGAGTCCAGCTCATCATAGGGAATCGTGATATCCGTGTGACAGTTAAAATACGCCTGCTCCGGATCCTCCTTCCGCAAAATAGAAATGGCATTGTCGCGGGCCACGATCTCCTTGCCGTCCGGGTTAAAGACTGCCGTGTCCTCCGCCCAGCTGTAGCAGGTATCCCCCACTGCAAAATGAGGACCTGTTTTCTCTGCAATGAGAATCGGCAGCTTGTCCGCAATGTCAAATTCCCGGGCCATCCGGTAGGCCGTGGTATTGGTCCCAATGGCAAACTCTCCCATGGGGAGGGTCTTGTGGTGATGGAGCAGATTCTCCTTCAAAAACTGCCGGTTTTCCTCTTCCTCCCGGAAATTCTTACAGCTGTACTCCGTGATCATGCCGTCCTCAAACCGAAGCTCCAAATCCAGATATTTCAGCTGCCGCAGATATACCTGGGACACATGGAGCACACCGCTGGTCCCGGCCAGCTGCGGTGATGTAAATACCTCGCCCACCGGAATATTCACATCTGCCACACAATTTTCAAAGGCCGTCTCCTTCGCGGGATCTGCCAGGGGCCGGATCGCTACCCTCAGATCCGTGCGGTTTGGGCCCTTTCCCTTGATGTGGACTGCTTCTGCCTGGTCCAATACATCAATCATCCTCTGCTGCATCTGCTGATACTGGGTGTAATCCAAATTGTTCAGTTCCACGGTCCCGGCAAAAATCTCCCGGTATCTGGGGCCAATGTCCGGTATGGGATAGGCAATAATCGTATAGCTGCGCTCCTCGCCAATGATATACTGGTTCACAATCCGGCTGGCCTGATTGGAAAAATAGACATTCAGCTTCTGCTGCTTCTCATCATACCGGTAAGCCTGGGGCTTACTCACCGGCGCAAAGGGCGGCCGCCCAAACACCTCAATGACGGCAGGGCCGCCATTGCCCCTGGCCGCTTCCTTCCTGGCCTCGAAGCTTGCCCGGTAGCACTCCAGGCGCCGCTCCACATGGGCCTTGTCCAGATAAGCCGCATCATCGTTTCTGTGGTCAAACTCGTACTGCTCATTGAAGGAAACGCAGTAGGCACCCAGCTCGCCTCCGCCGCTGCGAAATACCGGCTGCAGTCCCAGCTTTGCAAAATTCCGGATGGCGCAGCGCACCACCCGCTCAAAGCCAATGGGATAGCGAAGCTCCACCAGGTTCTTCTTGGAAATATCCTTCCTTGTCACCGCGAAGCCAATGCGGTAGCCCTCCGTATAGGTATCTGCCATAGCCTGAATCTGCTCTTTTGGCAGCTCATTGAGATAACGGGCTGTCTGCAGCTCATTGTCCCCGATATGGGCCCCGAAGCGGTACAGATAGCGCAGATCCGTCAGGTCAGACTCCATGATTACATTGGTCACATAATCCATCTTTGGATTGGTCTGCCGCTCCACATTATCAGCCACAAACACCTCGCTGTAATCATGGCAGAACCAATAGTAAATCTTCTGAATCTCCTGGGGCGTAGTTCCCGCTGCATCCTCAAAGCAGTTATAAATCTCCACCAGAAGCTCGGAAAAAATGGTAAGCAGATACCGGTTGCCCTCCATGGTACTGCGCACCAGCCGCCGCAGCTGCTCATACACCGCGCACAGAAGCCTTCCGTATTCCTCCCCCAGCATCTGCACGGCATACGCCGGATTGGCATAGCTGCTCTCATAGGCCTTTGGCATCACCTCATCATAGACCGAAGCGTTCCACTGCTGCAGCTGTTCCAATGTCTGATCGAAAAACGTTCCCTCCCGAATCCTTTGTTCGGCATGATGCAATTGCATAATAAATGCTGCCCCTTGGCGAAAAAAGCTGCGGAAGGGCTCCTCCACGGTCTCCTCCGTCAGTATCTGCTCCAGGCGTTCCATCACAAGCGGATAACGCTCCTCCACCTCCTGGTTATAAGGCTCCATGATTTCCTGATAACTCATATCTACCTTCCCTTTCTGCTATATTATTAACCTGCCAAAACGCCCAGCACATAGATCCCAATCCAGCTTAACAGTGCAAGAACAGAGAATACCAGCGCCAGGGCCGGAAACAGGCGATAGTGTATCTCCTGCCGAAGCCCATCCACAGCCAGTCCAAAGCCCACTACCGCTACAATCATAGCGCCAAAGCCTCCCATAGCCATGTAAATACTGGCTGTCCCTCCCTGAAAAAAGGAATTCAGAATCAGGCCCGCTGCGGCCCCGATGGAGCACAGGGATGCAAGCAGTCCGACAATCCCTTTCTTGGAATGGGTTCTCCCGGTAAATTTGTAGTTGTAGGATCTATGACGTCTTTTCATATTTTTTTCTCCTGATCCAGTTCAGTACAACAAATAACAGATATCCAAGAATCCCTCCCAGCGTGTTCAGCATCAGGTCGTCCACATCAAAGGACCCCACCTTGCCCACAAGCTGTATCACCTCCACCGCAAAGCTAAAATCAAAGGTCAGCAGTGCAATACGCCAAAGGGAGCGGTTCTTGGGAAACATAATCGGCAAAAACAGCCCATAGGGCACAAACGCTACAATATTGCCCACCAGATTCAGCATAACTGCCATGATCCCAAGGGTCTCCCGATGTACAAGAAACCGTTTGATCTCCCGAAACGGCACAAGATTGTAGTGATAGGTGCGCTCTGCATAAGTACGCCCCATACTCTCTGCAAAAAACAGCAAATAGATCAAACATATGAGATAGACTCCGAATAAGACCTTACTGCATATCCGGAGCGCTCTTTTTTGTCTCTCATTCAATTCCTTTATCCTTTAAAACAGTATGTCTGATTTCCGGCGCAGCAGCCGGGCACCGCTTACAATAGATACAATTCCGCAGGTAATTCCAAATACCACCATAAGCACACCCAGGACAATACTGTATGCCCCGGCTCGTTTCATTGTCTTGTAGGCTCTCTCTCCCATTGCGTCTCCCTCCTATTTTACGCCATATTCTTCATAATACTTATCAATCGCTGCCTTTATCGTATCGTCAATTATAATGTTCCCTTTATATGGCCTTTGATACAGATATTCCACAACTTCCGCCATGCTTACGATGGCTCTGGCTTCAAAGCCGTACTTCTGCCGAATCTCATCCAGGGCTCCCACGCTTCCTCCAAGGCCGACCTCCATCCGGTTCAGCGATACCATGAGTCCTTTGATCTCCACACTGGCCTGGGCCTTCAGAATCGGGAAGGTCTCCTCAATGGACTTGCCGGAGGTGGTCACATCCTCAATAATCACCACACGGTCTCCGTCCGACAGCTTGCTGCCCAAAAGGATCCCGGTATCTCCGTGGTCCTTCTCCTCCTTGCGGTTGCTGCAATAGCGAATCTCCCTCCCATACAGCTTGGCATATGCGATCGTTGCCGCCACTGACAGGGGTATCCCCTTGTAAGCCGGCCCAAACAAAACGTCAAACTCATCGCCAAAGTTCTCATGGATGGCCTTGGCATAATATTCTCCCAGGCGCATCAGCTGCGTTCCGGTCACATATGCGCCCGCGTTCATAAAAAAAGGAGACTTTCTGCCGCTTTTCAAAGTAAAATCCCCGAATTTTAATACATTGCTGTCTACCATAAATTCAATAAATTCCTGCTTATACTGTTCCATTCTTGTTTTTCTCCTTATTTTCAGCCAGTTTCCGGACTATTAAGTCATATTTGTATAAACAACATTAATTGCCCTGTCATCAGCAAACATGGCTTCACGCATCTTCTTCTATAGATATACTCGTTTAGTATACCATCAAAGCCTCCCTTTTTCAACCGACAAATCCATCTATTTCTTGATAAATCCTACTCTTTTTTATTTCCAACCAGCTTTACAATGATTTTCTGTCAAGCCATCATCCATGAGCTTTTCCTGGTCAAAGATATATTTCCCATATTCCGTCTCTTTCAGGTTTTCCCTTGCTTCTTCTAACGCTACCAAACAGGGCACAAAAGAAGCACCAACAGATGATTCATTCATCTGTTGGTGCTTTACTATTATCTCACAGCATCGTAATGTGACCACATACGAACAACCTTTATTGTCCCTTCATATGTCCTGCCCCTTTAAGTAATTTTTTGTCTTTATCAGCCTGCTTGCTGAACCTGATTATATACATTTACCATTCCTCATCCGGATCATATACAGGACATTCTCCAAGCGGCTCTTATTAACATCCGATAGTATCTGATATATATTTTCTTTTGCCTTTGTCGCACTAATTGCGGTCATGGTGTCATCTCTCTTCTACCATTTTATATTGCCTGAAGATATTTTCTTCTCTATAAGAAGCCTGCTTTTATTATACTTGATACCCTCTCCTTTTTCAATCACCACAAAAAAATTTCTACCACCATCTGCATCATGGTTGTTACAGTTCGCGGCCGGTCAGGCCGTGAATTGTAACAACCATAAAGAGTGTAAAGTCTATTGAATTATCAAGGGCTTTACACTTTTCCGCAAACCCGCTATAATATGATTATAGCAATCAATTCTAACAAACAATTCTAACAATCAAAGGTGGTGAAAGGATGGTACAGGAAATGTCAGATAAAGAACTTATAACCGTAACTATTGACAGATATACAGATTTACAGCAAATTAAAAAAGCTAATAATGGCCACGAAAATGAAATGCTTGACTATCTAATTAAAGTTACTACTGCTAAATTATCCTCTATGGGTGTAAATGTTGAGGATTTAACTCTTTAACCATAGCCAAATCATCAATAAGTACATTACAGTATTATTAAGGAGAATCATTATGAACTATAACAAAGCTTTTTTCAAAAAATCCAACCAGACAAGGCTCCTCACTGCCTGTATCGCTGCCCTGTTTCTCTTCACAGGGACCGCCTGCGCATCTAAGGCCCCGGTTCAGCCGTCCCAGGAGCCCGGCACAGCTGCTGCTCCAGATGCATCACAGACTCCCGAGCCCGTGAATCCATCCGAAACGCCCCAGACTCCCGGCACGTCGCCTGCTCCGGATGCGTCCCAGGCTCCCGAGCCCGCGAATCCATCCGAAACACTCCAGACTCCCGGCACGTCGCCTGCTCCGGATGCATCACAGGCTCCCGGCAGCCAGCCCCAGGCAGGGTCCGGCGGACAGATTTCTTCCGAGGAGGCCAGGAACGCCGCCCTCTCCGATTCGGGCATTGCTGCCTCCGAGGCTACATTTGTGGAGGAAAAGCTGGAATATGAGGATGGTATTACAGTATACAAGCTGGAATTTTATACCTCCACCGGAGAATATGAGTATGAGATCAATGCTGCCACAGGCGCTATTCACAGTAAAAGCACCGAAAGCTTTCCGGGCGGCAGCACGCAGCACAATGCCGCCAATCACCCCCATAATAATACAGCCTCCGGCAGCTCCTCTGATATTGGCATGGACAACGCCAAATCCACAGCCTTAAGCCATGCTGGCCTTTCTGCTGACAGTGTCACCTTTTCCAAAGTCGAGCAGGATATGGATGACGGCCGTCTGGTATACGAGATAGAATTCTACTGCAATGGCCAGGAATATGAATATGAGCTTTTGGCCTCCGACGGTTCCATCCTGAAATATGAGGTTGATTAAGCAGCTGTCCTGTGTCACCCGCACACATACCGAACCGTATCAATCACCTGCTGCTGCTCCTCCCCGGTCAGCCCCGGATAAATGGGCAGG
>CAJUQB010000048.1:0-823 GCA_910588285.1 uncultured Lachnospiraceae bacterium
ATATAGTCTATACCATCGGTTTCTTTCGGTCAAGCCGACCTCTGAACTGTAACACATAGGCTGGAATAGCCTTCGTTAATATGCTAAATTGTATATACATCTTTGTAATTTTATGTTATACTAAGAATAGCTATAATACCGGGCGTGCAGTGTATCTACATCAAACACATCACATGTGGCGGCACATGCGGTATGAGAGAAGAAAGGTGGTAGTGTATATGGGCAATTATGTAATTACAATCGGTCGGGAATTTGGAAGCGGAGGTCTGGATATTGGCCGGAAGCTCTCGGAGAAGCTTGGAATTCATTGTTATGACAAGGAATTACTTCAGTTAGCTGCAAAGGAAAGCGGATTTTGCGAGGAGATCATGCAGAATCATGATGAACGTCCCACCAACAGTTTCTTATATTCTCTTGTGATGGATACTTATTTTGCCAGTGGCTTCGGCACAACCTCTTATCTTGATATGCCGTTGAACCATAAGGTATTTCTGGCACAGTTTGACGCCATTAAGAACCTGGCGAAAAAGGAATCCTGTATCATGGTTGGCCGGTGCGCGGATTATGCCTTGGAGGGCCATCCCAAATGCCTGAATGTATTTATTCACGCAGATGTTCCCTTCCGCATTCAGCATCTGATGGAGACCTATGGCTGGGATGAGGGAAAGACAAAGGAAATGATGCAGAAGACGGACAAAAAACGCGCCAGCTACTATAACTATTATTCCAGTAAGAAATGGGGCGATTCCAGAAGCTATAATATGACGCTGGACAGCAGCCAGCTTGGAATCAAAGGCTGTGCGGAAATGATTTTGAAATATCT
>CAJUQB010000048.1:833-3245 GCA_910588285.1 uncultured Lachnospiraceae bacterium
GTGTGGATATGCTTCTGCATTACGTTGATATCTGTAAGCTCCGCTGATTATTCAGCAGGAATCACTTCAACAGGAATTACTTGAGCAGAATTTATTTCAACAGGAATTACTTGAGCAGAATTTATTTCAACAGGAATTACTTAAACAGAATAGTGTAACCGGATACCCCGGAATAAAAGGAACCGTGGCATGGATTGTTCTTTTTATTCCGGGGTTTTTGACTCTACTCCTGATGGAAGATGCTTCCTGAGAACTTGCCGGCCAGACGGCGGCGCTCATCATCCGTTGCCGCATAGTGCTGCCGGGTGGTCTCCACGCTTTTGTGTCCCAATGCATCCGCAACCAGATAGATATCACCGGTTTCTTTATACAGATTTGTCCCATAGGTGCTTCGCAGCTTATGAGGGGTGATCTTCTTATTGATGCTGGCTGCAGAGGAATACTTTTTTACCAGCTTTTCTATGGCCCGGGTGGTGAGCCGGGTGTACTTTAATGACAGAAACAGGGCGTCTCCGTGCTCCGGGGCTGCCTTTTCGGCAATCGAATCACGTTCCAGCTCCAGATATTCCATCAGCGCAGCGGAAACCTCATCCCCATAATAGACCGTAGACTCATTGCCGCCCTTCCGAATGATCCGGATGCTGTTGTGCTTGAAATTCACATCCTTCACATCAAGGCCCACCAGCTCGGAAACACGGATCCCCGTGCCCAATAGGAGAGTGAGAATAGCAGTATCGCGGTACTTGGTCTTCTCATGGAAGGTCTGCTGCTTTTTGGTTAGATCGCTTCCCTGTTCTGCTGCCTGAATCAGGTCCGAGACCTCATCCTTATCCAGATGGATGATATTGTCCTTGTGTTTCTTGGGGGTTTCGATCATAGCAGGGGCATTCGTCGTAATAAATTCCTTGTTAAAGAAGTATTTGTACATTGTCCGCAGCGCGGAAAGCTTTCGAGATTTGCCTTTTTCTCCGTTGGTTTTCTCTGTTCCCTCCGTATTCTCATAAAAGGACAGGTAGGACAGGTATTCCTCCACATCGGTAGGGGTAATCTCATCCAGCATGGAAATGGGAAGCTCGCGCATGGTCATTTTGCCATAGACCGGATTGTTCTGACGGACAAACTGGAAAAACAAACGCAAATCATAGGCATACGCCAGCTGTGTCCGTGTGGAGGTATTCCTGGTATCCAGATATCGGAAATAATCGCTGCAAAACTTTGGCATGTCACTGAGCATGGCGCGAAGCTTTCTTTTATTTTCTATATTAACCTGATCGGTGTATTCCATAACAAAGAAATCCTTTCTCAAAACAATTCTCAAAACAATAGTTTTACGGCAGTGCGTGTTTGAAACTGCCCTGGAGATCGTTTTCTCCCGTATCAGTTCGCAAAATCAACATTTCGCGAACTGATGGTTCTGTTCCAATATACTCTTCCTTTTCAGCCTTCCCCATTATTCATTCCACATAGCAGAATCCAGAATAATGGTAAATGGCCCGTCATTACACAGGGAAACCTTCATCTCAGCGCCGAAAATACCGGTTTCAACCACAGAGATCTGTTCCCGGCACTGGGCGACAATATATGTATAAAGCTCATTGGCATGGGCCGGATCCCCGGCATTGATAAAGGACGGCCGGTTGCCTTTTTTACAGTCTGCATAGAGGGTAAACTGAGAAATCATCAAGAGCTGTCCCGAAACGTCCTTTAGGGCCAGATTGGTCTTGCCTTCCGAATCCTCGAAGATCCGAAGGCCAATGAGCTTTTTGATCATCTTGTCGGCAATATCCCTGGTGTCCTCCCCGGATATGCCAACCAGTACTAAAAACCCCTGGTCTATGGAGCCAACGACCTGTTGATCCACGGTTACAGAGGCATTGGATACGCGCTGTACTACAAATTTCATAGTGATTCTCCTTGTATTTTATGATATACTACTTAAGAACCCGCAAAAAACATCGAAAGGGATGGTATCTATAAATGAAGCTACAACAGGTTCTCAGTCTGACTCGGCAGGCCCTGGAGGAATATCAAATGATCCGGCCTGGGGATAAAATTGCAGTAGGCCTTTCCGGCGGAAAGGATTCTGTGGCGCTGCTAAAGACCCTGAAGGAGCTCCAGCGCTTCTATCCGGCCCGCTTCTCTCTCATGGCTATCACAGTGGATCTTGGCTTCGGAAACTTTGATCTGGTGCATATGGAGCAATTCTGCCGCGCTCTGGAGATTCCTTATCAGATCATTACAACCCGGATCGCAGAGATCGTGTTCCAAAGGCGGCAGGAAAAGCATCCCTGCTCCCTCTGTGCCAAGCTCCGCAAGGGCGCACTCCACCAGGCGGCGCTGGACTGTGGCTGTACGGCAGTGGCCTATGCACATCACAAGGATGATTTTATCGAAACCATGCTGATGTCCCTG
>CAJUQB010000048.1:3255-38398 GCA_910588285.1 uncultured Lachnospiraceae bacterium
GCCATGGCCCTGCCGGATACCGGTCTTCGGATCATCCGTCCCTTCCTCTATATGAATGAGGCGGATATCATCGGCTTCAGCCGCAAATACGACCTTCCCACCCTTAAGAATCCCTGTCCTGCTGACGGAAGAACAAAGCGTGCCTATGTGAAGCAGCTGCTCCATCAGCTGAATCAGGAGAATCCCGGTGTAAAAAAACGGCTGTTTACGGCCCTGTGTCATGGGAATATTCCCGGCTGGACTGTTCCAGAGACTCAATAGGGCCGTGAAAAGCTGTACTGCTCCAGCACCTCTGCAATCCGTGCCCTTACGATCTCTGCGATCTCAGAAGTCTTCTTGCCAATATAATCCTCATAAAAAAGAGGCTTCAGAAAATGAACCTGTGTGGTAACCTTCCCTAAGGTAAAGCTGTTAAATACCTTATAGGAATCAATCAACGCCACAGGTACAATGGGGGCCTTGGCCTTCACGGCAGCCTTGAAGCTGCCCGGCTTAAAGGTTCCCATCTGGTTCTTGTTGTTGAACTCATACTCTCCCTCCGGGAAAATAATGTATTTCCGGCCCTCACTTACTTCCCTGGCCATATCATTGATCACCTGAATCGCCTGACGCACATCATTCTTATCCAGACGCTTCCCCTGCACCAGATCTACAATCTCGCGGACAAGTATGGTATTGGACTTATTCTTGTCCATCACGAAGGAACAGGGCTCCTTGTGTACATTCATAATGCCCAGCACATCATACTTCCCCTGATGGTTGGGAACCATCACATAGCCGCCCTCCCGGGGCAGATTCTCCTCCCCATATGCCTTCGTGTGAATACGCCCGGTACGCTTCATGAGCTTGATGGCATGACGGACCAGATGATAACGGGTGCTCTCGGAATACTTCTCCGGGTGGTTGGCCTGATACCGCATCTTTGGAATCATATAGGGTGCACGGAACAGGTTCATAATAATTACATATAAAAACTTAATCATCAGTAAAACGCTCCTTTGTCCACCCTCTATTATAGACATTCTTGGGCAAAAAAACAAGAAATAATTTATTCCAGCGTAAGGTAACAATTCACGGCCCAACCGGCCGCGAACGGTAACGATTTAGGGCAATTTTTTAGACTTCATGGGATGTCTCAGCAGGCTCACCGGAATTCCCTGGAGTAATACGGGATTGTCAAAAACTGTCCGCTATGGATATCGTCAGGCCCCAGCTGATTCAGGGCCTTCACCTCCTCGATATAATCCTGTACACTGTCATATTCCGGCGACATATAGGCAGCTGCAATCGACCACAGCGTATCACCGGGACGGATCTCAATGCAGGTATAATACTTAAAGGAAGGCGGCTCCTGGGAGGCCTCTGACCGGCTTGCCGCTAAGATAGCGCTGCCCAGCAGGCTCCCGCAGACAATAACAACCAGCGTAATAAGTGCTATGGCAAGCTTCTGATACTTCACCTGCCGGCTTCTGTAATCAGCAGCCTCTCTCCTGCTCACAGCCCTGTCCGGTATAAGCTTCATGGTCATATCACTGCCTGTTCTAAGCCTTTCGCTCATATCATTATCCTCTATAAACCTCCCGGTCATATCATTGCCTGTAATAAACCTCCTGGTCATATCACTGCCTGTAATAAACCTCCCCTTCTTATCCCTGTCCTCTGTAAGCTTCCACTTCATAGCCTCTCCCCTCCAATCACTCCTCCAAACAGCTTCATGTATCCCTATATATCGAATACATGTTCCGAACATTTGTTTTCTATATTATAGTATCAGAACAGATGTTTGTCAACAGTTTTTTTGTGGGTCGGTTATAATGCGAACAAATTTTCGGAATATGTGTTTGCTTTTTCCGGAGAGATATGATATACTGAATGTATTAGCAACTTGCCGGACAACTCATATAATTTCTGAAGGAGGATTTGACAATGGCATATGGCAAGATCAGTGAGAAGCAGCGAGAGATTTTAGAATATATCAAGAGCGAGATTTTGAATAAGGGGTATCCGCCGGCAGTGCGTGATATCTGCGAGGCGGTACATTTGAAGTCCACCTCTTCTGTCCACTCCCATCTGGAGACCCTGGAGAAGAACGGCTATATCCGCCGTGACCCCACGAAGCCCAGAGCCATAGAGATCATAGACGACAGCTTTAACCTTGTGCGCCGTGAGGTGGTGAATGTTCCGCTTTTGGGCCGTGTCGCTGCCGGTGAGCCTCTGCTTGCCGTTGAGAATGTGGAATCCTATTTTCCCATTCCGGCAGAGTATATGCCCAACCAGGAATGCTTTATGCTGACCGTGAAGGGCGAGAGCATGGTGAATGCCGGGATTCTTGACGGGGATGAGATTCTGGTCCAGAGACAGTCGGATGCCCAGAACGGCGATATGGTTGTGGCCCTGCTGGATGATTCCGCCACGGTCAAGACCTTTTATAAGGAGGATGGCTACTACCGTCTCCAGCCGGAGAATGATACGATGGACCCCATACTTGTGGACCATGTGGAGATTTTGGGCAAGGTGTTCGGTATCATGCGCTTTATGCGGTGAAGCCTGCAGCCCAGGAAGTGAATGCCCCGCTGCAAGCAACGGGGCATCCTGTGTTCTAATCTTACTTATAATTCCTTACCTATAATTCCTTACTTATAATTCCGTCACATCCATCTGACGGCCGTCTCTCCAGATTCGTTCCAGGTCATAGAACAGACGGTCCTCCTTGGAGAAGATGTGCACGATTATGTCACCGTAATCCATCAGGATCCAGCTGGAGTTCTGATTGCCCTCTACCTGTCTGGCATGATGCCCGGCCTTGGCCAGATCCTCATCTACGGCATCCACCATGGCCTGAATCTGATTCTGGTTCCCCCCGCTGGCAATGATAAAATAATCTGCCAGGACGGAGATTTCGCTGATCTCAATGATGCGGATGTCTTCCGCCTTTTTTTCATCCAATGCGTGGCAGGCGATTTTCGCCAGCTCTCTTGCTTCTGTCATAATGATTCCTCCTTGTCGCGAGCCTTCTGCCCATTACACAGCTCCCGGAAATAGGTGCCGGTTTCTGCTGTCAGCGGATCAATCTCCCCTCTGCCCTCCTCCAGATAGGATAAGGTGCCCTCCAGAATATGAAGCATGGTTCGGTCAAGATCCACAAAGGCCATGGCACGCACCTGCTCTAAGTCAGGCGCTTTGTTGCGGTTGGGTTCTATATAATCTGCAATGTAGATAATCTTGTCCAGCAGATTCATTCCAGGCACTCCTGTGGTATGCACTGCAATGGCATGCAGGATATCCGGATCCTTTATATGGTATTTTTTCCTGGCATACCATGCCCCCAGCTTTGCGTGAAGCAGGAAGGGGCTGCGCTCCTCTGCCCTGGTAATTTCAATGTGGTGCTTCTTACACAGCTCCAGCTTTTTGTCATTGGGAATGCATTTGGCACAGTCATGAAGCAGTCCTGCCAGAAGCGCCTGCTCCATATCGCAGCCATGAGCCATGGCCAGGGAGGCCGCTGTATACATCACTCCCATGGTATGGCAAAAACGCTCCTTATCCAGCGCCTTATGCAATTTTTTTTCGATTTTACTTCGCTCCATGCTTCCCTCCATTCTATGATACCGCGGATTGCTCCACATTTCATGCTCCCGCAATCCTAAAACACCTCAAATCCGCTCATTTTTCTACGAAAAATGGCTACTTTTCGGTGTTTTGCGGGTCCCAAGTTCAAAAATCCTCTTGCAAGCCGGCTTGCATCGGATTTATTGACCTTTTGACCCTGGTATCATCATATATTGGTATCATATAAATGATGCTCTTCAATGTAGCATCGTACAGCCTCAGGCACCATATAGCGGATGGTCCTTCCCTTTGCCGCAAGAGCCCGGATCCGATGGGAGGACAGGGAATAGTTTGGGGTTTTCAGGCAGGCGATTCGCGCCTGGGGATACCTCTGCTCCAGGCTCTGAATCTGCTCCTTCAATTCCGCCTCATCCACATCATCCCGCACAGCCACCAGAAGTCCCGCCTCATCTAAGATGTGCTCCGGATAACGCCAGGTTCCGAAGGCCTGCAGGGAATCCCCGCCCATAATAAAATACAGCTCCCGGTCCGGATATTGGTCTCTCAGATGATCTACGGTCCGGTAGGTATAATTCACCTCATCTGCCTCGATCTCTATGGTGGAGAGCCGAAAGGCCGCATTATCGGAAATGGCAAGGCGTATCATATCGCAGCGCAGGGCGGCATCCAGAATCTGCCTGTCGCTTTTGTGGGGGGAACGGCCTGTTGGAATGAATAAAATCTCATCCAGCCCGAACTGCTCAGCCGCATTCTCTGCAATGAGAAGATGCCCATAATGGATGGGATTGAAGGTTCCGCCCATAATGCCAGTTTTTATCCGCTTTTCTTCCAAGGGATACACCTCCGTATCAGCCGGGTAACTGAATCTTAGGATCCTTTTTCGCCGGACGGTAAAGAACAATTTTCCTGCCAATCACCTGCACAACCTGGGCATTGGTATGCTCTGCCATGGTCTGTGCAATCTCCTTTGGGTCGTCAAAGCAGTTTTTCAGCACAGAGAGCTTGATCAGCTCCCGCTTCTCCAGCGCTTCATCCACCGATATACACAGCTCCGGTGTAAGGCTTGATTTGCCAACCTGAAGGATTGGCTCAGTATTCATGGCCAGCCCCTTTAAATAGGCCCGCTGTTTACTTGTCATACGCTCACCTCTATCTCCTGAAAAGATCTATTTATAATAATCAAATGCCAGCCCATACATGCGGACCGTATCGCCCTCCTGGATCCCGGCCTGTTCCAGACGGTCCAGAATGCCCTGCTCCTTCAGGAACCTCTGGAAAAAGAGGAAGCCCTTCTCGGATTCGATGTTGGTGTAGCCCAGCATCTTCTCGATCTTAGGCCCTTCCACCACATATACCTGCTCCTCCTGGTTGAATTCCACGGTATAGGGCTCCTCCTGAAATACGTTCAGCTCCGGGAAATATTCCTGTTGGTATACAACAGGCTCCTGATCCACTGTCCCCAGCAGCTCATGGACATAGTACAGAAGCTCCTTCAGGTTCTGGCCGCTGACAGCCGAAATGGGAAATACCCGGATTCCCTGAGGCTCAAATTCCTCCTTCAGCTTGGGGATAAAGGACTGGGCTTCCTCATAAATGGCATCAATCTTATTGGCGGCAATCACCTGAGGCTTGTCCAGCAGCTTGGGATTATATGCCTGAAGCTCCTTATTGATGGCATAAATATCTGCCACCGGATCCCGCCCCTCCACGGAGGCCGCATCCACCATATGGATCATTACCTTGGTGCGCTCAATGTGCTTTAGGAATTCATGCCCAAGGCCAACGCCCTGGGAGGCTCCCTCAATCAGCCCCGGGATATCCGCAATGACAAATCCCTGCCCCTCCGAAAGATCGACTACCCCCAGGTTTGGGTTCAGGGTCGTAAAATGATAATTGGCGATCTTGGGCCTTGCATTGGTAACCCTGGACAGCAGAGTTGATTTGCCCACATTGGGAAAGCCCACCAGCCCCACATCCGCAATCACCTTCAGTTCAAGACGAACCTCCAGCTCAATGGCCGGCTGCCCCGGCTGGGCATATTTGGGGGCCTGCATGGTGGAGGTGGCATAATGCTGGTTGCCAAGGCCTCCTCTTCCGCCCTTTAGGATGATCTGGCGCGTGTTCCCGCCGGACATATCGGCAATGACCTTGTCGCTGGCAGCATCCCGGATAATCGTCCCGGCCGGCACCTTGATCACCAGGGACTGGCCGTTCTTGCCATGGCAGTTGCGCTTGCCGCCCTCCTGGCCGTTCTCGGCTGCGTATTTGCGTCTGTGGCGAAAGTCCGTAAGGGTGTTCAGGCCCTCGTCCACCTGGAATATAATATCGCCGCCATGGCCCCCGTCTCCGCCGTCCGGGCCGCCGTTTGGAACATATTTTTCCCGGCGGAAGGACACATGGCCGTCCCCGCCCTTTCCTGATTTTATAATAATTTTTGCACTGTCTGCAAACATAATAATCTCCTTCGGATGAAAATAGACCCGGCTGAAACAGTCGAGTCTATCAAGTCATCTTATTCGTTGCTTGCTACCGGATATACGGAAGCCTGCTTTTTATCGCGGCCCTTCCGCTCGAATCTCAGTACGCCGTCAACCAGTGCGAATAACGTATCGTCGCCGCCGATCCCAACATTCACGCCGGGATGGATCTTGGTTCCGCGCTGCCGGTAAAGGATGTTGCCAGCCTTCACAAACTGTCCGTCAGCTCTCTTCGCACCCAATCTCTTGGACTCGGAATCTCTACCGTTCTTGGTAGAACCAACTCCCTTCTTATGAGCGAAAAATTGAAGGTTCATATTCATCATGTTCTTACACCTCCTTGAATATCAATGAAATATATTCGTTTCCATAGAAATCCTGTATTCCTTGTAAGCCAAAAACCAGGGAATTCATCAACAGGCCCGCATCATGGGAAGCTGCGGCGGGAAAGCGGAAGGAAATAAATCCCGTCTCCTCACGTGTGTTCAGCTCAAATCTGTCCTCTGTGAATGCCTCGATGGAATTGATGGCATTCATCACCAGGGCAGACGCCCCAGCACAGACAATGTCCTCTCCTGCCTGGGCATACTCCGCATGTCCGATGGTATCAAATCCGGTATATGCGCCTGTCTGATCTTTGTAAATTGTTATTGTGATCATAACAATTCCCAGCGATTAACCGTTGATCTTGTCAATCTTAACCTTGGTAAACGCCTGTCTGTGGCCGTTCTTCTTGTGATAGCCGGTCTTTCTCTTGTACTTGTACACGATAACCTTCTTGCCGCGGCCGTTCTCTACTACGGAACCGTCTACAGTAGCGCCGGAAACGTCTGCTCCAACCTTCAGAGCACCGTCGCTGACTGCCAATACGTTATCAAAAGTAACCTTCTCACCAGCTTCAACACCAAGCTTCTCAATGGTAATGATATCGCCCTCGGATACTTTGTACTGCTTACCACCTGTTGCTATAATTGCGTACATATGGCACCTCCTATTATCATTACTCGCCAGCTGCGGTGCTGTCCATGGACAGACTTAAAACCTCGCTGTGCGGCATACTCGTATATGATACCATTGGTTGGGCTGTCCGTCAAGAGAAAAAACAATTTTTTTTGAATTTTGCAAACAGGATAGCCCTCACCTGCTCCGCCAGGCTCCGTTTCACCTTTTTCCTGGTGAGCTCCATCAGGTTCAGCTTCGTTAAGTCCACCACCTGGACAGGAACCGGATCCCCTGCCGTAAGCTCCTTCATACGACTAATCAGTGCCTCCTGGGCCATTGAATCCTTCAGGTCAATAAAATCAATCATGATAATACCGGAAATATTCCGCAAACGCAGTTGATGTGCAATTTCCTCAGCAGCCTCCAGATTCACCTTAAGGTAGTGCTCCTGGGGATCCTTTTTGGCAATGCTTTTTCCGCTGTTTACATCAATCACAGTCATGGCTTCCGTGGGCTGAATGATGAGATATCCTCCGGATTTCAGCCAGACCTTCTCCCTTAAGGCATTGTCAATCTGCTGGTGTAATCCATAGCATTTACTTAAGGGGAGAAGACTGTCCTCATAAAAACGGACCTTCCCCGGCTCCAAAGCTTCCGCCAGCCTGTGATATATCTCCTTTTGGTCTGTCACAGCCTCATCCAGGGCTTCCCCGGAAAGCTGATGCAGCATCTGCAGGTAAAAGGGCTCCTGTCTGCGGAGGCAGGAAAAGCAGGTCTGGTAAGGGGCTCTGGCGATCATCTCCAAAGCCTCCTCCTCCAGCTTTTGCAGCTCATCCTTTAATTCTTCCACGGTTGCGTTTTCTGCTGCCGTGCGTGCAATTACCCCAAAAGCTGTACGTCGGTGCTTCCCCAAAAGCTCTTTGATCTGCTCTCTGCGCTCCTCTGGCAGCTTTTTAGAGGCCCCGATGGCCTCCTGCTGGGTAGATACTACAAGATACTGGCCGTGAAAGGTCAAATCTGTGGTAACTCTGGGAGGCTTTGTCTTAATAGCCTCCTTCTCCACCTGAACCAGAAGCTGATCCCCCGGAACCAGCCTGGGGCTGCCGCATTTCTTTACATAAACCGGAGACTTTACATCCTTAAGGTTCAGGTAGCAGGGCATGCCTGGCGCAATCTCCACAAAGGCGGCGTTTATATTTTTCACGATATCCCTTACCCGCCCTGCATAGATAGTCCCAAGAGCTCCTGCCCTGTCCTTGGGAGGATCAGAAACAGGCTCCAGGCTCACCTCTGCCAACCGTTTTCCATGGTAGAGGGCGCTGGCACAAATAAGAGATTCTTTTATTGTTACATTTGTTACAATCAGGCGCTTCTGCTCATCCATATTTTTACTCCTGAAATCAAAGGATCTCCTGACCAAAGTCCCCCAAAGGGATCAGTGTTCCGTCCTCCCTGCGCCCGTACACCTCCAGCCTGTGCACCTGCATGGCAGCCGGCACATAGGCGATCCGGCAGATTCCCTGCTGAGCACACCAGGCAAAAAATGCTTCCAGCACCAGCTCCGGCTTCACGTTATCGCTGCTTCCGGTGTTCAGCTGAAGGAAGAAGCCTGGCGATTCCCCGGTAAGGGCAAATTCTGCCGGGCTGTCCTCCTGCACCGGTCTGTCAATTGCCGTAAGCCGGAAGATCAGGGGCTTTAGATCCATCTGCCGTTCCCCCTTTTTTGTCTCCTTAGTTACCAGAATCTGATCCTGGCCCTCAAGAAATACTTGAAGTGCTTCACGTAAGGTACTTAAAGTAAAAGGATTCGCGGAAGGATCCTTAAAGTGAACGGTATAATCCGCCGCTGCCACTGAGGACATGGCGTTTTTTGTCCCTTCCGGCAGCCGGCGGTACTGGCTTACATGAACCCCTTCCACCATAACCTCATTGAGGGCCTTTAAGGCTTCTTCAGAGCTTCTGGTGGAATGAACCTCAATATCAAGATACTCCCCGGCGCTGGTAACGCCAACACCCAGGGGGGCGGCAAAGGACATGATCTGGTGGGGGGAAAACCCTTCGGAATACTTGATGTCAATGTCTGCCCGGCGCATCACCTTCTGGAAATACCGCATCATATCCAGATGGCCGATGAATTTCATGGCTCCGTATTTTTGAAACTTAATTCTTATCTTCAACGCAGACACCTCCTTTGTACTGCATCGCACCGCATCCGGAGCACTGCATCCGGCAGTTGGGCGTTATGGTCCCCTCCTGGGCCCGCTGCCACTCCCGCTTCAAGAATTCTCTGGATACGCCGCAGTCAATAAAATCCCAGGGCAGGATCTCGTCAAGGGCCCGCTCCCTGTGATTGTAAAAATCCATGGAAATGCCAGTCTCCTCAAAGGCCTGCAGCCATTTCTCATTGTCGAAAAATTCCGTCCAGGAATCAAAGATGCAGCCCAGCTCATAGGCCCGCTCCAGGGCCTTAGAAACACGCCGGTCTCCCCGGGCAAAAATCCCCTCGAGAATCGTCACATCCTCTTCATGCCAGTTGTACTTTAAGCTCTTGCGGTTCTTCTGAGCCTTCACCTCCTCATTGACCTGATGGGCCTTTGCACGGAATTCCTCCCGGCGGTTCATGGGCGCCCACTGGAAGGGAGTGAAGGGCTTTGGCACGAAGAAGGAGGTGCTGATGGTAATCTGGCATTTGCCGTTCCTCTGCTCCTTGGGAATCTCATAATATTGCTCTGCAATCCGTTCTGCCAGACGCGGAATCTCCAGAATGTCCTCCTGGTTTTCCGTGGGAAGCCCCAGCATAAAGTACAGCTTCACCTTCTGCCACCCGCCCCCAAAGGCGGCCTCTGCCCCCTCCAGGATATCGGCTTCCGTCAGCCCCTTATTGATGACATTCCGAAGCCTCTGGGAGCCGGCCTCCGGCGCGAAGGTCAGGCTGCTCTTTTTCACATCCTGGACACGGCCCATCACATCCAGGGAAAAGGCATCGATCCGCAGAGAGGGAAGGGAAATGTTGACGCCCCTTTCCCGAAATTCCTCCATCAGGAATTCCACCAGCTCCTTCAGGCTGCTGTAATCACTGGAGCTTAAGGAGCTTAAGGTAATCTCCTCATGGCCGGTATTCCGAAGCATCTGGGCAGCCCACTCCTTGAGCTGGTCAATATTCCGCTCCCGGTTGGGACGGTAGAGCATCCCGGCCTGGCAGAACCGGCAGCCCCGGATGCAGCCCCGCATGATTTCCAGGGTCACCCGGTCCTGGGTCACCTTGATAAAGGGAACCAAGGGCCGGGTGGGATATGTAGTCAGGCTTAAGTCCTGCACCATCTCCTTGCGGACAACTGCCGGGACATCCTCATACAGAGGGGAAAAGGAGGCAATGGTGCCATCCTCATAATACGCCACCCGGTAGAGGGAGGGCACATAGATGCCCGGGATCCTGGCTGCCCTGCGCAAAAATTCCTGCCTGTCCGCCCCCTGGCCCCGGCACTCCTTGTACAGAGTGAACAGCTCGTCATACCTGGTCTCTCCCTCCCCGATGTAGAAAAGATCAAAAAATTCCGCCAGGGGCTCCGGATTGTAGCTGCAGGGACCTCCGCCGATCACAATGGGATCCGCCAAGGTCCGCTCAGGGGCGTGGAGAGGGATCCCCGAGAGATCTAAAATCTGCAGAATATTGGTATAGCACATTTCATATTGGAGGGTAATGCCCAGAAAATCCATGCTCCTTACCGGAGACTGGGTCTCCAAGGTAAACAGGGGGATCTTCTGCTCCTTCATCACCTGATGCAGATCCGGCCAGGGGGAATACACCCGTTCGCAGTAGGTGTCCTCCCGGCGGTTAAACATATCATAAAGAATCTGGATGCCCAGATGGGACATACCGATCTCATAGACATCCGGGAAGCACATGGCGAAACGGATCTCCACCTGAGCGGGATCCTTTTTCACCATGTTGACTTCATTGCCGATATACCGGGCCGGTTTGTCCACACTTAATAATATATTGTCACTTAGCGCTAATTTTCGGTTGCATTTGCCGGAATGAGTCCTGGGATTCCCCATCCGTTCCTCCGGCTTTTTGTCTTGCAGTTCCATGCTCGTTCTCCTCTTGGCCATCCAAATTCAATCATTCCAGGTATTTTTCATGATTGATCCTGCGCTCTGTTTCCGTAAGAATCATGAGAATTACCCGCATACAAAATACAGCAGTCTCTCTGCCTGTTTCTATTATGCAAAAATCAAGCTGTTTTGTCAACGATATTCCGCTATGCCAGCATAGGCACCAGGAATAAAAATCCCAGAGCAGTGATTATTCCGGTTACAATCAGCGTAATGGCACAGTAGCCCATGATATCCCTGGCCCCCAGGCCTGCGATTCCAAGGGCAGGCAGCGCCCAGAAGGGCTGCAGCATATTGGTCCATGCGTCTCCCCAGGCAATCCCCATGGCCGTTACGGCAGGGCTCACACCCAGGGCAAGGCTGGCCGGCATCATGATGGGCCCCTGTACTGCCCACTGGCCGCCGCCGGAGGGAACGAAGAAGTTCACAATGCCGGCTGCCAGATAACAGAACAGCGGAAAGGTGCGGGGGGTGGAAATGCTGACAAAGGCATTGCTGATGGCCCCGGCCAGGGACACCCCGGCAGCCCCTGCTGCCACCATGATTCCCTGGATTCCCGCATAGAAAGGAAATTGGAGAATAATACCCGATGCGCTCCCGGCAGCCTCCGTAATGGCCTGCACGTAGCCGATGGGGGTCTTATAGAATGCGATGCCAAGCAGCAGGAAGATCAGATTTACAATATTCAGGGACAGCGCGTTCAGCACAGAGCCTGAGTGGATAAAATAATACCCCAGATATACGGCGCCAATCACCACGATCAGATAAGAAAGAACTATGCTGCTCTCCAGCTTTTCTGCCACGGTCTCCGGCTTTTTGCGCTCTTTTGGCGGCTCTTCGATCAGAAGGGCCGGATCAATGGAAACCACATCCTTTGCCTCCGGATGCATCCTGGCATTGACGAAGGCAACCGCAGCAATAATCACTGCCACCATAATCAGGTTCCAGGGGGCAAAAATGGTCTGGGAGACGGGTACAATCTCGGTCAGAGCGCCTCCGGTGTTGGCCACTACCCCGTCCTTCAGGGAGGTCATGCCTAAAGGAATGGATCCGGATATGCCGGAATGCCACACCACGAATCCGGAATAGGCCGCTGCAATGATCAGGCGGTAGTCCACGCTCCGGGACCTTTTTGCCACCTCCTTGGCCAGCAGGGCCCCGATGATCAGGCCAAAGCCCCAGTTGATAAAATTACAGACAGCAGCCACTACGGTCACAAAGGCAATGGACCCGGCTGCTGTCCTGGGAATGGCCGCAAGCCTTCGGATGAGTCCCTTCACAGCCGGGGCATTGGCCAGTGCGCTTCCCAAGACCAGCACCAGGGCCATCTGCATGGAGAATTCCAAGAGTCCCCATACGCCCTTTCCCCAGGCGCCGGCCACCTCAATGGGGTTCATGCCGGTTACGGGAATCGCTGCCACAAAGACTATGATGGTCAGGATAATACAGAACACAAATGCGTCCGGAAGAAATTTTTGCACCAGCTTTACGCAGCCGTTGGTAAATTTCTTAAACATATGCTTTTACCTCGTTTCTCATTCTTTGAAATATAGAACGTTTCATTTCGAATGTTTCAACGTTATCCTGCCCCGTATGGGAGAAATTTATGAAATTTTTCCGATGGATTGCATATATTTTTTTGCCTTTGCCACAAATGATTCCGCAAAAGAGGGATTGGAGGGGTAATACAAATGAGGAAAGCCCATCCAGCATGTTTCATTCGCGATCACGCAGGGGTAGGTCTTTCCCGTCACCGGCTTACTGGCTGTGGCCCCATGGCCATTGTCCGTGCTCTCATAGTAATGGAACTCATGGCCGCGGATCCGCGCGCCCTGGGGCAGGAAGCAGCTCCTTTGCTCTGCCAGCTCAATATAGCCAAAGCGGACGGACCGGCCGGCATAATAGCAGGCTCCGGGAAGGACGCCCGCCATCTCATGGCTGATTCCATCCTGGTCTGTCAGCGTCCTGTGCAGGTACAGGAAGCCGCCGCATTCTGCCACAATTGGCATTCCCTCCGCTGCGGCTCTGCGGATGGCTGCCCGCATCCTGGTATTCCCGCTCAGCTTTCCTGCATACAGCTCCGGATAGCCGCCTCCCAGAAGCAGGCCGCCGCAGCCCATTGGCAGATCCTCCTCATGGAGCGGGGAAAAATATCGAAGCTCTGCCCCATATTCCTCCAGGAGCCTTAAGTTATCCGCATAATAAAAGCAGAAGGCCTCATCCCGGGCTACGGCGATTACAGGAGCCGGGAAGGAGCTCCTTCCCGGCTCCTGTCCTGTGCTTCTTTCCGACTGCACCTCCCCGGCGGTGGCGGCCAAAGCTTCTATGCGGGGAACGGAAACAGTCTTTGCAAATTCCCCGGATGCCGCCGCAAGGCTCTCCTGAAGCCTGCGCACCTCCCCCGGAAGGACCAGTCCCAGATGCCTGCTTTCCAGGCCAAGCTCTGCCTGATCCGGCAGAAATCCAAGCACCGTAAGTCCCAGCTCCTCCTCAATCAGGGGCCGGATGATCTCATAATACCCCTTGGAGATCCGGTTCAGGATAACCCCCCGGATGAGCCCCTTCCTGTCGTAGCCGAGAAATCCGGCCAGCAGGGCAAGAAGGGAGCGCCCCATCCCCTTTGCGTCCGCCACCAGCACAATGGGCGTCCCCGTAACCTCTGCCAGGTGGTAGGAGGAGCCCTCCCTGCGGATTCCGCCCAGGCCGTCATAGAGGCCCATTACCCCCTCCAGGATGGCAATGTCCCCCTTCTCTGCTGAGTCCCAAAACAGCTCCCGGGTCTTCTGCGCTCCGGTAAAAAAGGTATCCAGGTTCCTGGAGGGGACGCCGATGATCGTCTCATGGAACATCGGGTCAATATAATCCGGCCCGCATTTAAAGGAAACCGGCTGTCTGCCGCTGTTTTTTAACGCCCCAAGGAGGGCGCATGTGACCACTGTTTTGCCGCTTCCGCTTTTGGGAGCAGCCAGCATAACTCTGTCCATTTTCATTCCCGTAACCCATTCCTTCCGCAGCAGCCATTATGATTCCTGCTGCCCGTCTCCTTCTGCTGCAAATGTAAAGGAGCAGATCCACACCGGATTCTCCGCCTGCATCAGATGATAGCTTCCCGCCTCTCTGGACCGGCTGGCCTGCAGCTGCACAAGCTCTGCATCCTTGATTCCCCCCATGGAGAGCAGCTCCCGAAGCTCGCATATGGTCTCCAGGCTGATGGCATTTATCACCACACGCATCTCCTGGTTTCTTTGGCGGAGCACAGATAGGATCTCCCGAAGCTTCCCGCCGCTGCCGCCGATGAAGGCATGGGTCGCTGCCGGAAGCTGATCCAGCTGATCCGGCGCTTTGGCGTGGATCACCGTGAGGTTATACAGGTGGAACCTCCGCCTGTTTTTTCCGATCAGGGCCGCTGCCTCCGCCTTCTGTTCCAGAGCATACACCTCAATATCCTCGGAGAGCCGGGCGATCTCCACTGCCACCGAGCCGGTGCCGCTGCCGATATCGTAGACCACAGAGCCCTCTGTCAGACGCAGCTTGCAGATGCTGACAGACCGTACCTCCTCCTTTGTCATGGGCACCTTCTCCCGGATAAAATCCGTATCTGCCATTCCGTGGGTCAGCCTCCGCCGGAAGGAAGCGCCCGGATTCCCATCTGAGGCTGCATAGGGATTCCTGACAAAGCAGGTGTATAAGCCCTCCTCCCAAAGCTCCATGCACTGGGCAGGAGTAAGCTGCAAAAGCTGCTGGCTGTCATAGGACAATGCGGCCCCTGCAAGGATCTGGCATTTTGACATCCCTGCCTCTGTCAGCACCTGGCCCAGCTGCCGAATGTCCTTTGCGCCGGAGGTCAGCAGGAAGGTCTTGGGGCTGCGCCCTATTTTCCCTGCAAGGTTGTGTATGGTTTTTCCGTGCATACTGTAAATGGCCGCATCCTGATAGCTCTCCCCTATGCAGGCAGCCAGGTAGGCCACTGAGGAAATGCCGGGAAGGACGCGTACCACAGCCTGCAGGCCGCCTGTTCGGATCTCCTCCTGCAAGGCCAGGTACAGGGACTGGCAGCCGCTGTAAAACCCGCTGTCGCCGGAAAAAAGAACCACCACCCGCCGGCGTTCCAGCAGGCAGTTCTGGTCCTGCACCTCCCGAAGGTATTCCAGGATCTCCTCGGTCCGGTAATAGGGCCGTTTCTCTAGCCTTGGCTGCAAATGGGCCAGCATCCGTTCCGCTCCCAGCAGGATATCCGCCTGATCAATGGCCTCCTCCACCTCCCTGGTCCTGCACGCAGGGCTGCCCATGCCAAGCCCTGCCAGGGTAATCTCCATGGGAGCCTCCTCCAGAAGCTTCCTGCCATAAAGGGCCTCCAGCACCTGGCATACCTGTGAAAAGGAGGCTCCCTCCTGGGGGGGACGTCCGATGACAAAGACCTTCACCCCTGTCTGCCTGGCCGCTGCAAGCTTCTCCGGATAGCCGCCGGAGGCCCCGCTCTCCTTTGTCACCAGGCAGCGGATCTGATACTGCTGGAGCACCGCCTCGTTCATCTGCTGGGTAAAGGGCCCCTGCATGGCCAGGATCTGTCTGCCCAAGAGCCCCTGCCGCCTGCAGATCTGAATGCTTTCCACTGCCGGCAGCACCCGCA
Source organism: uncultured Lachnospiraceae bacterium (assembly GCA_910588285.1). Lineage (GTDB taxonomy): Bacteria > Bacillota > Clostridia > Lachnospirales > Lachnospiraceae > 14-2. The sequence continues at coordinate 18,991 of CAJUQB010000048.1, forward strand.
CATACAGCCGGCTTCGCAATGCTTCATTCCCGCAATAAATCGGAAGCTCCTTGCTGCCGGTGGTCAGGAGAATGTTTCCCTCTGTATCCGCCAGGGCCTTCTGGCAGGCCTCATTGCTCTCAAAATAGGCCACGTCCCCTTCCCGCCTGGCCTCGTCCCGCACAAGCCGCAGATAAGAAAGCCCTGCCCCTGCCCGGTTCTGTTCCTCCACGGCTGCCCGGATATTATCAGTGACATCCCTGGCAAAGGGATGGGTTGCATCCACCACCATGGAAAAGCTGTTGTCCCGGAAAAATGCTTCCATTTCCTTCTGATTCATTCTTCCGCAGTGAACGCACCGTTCAGAAGCCGTAGGAAGCACAACCTCACCATATTCCGTGGCCACGCACACCGTATGGACAATCCCTGCCAGGGCCAGGCATTCCGACAGCCTCCTGCCCTCGGTTGTTCCTGCAAATATGACTGTCTGCTTCTCACTCATCCCTGTTTTCAATCTGATATCCTCGCTTTGTGACCAGTTTATTGTTCATGAGCCGGGAGCCTGCATTTCCGATAAATACGGTGGTAAACATGTTGACCGGCGTATCACGAAGCTCCCTTAAGGTGCAGACCTTTGTACTTGTCCCCTCCCGTCCGATATTTTCCACATAGCCGCAGGCACGGTCCTCCTCCATCTGCTCCAGCAGGATATCGCAGGCGCGGGCCAGATAATCCTTCCGCTTATGGCTGGAGGGATTGTAGAGCACAATGACAAAATCCCCATAAGCCGCAGCACGCAGCCGCCGCTCAATGGCGATCCAGGGGGTCAAGAGGTCGCTTAAGCTCACCAGGCAGAAATCATGGTTGATGGGCGCCCCCAGGGCCGCCGCGCCGCTTATGGCTGCCGTAATGCCGGGAATCACCACAAGCTCCGTCTTAGGAAAGTCCTGTCCGATCTCAAACATCAGGGACGCTAAGCCATAAACCCCGGCATCCCCGCTGCATATGAGGGATACCTGCTTTCCCTCCGCTGCCTTGGCAAAGCAGAGCCGGCACCGCTCCTCCTCCCCCCGCATGGGGGTGGACAAAAGCTCCTTTTCCTGAAAATCCGGCCCCAGCAGCTTCAGGTACAGCGTATAGCCGATGATCACCTCCGACTGCTCCAGGGCCCTTCGTGCCTCTGCCGTCATCATCTCCTCCCTGCCGGGACCCATTCCAACAATATAGATTCTGTTCTGATACATGCTATGTTTCATCAAATGTCACGCTCCAATCCCTTTTTGCGATTGCAATGGTCATGCCGTCTTTTGCATACTTCCCACAGACCAGGCTGCCGGCCCCTTTGCAGGCCTTGATGGCCGCCCGCTCGCACACATTGTCAACGCCTACTGTCTCTGCCACAAAGGAGGAACCCAAAAAGGTTCCCTCCGCCTCCCATAGCTCCCTGGCCGTGTAGGTCAGAAAAGGCACTCTCCTTGCCTGGCACCAGGCAAGGAGGCCCGGCTCATGCTTTTTCTGCTCAATGGAGGCCAGGGCAGAAAGCTGCTCCTCCAGAATGCCGGCTTCCCGGATTCGTTCCTTGATAAAAGCTTCGAGCTCTTCCAGGCTTTTTCCCCGTCTGCAGCCCATTCCGATAATATATTCCCTGGGCCTTAGCACAAGCCCGGCATCAAAATCCCGCTCCTCCGAGGACACCACAAGATCCGCATATCCTGCCGGCGGATAGGGAATGCCCGCAAGCCCCTCCGGCATCCTGCTCCCCTGCCTTTCATGTCCTGGTTCCACAGAAACCGTGATCTTCTGTCCCGCCAGAACCTTAGAGGAAACCCTTGCAATTCCTGCACGGTCCGTAATCCAAAGATCATTCCTTTTGGCAAACAGATCTGCTGCAAATCTGCCATTGAGGTCTGTGGCCGTGGTGATTACAGGCTCAGCCCCCACAGCCGCGCCGATCCCGCAGGCAAGCGCATTGGCCCCGCCCACATGTCCGGACAGAAGGGGGATAATATGCCTGCCCAGCTCATCCATCACAAGCACCGGTGCATCGTGAAGCTTATCTGTCAAATAGGGAGCCACGGCCCGGACGGCAATCCCGCAGGCCCCGATAAAGAGGAGGGCTTTTTGCTCCCTAAGCTGTGCGCCTGCCCACTGGGCAATCCCGCAGTCTACATACGCTGCCTGTCCCGCTGCCCCGGGGTGTTTGCATTTTGTATACAGGCTGACGGTTCCTGCTATCTCGGAATTTTCTTCCAGCGCTTCTGCTGTGCGCAGGGACAGCTCCACGCCATTCCCGGTAAAGCTGATGATGCTCAGATTCATTTTTTGGCCTCCCGGAATTCCGTTGTGAAATCTGCTGCGTACAGCCTGGATTTCTGATAATGCCGGTGGGCGATTGCATCCCCCACCAATACCAGGGCTGTTTTGGTAATCCCATGCTCTGCTGCAGTTTGGGCCAGGTCCTCCAGGGTACAGACATAGGCCTCCTCCTCCGGCCAGGTGGCCTTGTAGACCAGTGCTGCGGGCGTTGTTCCCTGGTACCCGCCTGCCATGAGCCGCCTGCTTAATTCCGGAAGCATTCCGGCGCTCAGATAGACGGCCATGGAGGCATGATGGGCAGCAAGGCTCTCAATGCGCTCCCCGGCGGGCACTGCCGTTTTCCCCTCCATCCTTGTGATGATCAGGGTTTGAGACACGCCCGGCAGCGTGTATTCCAGATTCAGGGAGGCTGCCGCTCCGAAGCAGGCAGAGACGCCCGGACAGCTCTCATAGGGAATCCCCGCCTGATCCAGGGCGTCCATCTGCTCCCGGACTGCCCCGTAGATGCTGGGATCCCCCGTGTGGAGCCGGACTGTCGTCTTTCCCTGTGCCGCCCCCTGGTACAGCACCTCCAGCACCTCCTCCAGGGTCATTCTGGCGCTGTTATAGATTTCACATTCCTTTTTTGCATAGGTAAGCAGCTGGGGATTCACCAGGGAGCCGGCATAGACAATAATGTCTGCCTGCTCCAATAGGCGCATGCCGCGCACGGTAATCAAATCTGCTGCCCCTGTTCCTGCTCCAACAAAGTAAACCATTCCTTTGCCCCCTCACTTTTTGCCAATTCTCCATATTCGTTTGCATATAAGATACAGTCCGCCATCAGCCTGCCGCCGGCACGCTTTTCCATATAGAAAAGGATGCGGGCCGCCGCACGCGCCATCACCGGCCCAAGCTTCCCCCATTCTGCCAGGAGGGGGACCGCCTCCTCGGTGGTGGCGCATTCCAGAAGCCGGAGCGCCTGGCTGCTCTCTGCCTGCTCCAGCACGGCAAAGGCCGCAAGAAGCTCCATCCGGCTGTCCGACTCCCTGGAATGGGTGTTCATGATCCCCCCTGCCACCTTCACCAGCTTGCCGATATGGCCGGTGAGCAGCATCCGCCGAAATCCCAGCTCCACTGCCATATCAATGGTCTCGCCAATAAAATTGCTGCATTTTACGCTTCGGTCCAAATCATAGCCATAGGCCCGCTTCATAAAATCCTGCCCGTAATTCCCAGGTGTCACGGCAACATAGTCAAAGCCCTCTGCCCGCCGCTGGCGCAGCTCCACCAAAATGGTATCCAGAATGGCCTGGCTGCTCATGGGCTCCACAATGCCGCTTGTTCCAAGGATGGAGATGCCGCCCACAATGCCAAGCCTGGGGTTGAACGTGGACCCGGCCAGCCGCTCTCCCTCCGGCACGGAAATCTCAACCCGAAGCGTTCCATGGTAATCGGCAAGGCTGCATACCTTGGCTACCTCCTTTTGGATCATTTCCCTGGGAACACGGTTAATGGCCGCGCTGCCCACCGGCTGGTCCAGCCCCTTCCTGGTCACCCGGCCAACGCCGGGGCCGCCGTCAATCAGGATTACAGGCTCCCGGCTGCCAGCCGTAAGGGGCCGGGAAGCTCTGTCCTCCCATAGCCCATCATCCCAAGGGTCTCTGCCATAGGAAACCTTCGCGTAAATCCATGCACCGGTTGTAACATCCGGATCGTCCCCGCCGTCCTTTTCCACCGCACAGCTGACCGCACACGCTTCCCGGCAGATATCCAGAAGCCTTGCCTGATAGGGAATCCCTTTGGGGGTCTCAATGGTGATCTCTTCTCTGGCCTGGCTGGTCAGCAGCATATATGCCGCAGCCTTGGCGGCAGCCGCCGCACAGCTGCCAGTGGTAAAGCCATACCTCATATGTTGTCACCCTTTGTCGTTTTCTGGTTCTCAAAATGGCAGATTTTGTCATTTTTTGCTGTTTCTTGATCTCTAAGGCGGTAAATAACTGCATTACAGATGGCTGCCGCCACGTTACTGCCCCCCTTGCGTCCGCGGTTTACGATAGAGGGAATCTCCGTCTCAAGGATCAGCTCCTTTGCCGCCTCCACATTGACAAAGCCCACCGGCACGCCGATGACAAAGGCAGGTTGGAAGATACCCTCCCTGGCCAGCTCATACAGGCGGATCAGAGCGGTGGGTGCATTGCCAATGGCAAAGATCACCGGCTTTTTTATGGACATTGCCCGCTCCATGCTGACAGCGGCCCGGGTGATCTGCCTCTGGCGGGCCTGTGCTGCAACCTCCTCCTCAGAAATGAAACAATGTGCCGCTCCACCGCATTTGGCCAGGCAATTTTTGTTAATTCCTGCCAGGGCCATATTGGTATCCGTCACAATATCCGCCCCCTTTTGGATGAGATCCAACAAAATCTCAACGGCATGCTTTGAGTAGCAGAGAGTGTTGGCATACTCAAAATCCGCGCTGGTGTGGATCACCCGCTTGGTGATAAATTCCTCCTCTTCCGGAAGCGTGATCCCTCTTTGGGCCAGCTCCTCTCCAATGATTGCAAAGCTGCGCTTCTCAATGTCTCCTGGCAGCACATATTCTATCTTCTGCATGCTTCCCACGCTCCTATCGCACGTAATAAAATTTCATTTTCCCGGCGGCTCTTTACGGCAATCCGGTAAAATCCCGGGGCCAATCCCTGAAAATTGCTGCAGTCGCGGATCAAAAGCCCCTGCCCTTGCAGGGCTGCATACAGCGGCCCCTCCCGGTAAAACAGGATAAAATTTGCTTCGGAGGGAAACAGACGGTATCCCAGCTCCATCAGCCCCTGCTCCAAAAAGGCCCGCTCCGCCCTGACATAGTCCCTGGTCTGGGCAAGAAACCCGGTCTGGGCTGCACAGGCTATGCCCGCTGCCTGGGCAAAGCAGGAAAGGTTCCACTCCGGCAGCTGTTCCTGGATTCCTCTGCGGACAGCGGAATTCTCGCAGACCAGGTAGCCCAGGCGTACCCCGGGAATTGCAAAAATCTTTGTAAATGCCCGGACAATGATCAGGTGCTCCAACTGCCCTGCCGCAGCCAGCATGGACCGTGCTCCCTCACAGAATTCGATAAAGCACTCGTCCAACACCACATAAATCCCCTTCTCCTCACAATGCAAAAGCACACGGGACAGGAATTTTGGGTCCAACAGCCGCCCGGAGGGATTGTTGGGATTGGCCAAAAAGAGCAGCCCCACATCCGCGGTCAGGGCCTCAAGCAAATCCTCCCCCGCGCAAAAGCCCCTCTCCTCTGGCATCTCATGGAACATGATTTCAGCCCCTGCCGCCTGTGCCGCATACTGATAGCCATAAAAGGAGGGAACCGGAAGCAGAATCTTTTTGGGGCGGATGTGATGGAGGATTGCCACAAAAAGCTCTGAGGCTCCATTTCCGAAAACCAGGGCTTCCTTTGGTACATGGAGCATGGCGGCCACCGCCCCCCTCAGCTCCTCTGCCTCGGGATCCGGATATCTGCTACAGGCGGCCACAGCCTCATGGAGGGCTTTCTGCACTGCATCAGGCACGCCCAGCGGATTCACATTGACTGAAAAATCAATGGTAACCTTATTCCTGTAGATATCTCCGCCATGTATTCCCATCCCAAAAAATCCTCCGCTCTTCTGTCCTCAAAACCCTGATAACGATTATCCTCAACACCCTGAAATCAACGACTATCCTCAAAACCCTGAAATCCACAAGCCTGCGGCAGCCAAAAGCAGCAGACACAGCGCCTGGCACAGCCATGCACATCCGTACATCAGCCGGTTGGCCCGCCGGATATCCTCATATTCAATGCTGCGCAGCCCATCCCCGATATAGGGCTTTTTTACTGTTTTCCCAAAATATCTGGCATCCCCGGCAAGGCAAATCCCCAGGGCGCCGGCGCACACGGACTCTGTCTGGGCGGAATTGGGGCTTGCATGGTTCCTTCTGTCCCTCCGGTAAATGGCAAGGGCTCCCCTTCCCGAAAACTGCCTGCCAGAAAGAAATGATGCCACAATCATCAGGCCTGCGCTGATCCGCGCAGGGATATAATTCACCGCGTCGTCCAGCTTTGCCGCCGCCCTGCCGAAATACAGATATGTTTCATTTTTGTATCCCACCATGGAATCCATGGTATTGACCGCCTTATAGAAAAACCCCAGCACCGGACCACCCAGGGCCAGGTACAGCATGGGGGCAATGACGCCGTCCGAGGTATTCTCCGCCACGGTCTCCACCGCTGCCTTTGCAACCCCCGCTTCATCCAGACATTCCGTATCCCTGCCCACAATCATGGAGACAGCCCTTCTGGCCTGGGGGAGATTGCCCTCCTTCAGGCAGCGGTAAACCTTCATGCTCTCTGTTTTCAGGCATTTTGCCGCCAGCAGCTGGTAGGTCAGAATCGTCTCTGCCGCTGCCCCAACAAAGGGATGCAGGCCATAGGCCAGCAGCAGCAAAAGCAGCACAGCTGCAACCGTAACAGCCGGCACAGCCACAGCCAGCACAATCCCCTGCCGCAGCTCCTTCCGATTCCTGCTGTCCTCTTCCGGATGCTTTGCCGGCTCTTTGCTGTCCGCTGCAGATGCCCCGGCCCGCAGCCGCTTCTCCAGGCCGGCAATCAGTCCCCCAATCAGCCGGATGGGATGGGGCAGGCAGTAGGGATCCCCCAGCAGCAGATCCAGCAGGAAGCCCAGGAAAAAAGCAATCATATGGTATCTCATAATGCTTCCTCTTTCAAAAGCCCGGGCTCCTCCCAGGACCCAAGGAGGCTGCACACATAGCCGCCCCCATTTGGCACCTGGTAATCAAAGTATCCGCCGCCCTCATAGACGCTCATCAATGTCATAATCGTACCTCCATGGACAATCAGGCCGGCGTGGATCTGCTCCTTAGGCTCCTGCTGCTGCAGCCGCTGCAATTCCCGGCACATACGCGTAAAGCCCTGTTTGCACCGCTTCTGAAAATGGGCCCGGCTCTCTCCTTCCGGGAAATCGCCTGTCCCTCCGCTGTCAATCCAGGCCTGGTATCTGGCATCCCCTGCAAGCTCCTGATAATTCTTATATTCAAAGCAGCCAAAATCCATTTCCCTCCACTCCGGAATCACCACCGGCGACAGCTGGGGATACAGAAGCTTGGGATATAACAGCTCTGCGGTCTCCAGGCAGCGCTTCATGGGGCTTGCAAACAGATGGGTGAGCCTGGGATAGCGCTGCCTGGCCCGGTCCTTTTTTAGGGCCGCCCTCCCCTGCGGGGAGAGCCCTTCCTCTGTCCGTCCCAGATAGCGCCGCTCCTCATTGGCCCGGGTGGCCCCGTGCCGGATCAATACCAATGTCACTTGAGCTTCTGTCCGATTCCGCATATGACCCGTTCCACCTCCTCTGCCCTGGCTGCAAGCTCCGTCAACAGCCGGCCCACCCCCTCCCGGTATTCCCGTCCCCCGGGGTCTAAGGGCACAATGCCGTTTCCCACCTCATCACTGATGACAATGCAGTCCTCATGTTCCTTCAGAAATTCCAAAAAAAGCTCCCTGGGGCTCTCTCCCCGCTCCATACAGCCCTTCACCCAGAGATGAAAATGGTCAATAACCACTGGCCCAGGCCCGTCCCCGGCTGCCTGAGACAGGTGCAGAGCCGCATCCCGCACCGCTGTCTTAGGCAGCCGGTACTTACTCAGCACATACTCCCGCTTTCCCTGTGCACATCCGCCAATCACCAAACGCATTTCAATCCCTCCGTCCCAGGCTGCCAAGCCCGATATATTACAAGACGCAGCTGCACCAACTGCTGCATGCCCAAGATATTACAAGACGCAGCTGCACCAACTGCTGCATGCCAAGATATTGCAAGCCTGCAGCCATTCTACCAGCCTAAGATATTGCAGACTGCTGCAGCGCCAATCATACCTGCCTCACAGATACAGAGAAAATATCCTGCCGTATCCCCCGTGACGCCGCCAAACACCTTTTTGCTGTGGAAATAATAGAAAACAAATACAAGCAGCGCCACAGCCGCGGCAAGCCCCCCGGCCCGGGGAGACCAGAACAGCATACAGCCAATGCACAGCAGGGCCTGCAGATACAGGGCTGCCTTCACGATTCTTTTCTGGGAGCTGTCTGCAAAGGCAAAGAGCATTCCCTCCTTTTTTGCCAGGGGAAAGGACACGGCCGAGATGCCGCTTAAGCACCGGGACAGGAAGAAGCCGGCGCATACCACCCTTACATTGGGAAGGCTTCTCACCTCCGACAGGGCTGCCAGGAACACCATGCCGTAGGCTGCCAGCATAATCACGGCAAAGGCCCCGATATGGGAATCCTTCAGAATCTCAAGCTTCTTCTCCCGGGGCTGGTAGGAATGGAGCGCATCCATGGTATCCATGAATCCGTCGATATGGATCCCTCCGGTCAGCAGCAGGGGGACGGCCGCCAGAATCAGGACGCGGCCAAGCTGCCCAACCTCCAGCATCCCGCTCAGAAGGTGCCAGAGGTAAACGCAGGCTCCCACCACTCCGCCAACCCAGGGGAAAAAGCAGAAAATATACCGCATATCCTCTTCCTTCCAGGCAAACTGCGGAACCGGAATCTTTGAATACATGGAAACGGCTATAAAAAAGGACTTCAATCCCCGCATGCTTCTCCTCCCTCTTCCCTTTTCTTCCTTGGGCCTGTTACGGCTTTACGGACAGCGGGATTCCCACCACAACCTCAACCACCCGGTCAGCCATGGCGGCCAAACGCTGCTGGATCCGCCCCATTGCCCGGATGTAGGCCATGGTGGCCGCATCATATTCCACACCATCCTCAAATACGTTGTTGCCCACAACAACCAGGTGTTCGGTATGCGCCCGCAGAAGCTCCACTCCTTGGACAATGGTGTCCGTTACCTGCTGCTGGGATTTGGGCTCTCCTGCCCCGAACATCTCATTGGCCGCAAGGTTGGAAAGGCACTCCAGCAGCGCCGTGCCGCCCTCCTGCTCCATCTGCCCAAGGGCCTGGTGGATGGCCGTGGGCTGCTCAATGGTGAGAAATCCCTTTCCTTCCCGCAGCTTCTTATGCCGCTCAATGCGCCGGCGGCCCTCCTCCCCGAAGGGCTGCATGGTGGCCAGGTAATACCGCTGCCCTCCTGCTGTAGTAAGAGATACGGCCAGCTCCTCCGCATAGGCAGATTTGCCGCTGCCGCTTCCTCCTGTCACCAGAATCATCATAGGCTACACAAACCTCTCATAGGGCTGAATCCGGATATCGGAAAACAGCGTCCGCTTCACATATACGCTGAGTGCAATATCCAGCAGCGCCATCATCATAACTGCCCCGGTGCCCTCTCCCAGGGCCAGCTCCCCATGGATCACCGGCGCCAGCCCAAGGGCCTGGGTCAGGCGTTCTACTGCCGGCTCCCTGCCCTGATGGGAGCCGATCAGGTACTGCACTGTGCCCGGCACCAGCCGCTGGGCCAGGAGCGCTGCCGCCATGCTGATGACGCCGTCCAGCACAATCGGTATGCGGTGGACAGCCCCGCCGATACAGACACCCGCAAGCCCTGCAATGTCCAGGCCGCCCACGGTTTCCAGAACCCGCAGGGGATCTGCCTGGTACAGCCCGTATTTGTCCACTGCCTCCTGAATTACCGCCTGCTTGCGCATAAGGCCCTGGTCGGGAAGCCCTGCGCCGCGGCCTGTGACCTCCTCTGCCCTTACGCCCAGCAGAGCTGCGGCAACTGCGCTGCTGGTGGTGGTATTGCCGATTCCCATCTCCCCGGTGGCCAATATCCGGTATCCCTGCTCCCTGCAGTCCGCAACCAGCTCCATTCCCTCCTGAATGGCTCCCAGGGCCTCCTCATGGGTCATGGCCGGCTCCAGCCGGAAATTCCTGGTGCCCCGGCGGATCTTTTTGTCCAGCACCCCTGCAATGGGCTCCCCGCAGTTGATCCCAATATCAACGGGAATCGTATCTGCACCCACCTGCCGGGCCATTTTGCATACAGAGGAGAGCTTTCTTCCCATCTCCTCCGCCACTGCCGCCGTGACCTCCTGGCCGGACTGGCTGATGCCCTCTGCAACAATCCCATTATCCGCGCACAGGATCAGCACTGCCTTCCTGGAAATGTCAATGTCATCCGTACCCAGAATGGCGCCGATTTGGGCAGTAATCCGTTCAAACCGTCCCAGCCCGTCCAGGGGCTTTGCCACGGAATCCCAATTGGCCAGCACCCTGCGGTAAAGCTCAGGGTCCGGCGCCTTGAGGGTACGTTTCCCGGCCAGAAGCTCTGCCAGGAGATCAGACTGGCTGTTGTATGTGCGATTCCCGAAGCATTCCATAGATTTCCTCCATATTCAGATATGCGGACAAGGTGTCTGCCAGCTTATCATACTGGGTCTCCTTGAAGTCCTCATAATTTTCACAGGCTGCATGCTGCATATCCACGCCCTTCCTTTCCGCCAGGGCCCGAACCAGGGCAGTGGCCATTTCTCCCCGGTCAAAGATCCCATGCACGTATGTTCCGTATACGTTGGCCCTGTCTCCGGTCCAGAAGACAGGCTCCTTCTGCGCTCCCTGTTTGCTGCTGGTCTGACCCATATGGATCTCATAGCCCCCATAGCTGCAGCCGGACAGGGGCGCAAATATGCCCTCCAGGGGCTCCACAGCCCCGTGTACCTGCCTGCGTGTTTTCTCGCTCTGCAGGCAGGTGGTGATGGGAAGCAGGCCCATGCCCTTCATGCTCCCGCCGCTCTCCATGCCCTGGGGATCGGATATACTCTCCCCCAGCATCTGGAGGCCGCCGCAGATCCCGCAGATTGGGATCCTGCCTGCCATGGCCTTCACAGCCTCCTCCAGGCCGTTCTGCCGCATCCAGGTCAGGTCGCTCATGGTGTTTTTGCTTCCCGGGAGAAAAATGATATCTGCACCCTGCAGCTGGGGCGCAGCCGTCACATAGCGCACCGACACCTCCGGAATCTGTTCAAATACATTGAAATCCGTAAAATTGGAGATCCGGGGATAGCGGATTACCGCCATATCAATGGCCCCCTGCTTTCTTCGGTCAAAACGCCCGGTCAGGCTGTCCTCATCCTCCAGGGCCAGCTCCATATAAGGGATCACCCCGATCACCGGAATGCCGCCCCGTTCCTCCAGAATATCAATTCCGGAATCCAACAGAGAGCTGTCCCCCCGGAACTTGTTGATAATCAGCCCGGTTACGCGCTTCTGCTCCTCCTCGGTAAGCAGTATCAGCGTACCGAGGAGCTGTGCGAACACACCGCCCCGATCGATATCGCCCACCAGCAGCACCGGAGCGTCCACCAGCTGGGCCAGGCCCATATTGACGATGCAATTTTCCCGCAGGTTGACCTCTGCTGGGCTGCCCGCCCCCTCAATCACAATAATGTCTGCCATCTCCTCCAGCTTTTGGAAGGCCCTTATGATATCCGGAATCAGCTTGCGCTTGTAAGCAAAATATTCCCGGGCACTCATGTTGCCCAGCACCTTCCCATTCACAATCACCTGGGAGCCTACGTGGTCCGTGGGCTTGAGCAAAATGGGGTTCATGCAGACCGAGGGCTTTATCCCTGCCGCCTCTGCCTGCATCACCTGGGCCCGCCCCATTTCAAGCCCTTCCTCTGTAATAAAGGAATTCAGCGCCATGTTCTGGGACTTGAAGGGCGCCACCCGATACCCGTCCCGTTTCATGAGCCTGCACAGCCCGGCCACCAGAAGGCTTTTCCCCACACCGGACATGGTTCCCTGCACCATAATGATTTTTGCCATTTGTGTTCCAATCCTTTCTCCCTTTTGTAGTTACGTCATACGCCCGATCTGCCGGCAGCTCTTTGCCGGCAGCTACGTCAGGCCCCGTCCTGCCGGCAGCTATGTCAGGCTCCCGATCTGCCGGATATATGCCAGCAGCCTGGGGTTTGCGCCGAAGCTCTCCTCCGTAATGTCAAACAGCTCCTCGAGAAAGCCGGGCACAAAAATCTCCTCCGGCTTGCCGTAGCGGGCCACATATTCCCCCTTCAGGCAGAGAATCCTGTCTGCCACAAGCTTGGCAAGCTCCAGCTCATGGAGGGACATGATCACCGTAAGGCCCTTTTTCTCCTTTAATTCCTGCAGCACAGCCATAAATTCCAGCTTGTGGCGCATGTCCAGATAGGAGGTGGGCTCGTCCAGGATGATGATTTCCGGCTCCTGGCAGATGGCCCGGGCCAGCATCACCCGCTGCCGCTGCCCGTCGCTGATCCGGCTAAAATCCTGCCCGCTGATTTCCGTCACATGTACCAGCCCCATGGCCTCATCCACAATGGCCCAGTCTGCTTTGGACAGTACGCCAAACCAGCCGGTGTAGGGATACCGGCCGGTTGCCACCACATCCCGGCAGGTCTGCATTTCCGACCGCAGCTTCTCCGTAAAAAGCACGGACATCCGCCTGGCCAAATCCTCCCGCTTCATTTCCGAGAGAACCGCATCCTCCAGGTATACGGCCCCGCCCTGGAGTCTAAGCTGGCCTGCAATGCTTTTCAGCACCGTGGACTTTCCAGCCCCATTGGGGCCGATCAGGCACAGAATCTCTCCCCTGGGCAGTCCAATCTCAATCTCCTTAATCAGCGGCTTTTGATACCCAACGCACATTTTTTCGGTAGAAAAATAAAAATTTTTCATGATCAGCCCCCTTTTTTCCGTTTCACCATGACCCAGAGCACCACAGGGGCGCCGAAAATGGCAGTCACCGTGCTGATACTCAGCTCTGTGGGGGCCAGCAGCATCCGGCAGAGCAAATCGCAGAACAGACAGAACACACTGCCCCCCAGGAAGCAGGCCGGTATCATCCAGATCGGCGCTGCGGTTCCCAGAAGCTTTTTCACCAGATGGGGAGTGGCAATGCCAACAAAGGAGATGGGGCCGGCAAAGGCGACAATGCATGCGGATAAAATGCTGGACAGCAGCACAATGCCCACCCGCAGCAGCCGCAGGTTTACGCCTACATTCTGTGCATAGGCCTCCCCCATCATGTAGGCCCCAAGGGGCTTGGACAGCAGGAAGACAATCAGAGCCGTCACAAACACCACCGCTGCCATCACCCTGACATTTTCCCAGGTCGTTCCGGAAAAGCTTCCCATGGACCAATTGTGGAGATTCACGATATCCGCGTCCTCAGCAAAGGTCACCACCAGCTCTGTCACTGCCGAGCAGATATAGCCGATCATAACGCCGCTGACCACCAGCATGGACATGCTGCGGATCCGGCGGGACACCAGAAGCACAAAGCCCATGGAAATCATGGCCCCCACAAAGGCCGCCAGAATCATATCAATGGAGGTTACCCGGACGGAGCGTCCCAGAAAGAACACCATAACGAGGGCCACCACCATCTTGGCTCCGGAGGAAATCCCCAGCACAAAGGGGCCTGCAATGGGATTGTTGAAAAAGGTCTGCAGAAGATATCCCGCAAGGGCCAGTGCACCGCCAAGGATGAAGACCGCCGTAGCCCTGGGCAGGCGGATATCCAGCAAAATGCGCATAGCCGTCTCATCCCCGCCCTGCCCGGACAGGGTTCCTGCAAGCTCCAACAGCCCAATCCGGACTGTCCCAATGCAGATATTCAGTATGTAGCATACAACGGCGCACACCCCCAGCACGAGAAACGCCGCAAAATACCGGTATTTTCTGTTTTCCTGCATACAGAGTCTCCTATTCCAGATGAAACAGATAATTCATGCCTTCCTTTTTCCCATGAAGCATCCCATGAATATCCTCCGTCAGATACCCGGCCGCCAAGGGCTGCTGGTACATGTCATTGGTGGTGCACCAGACATTTCCCTCCTTCACCGCCTTAAAATCCGCCAGGGGCGCGCACTTGTCAAGAAGCTCGCTGACACTTGTGATTCCGCCGTCAATGGCACTGTTGTAAATCAGAAAATCCGCGTCCTTTGCGCCTGCATAAAATTCCTCCACCTGCATATTCACAGTGGAACGCCTGGTATTCGGGTCCCCAAGATCTTCAAAAATGTAAGCGCCGCCTGCAAGCTCAATCATTTTCGGCACATAATCCGAGGACTGCCGCACCTGTACCAGCCCGTTGGAGGTAATAAAAAAGAATGCCACCCTCTGTCCGGTCCCTGCCTCTGCCGTTACCCGCTCCAGGATCTTGGACTGCGCTTCAAAAATATCCTCTGCAGCCTCCTCCCTGCCCAGAAGAGTGCCGTAGAATTTGATCCATTCCACCCGGCCCAGGGGATGCGTCTCATAGCTGGAATAGTCGATCATCACCGGAACGTCAAATTCCTCCAGCTTTTCCACCACCTCGGGCGCATGGGAAATCATGGTATTTTCAATGGCCAGCCGGCAGCCCTTAGAAACGATCAGCTCATAGTCCGGCTTGCTGTATTTGCCTGCATAGAGGATGTCGCCTTTGGCCATGGCATCCTTCGCCGCCTGGATATACCAGCCCTCCTCCTTCTGCCCGGAAAATGTAACCCGGTCCAAAGCATCCAATTCACTGAACATATTCATGGCCGGAGTGGCCACCAGGTAGACATCCGACAGGGGCTGGCGAATTGCAACTATGCCCTCCTCCAGGCTCCTGGGGACCTCCCTGTCCTCCGGAATCAGCAGGAAGCGCCGGTTATCCATGACTGTAGTCAGCATGGTATAGCCGCCCTCATAGTAATCCACGGTAAAATTTTCTGCATAGGAAAGCTCCATGCTGCCCGCATAAACCAATTCCCCGGATTTTGGCCCATCTGCCTTAGGCCCTTGCGGCCCTTCTGCTCCTTCCTGCCCGTTCACAGGCAGGCTTTGCAAATGGGAGGAAGGACTCCCGCAGCCCAAAAGCCCCAGCAGCCCTGCCAAAAGCAACATTGTCCATCTCTTTTTTCTGCTCATGGTATCCCTCATGCATCTCTTATGGTGTCAAAATGGAAGATAATCGTGTATTCCACCTCATGGGGGGTGCTCATGGCCAGGGTATCGCCGATCACCTCCATAGGCGCATCAAAGTATGGAACCGGAATCTCAAATACCGAATCCCCGTCCTGGTTGACGGGAAGGTATTTCTCCCCGTCAACCAGCATGTAGTCATAGTTGGGGCTGTTCCACTGGATACGCGCCGTGGCCTTCCCCTCTGACACCTGCAGGGATGCCGGGGAGAGAATCCTGGCTCTTCCGGTCCCGCCCTCCATGGTAACCTCAATGCTGTAGGCGCCGTCCGCAAGCTCCAAAAGCTCCTGGCTCTGACTGGCTGCCTCTGTCAATACCGGATTGGAAACCTTCACCTTATGGTCATACCACTTTCCCTTTTTTCCGATCAGTGCAAGGTCAAATTCCACATCCAGGGCCGGAACCGGGATATCAAAGCCATAGACCTCCTCTGTCCAGCCGTCGCTGTAGGTAACGGTATCCACAGTGGGCTCCAGAAGCCGGGCCCCCTCCTTCGCCGCATCTGCGGCCAGCCCCGGATAGAGATTCACGATATTCTTGGACTGGAGGGAAACGTGGATAGTCATCTGCCCGTCCTTCACCGTCAGCGTCCCAATACCTTCATATGCCTCATTGACCCGGAACATACTGCTGTCCGTGGAAAATTCTGCGGTGTAGGTGCCGTCCGAAGGTACGGCTGCATCCGCCGCGTTCTCTGACGGGCCCTGCCCGGTATTTGCCTGCTCTGCCCTGCTCCCCTTGTTCTCTTCCTGCTCCGGCAGCTCTGTCTGTGCCTGCCCGGCCCCGGCGCTGTCCCCAGAAGCCTGCTGTCCCTCATTCTTCCCTGCGCAGCCGCCTAAGAGCAGCGCTGCCAGCAGCAGCGCAGGCACGATCCTGTAATTTTTCCTTTTCATAGCATTCTGACTTCCCATCTTGTTTTGCTTTTGCTTTGACCTGAAATCCATTGGGAATCCATATTACGGATTCATAATAGCCGCCACATGGTCAATGTAGATCTTCTGGATTGACTCCATGGAGCCAAGTCCCACAATCTGTGCCTCCACGCCTTCAAAGCTGCCGGAAGCCGTAAACATGCTGACCCAGGAATCCGCATCCTCGCCTGCCATATCGTTGTTCGCATGGTCCCCGGCAACCACCATCAGCGGGCGCAGGATCACCTTCTTATATCCTGCTTCCTTTACTGCCTCAATCACCGCCTCGCAGGAGGTCTCCTCCGGCTCGCCTTCCACTGTGCCGATATAAACGTTCTCATATCCCAGATTCCCCATCTGAGTCTGCATCTGGCTGTAGGATACCTTTGCGGTATGGGAGGTTCCGTGGCCCAGAAAAACAAATGCCGTGCCAGCCTCTCTGGCTGCCTCCAGGCTGTCATAGCCGGCGTCCTTCACTGCCTCATCCGTCAGGGCCCTGGCAACCTGCTCCTTGTCTGCATTGATGACCGTGGCATCCGTGCCCACCTCGCCCAGAAGAGGCTCCGCAACCTTCACGGTCTCGAACTTATCGCTGTATGACGCAACAGCCTCGGCCAGATCATCGTATTCCGACCCATGCATCAGATGTGTGGGCTGTACCACAAGATGCTTCACACCGTTCGCCACTGCGCGCTCCAATGCCTGCTCCATATTGTCAATGACCTCACCGTCCCGGGCCTGCACATGGTTGATGATGATCTGGGAGGTAAAGGCTCTTCGCACGGACCACTCCGGATAGGCGGCCTGGATGGCATCCTCAATTCCCTTGATATCCTGCACGCGGCTGTCGTTAAAGGAGGTTCCGAAGCTTACTACCAGAATCTCGTTTTCCCCGATCTCATCCTGATTGCGGGGATCATCCTTGGAAGCGTCCCCGGTGTCCCGGCCAAAATAGTCCGGGTCGGCATTCTCCCCTGCCACCAGCGCCTTTTGGGCATCCGTCAGGGCGTCCCAGGCCTTTTTGGCATCCGCGCACTGTGCCTCCGTCTCATCGGTTCTTGTCTGTACATAAATTGCATCAATCAATGCCGCCACCTCATCTGCTAATTCCTGATCCGATTTTGCTTGTTCCGTAGTTTCCGGATCTCCTGCCTCCTGGCTGCCATTTTCGGCTCCTTTGTTTTCCTGTCCTTTGTTTTCCTGCTCTCCATCTGAAGCATCCTCCACCTGATTGGTATCCGGCTGTGAAGTCTTCCTGGAGCAGCCTGCCGCTGTCATTGTGCAGATTACCGCCCCGGTCAGAAGCATAGCCACGATTCTTTTTTTCATCTTTATCTTCCTTCCTATTTTATCGTGTTTCACATTTTTATGCAACAAAAAAACCATATCCATCGCTACGGCCATAGCAGTATTGGACATGGTTTCTGCATAAAATCATTTGCAAAATATACCTGCAAAAATATATGCAGGCTCATACGTACACCAGTTACTCGTGGCCTGAAGCGACAGCTTCCGTACAATCATCCGGGCAGGTCTCCCGACTTATAGGTTCCGGCTCCACAAGCCATCGCATCCGCTATCTTCCCGGTTTCCCAGTGATCTGTCAGCGTCTGCTCCCCAATTACGGTGACGAGTTCGTACAGGATTCACACCTGTTTCCCTTTTCACCAGATACCATGCCCTGTCCCGGGCCTGGTTCTGACACCTGAATGTTCTGTATTTGATTTTCAAGAGAGGTCTCTCCATATAAGGTATACCACATTTGTATCTGGTTGTCAACTTTGAATGTTGATACCGCAGCGTATCCATTCTAATTTCGTGTTACCGCTATTTTACTGGCCGGATGCCTTGCAGCAGAGTGCAAGGCACCGTGAAAAGTACCCTAATGTCATCTTTTAAATACCTCTCTATTATTTTCGGATAATAAGCCATTTCTCTTGTGTGATTGATTCGCATATATTTACCTATCCTTTGCATGGTTTTTTCAATTTTCAATCATTCACGCTCTTGTGAAAACGGTGGTAACGGTGATGATGTCACCGTCAATCTCCGCATAAATCTCTCCATTCATCTTGCGCATGAGCTGTCTGCAAATGTAAAGCCCCAGCCCGCTGCCACCAATGTTTCCCGCATTTGCTCCGCGCCAAAAGCTCTCGAAAATATGCGGTAAATCGCCCTTCCCAAGCATACACCCGCCATTCGTGACCGCAATCTGGACGCATTCGTCATCTTCGGGAAAAATCAATTCCACGCACCTGCCGTCGCCGTATTTAAGGGCATTTTCCATAATGTTTTGCATCACTTCAACGCTCCTGCTCAAATCCCCCGATAGAAGACAGTTTTTATATTTTCCGATAATAAAATCTGTTTTTATAAGTGCCAGTTTTTCCCTATAATATCCCGTGATTTTTTCAATAAGCTCTGAAAGATAAAACTCGCCCATATCCACTTCAAGGCTAAGGAAATCTTCTCTTGAAGCCGTTATAATCTGTGAAACATAGCCCTCAATCTCGTCCGCTTTTTCAGTGATGCTTTCAGCGACTTTTTGCTGCTTTTCCGTGTCCGAATACAAATTTTTCGACAGTGCCGCCGAGTACAGCTTTATTGCAGAAAGTGGTGTTTTAATATCATGCGAAAGTGATAACAGCAGTGTTTTCTTTTCTTTCTGCATTTCCAGTTCCCTCTGCTTTTGCTGTTCGATATTTTCACGGAGAACATCAATTCCCCAAAGAAACTTCCCGAAAAAACGGGTTTTCATTTCCTCTATCGGCGTGGTGAGGTTCCCCTTTGAAAGTTCGTAGGGGAGACTGCTCAAGCGTTCAAAGGGCGCAAGAATTGCGTATTTTATATAAAGCATAACTGCAATGAATAAAGTCGCTATAACACCGAGAACAACGTTTACAATTCCCATAAAATACGTCTTGTTGGAGTAGCCGTTACTATTGTAATCGAAGCGGTAAAGTTCTCCGTTTATCTCATAGATAACATAGTCGCTGTCCGTGCTATAAAATTTTTCTCCGTATCGTTCAATATTTGTAACATACACACATTCGGAAATGTCGGCAGAACCATTCGCTTCTATTTCGCGGGCAAGACGGCTTATCTCCACCCGATACTGTCTGCTCCCATCGGTCTTGTCGGCAGCAAGAATCATATTCACGACAACAAACAACAGAATTATGGCAATCACAACCACGGTGAAAACTCTGTTAAACGCCTTCATATTTATAACCCACCCCCCATACAGTAACTATTTTTTGGGGGTTTTTGGGGGCGTCCT
>CAJUQB010000049.1 GCA_910588285.1 uncultured Lachnospiraceae bacterium
CCCCTAACCCATGACAATCATCCCGCAAACCCCCCATTTAATCCACAAAACCATTGGCTTTTATTTTTTCTATTGTATCTGGCTATTTTCCTTCCTGTCCTTCCTGGGCTGGCTCTGGGAGGTATGTCTGTATCTCATCACCACTGACGGCTTTGTAAACCGCGGAATCCTCACCGGCCCCTGGCTTCCTATCTATGGCGCCGGCGGCCTGTTCCTATACGTTCTCCTCTACCGCCTGAAAAAGCATCCGGCCCTTATATTCCTGCTGGCTGCTACTGTCTGCTGCGCTCTGGAATATTTTTGCAGCTGGTTCCTGGAACAACTCTGGGGCATCCGTTGGTGGGACTATTCCAACTACTTTGCCAACCTCAATGGCCGAATCTGCCTGGCAGGCGCTGTGGCCTTTGGCGTGGGCGCACTCCTTAGCATTTATTTTCTGGTTCCCTGGTTTGAAAAAATTTACGAAAAAATACCGCCCTGCATCCGCAAGACGGTAGGAGTAATCCTATTGCTTTTATTTGTGGCAGACGGCGCCTATGCTGCTGCCAATCCAAATATTGGACATGGGATTACCTATTGAGACTTATTTAAATACTTCAGAATCCCCATATGAATAGCCCATGCCACTTTCTCCTGATACTCTTCCGTAACAAGGAGCTGCGCCTCCTCACTGTTACTCAAAAACCCGCACTCTACGATTACGGTAGGAGTAGGCGTCCTCTTTAACAGATAATAGCTGTCATTTGACTTGGCCGCCCGGTGATTCTCCGGATCCAGACGCTCAATCAGGCTGGCCTGCAGTACCTCGGCCAGGTTTTTTCCCTCCTTGGATGCGCCGTAATAAAATACCTGGGCGCCCTTCACAGATTCCTCCGGATAGCTGTTTTGGTGGATACTGACTGTAAATACCGGCATGGCCTCTGTAATAATCTCACAGCGCCTGCGCATATCCTCCACCTTTTTGTTATTTGCCCCTTCCGAATAAAGGCCATTTTCATCCTCTCTGGTCAGAACGACCTCTATGCCCTCTGCTTCCAAAAGCTTCTTCAGGCGCAGGGCAATGGCCAGGTTCAGATCCTTCTCCTCCACCTGGTTGATTCCCACCTTACCTGGATCGCTTCCGCCATGTCCGGCATCTATCACAATACAGGTTTTTCCGTTTTCTGTCCGCAGGCTTTCCACAATGACAGAGCCCTTTGTTGCAAATATGCCCGCCGCAGCCAGCAGAACAAGAGTCATAACAATCTCTATTTTCCGTTTCATGGATTCCAGTTTCAAAAAAGGCCGCTCCCATAATAGCTGTCTATAAATGGTATGCGGCCCTTGTTTCGGATATTCATAGAATCATTTTAATTTGTCCCATATTATCGGGAAATATGTCTGTTCATCGGAGCGTTTCACTGTGATTTAATACCATGGTACTGTACAAAAACAACACATCACAGCCAGTAAAATCAATATAACGCCCCAGATGCTCCCTCGGAATATAGCGGATATCCACCAAAGTGATCTGTTCGTACCCACTTATCAACAATGGAGCAATACTTGACCCAAAAGAATCCCGAAAAACAATAAGCTTTTTTCCCTTTTCCCCTTTTGGATTCTCAATGGTGAGCAGGGACAGGGAGCCGGACAGGAACATTTCATATGGATCCCGTCCTGACGCAGCCTCCATATTGTATACCGGAATCTCCATCTGATTTTGCCAGTCATAGACCCTGCATCCGTCAATGGCCCCATTTGTCAGATATTGCAGCTGATCCGGCTTCCATGGAAGCGCCGCCTGGCCATAATAGACGCCGTAAAAATCTGTTTCCAAACTATGGGCCTCATAGTCATTGGAAAGGGATGTGCCCATGCCCTCTGCCAAACGATTGGCCACATCTGTGATCCGCTCCTGACGCCAGTGGGTGTCGGTTCTGTAATAATCATCCTTTTCCAGCAAATCGGAAATTGGAATATACTCCGCAAACTCTGCCTTCTGCTCCATCCATGCTTCCAGGCCTTTGTAATCCATGGCAAGGTGACCGCTCTCCTCAGCCAGAAAACAGTTTTTATCCGGAATGACCGAAAGATATACTCTGTTTTCCTCTGTCAGATATTCTTCACAGACTGCATGAAACCGCTCCACCGCCCGAATGAAGGACGATTCATTCATGGGATACTCTACTGCCGAGAGACTGCCTTCAAAACCATAGATTCCATTGTTGTCCTTGCGTCCAAAGACATACAGGGCTGTCATGGCCTTCCATGTCCGAAGCTGATCCCGCCCCGGAAAGGTATCCACAGCATATTTCTCAAAATCCGACATAAATCGCCCGCTCCACACCTGCTCCCATGTACATGATGGCATGGCGGCCAGCTTGCGCCGCTCAAACTCAGAATAGCTCTTTTTCGGAAGAAAAACACACATTAAAAAGCCACCTGCCAAGAAAAGTGCAAAGAAGATACATGTTATTTTATGGATTCTGTCTCTTCCCATCATCTCACCTCCTTCTAAAACCGGAAATACAAGAATGGATTAAAGGAACCATCCACCAGGTAGGCTGTCATAATCAGCAGCAATACCAGCAGGAAGGGCAGCTCCAGAACTTGCATAGATTTCTCTCCCAAGGGTCTTTTCCTGATATGCCGAATCACTTTCCCTATCAGGGGCGTTGCCCCAATCCCGGCAATGATTATCACAAAGCCAAAGCTTCTGAGACAGTATAGAGCCTCCGCAGAAACCAGCTCAATTCCTCCAATGCCAAAAAGCCCGCCGAGATCAGAGATTCCCTGGGCCAGATTCTCCCCATTAAAGATCACAAAGCTGATGATAACAAAAAACATCACATATATATGGGAAAGCACCCTGCTTTTTTCCAGCTTCTGCAGCAGCCAGAATTTTTCCACTGTCAGCAGCAGTGCAAAGAGAAGGCCCCAGACCAGAAAATTCCATGCAGCGCCATGCCAGAAGCCGGTTAATATCCACACCACTAAAATATTAAGAATCTGACGTTTCCGCCCTTTTCTATTTCCTCCAAGCGGAATGTAGATATAATCCCGGAACCAGGAGCCAAGGGAAATATGCCAGCGTCTCCAGAATTCCGTGATACTGGCAGAGATATAGGGGTAATTGAAATTCTCCGGAAACTGAAAGCCCAGCAGCCTTCCCAAGCCAATGGCCATATCGCTGTACCCGGAAAAATCAAAGTATATATGAAGCACAAAGGAAATGGCGTAAAGCCAGTAAAACAATACTGATTTTTCCTGGGAATCACGGAACACACTGCACAGCTCCCCCAGCTGGTTGGCCAAAAGTATTTTCTTGCCAAGCCCCAGAATGAAACGGCGGATACCTGATGCCGCCATGCTCCAGGAATGGCGCCGCCCTTCCAGCTGACCGGCAATATCAGCATAGCGGACAATGGGTCCTGCAATCAGCTGTGGGAACATGGCAATATAAGCTGCCAGATAACATGGATTCCTCTGGGCCTCCTCTCCCCGGTATACGTCCACCGTATAGCTGATAATCTGGAAGGTATAAAAGCTGATTCCAATGGGAAGGGCTAGTTTCAGCAGAGGAATCTTAAGTCCTGCAGCATGATTGAGATTCTCCAGAAAAAAATCGGCATATTTGAAGTAAAGCAAAAAGGAAAGGCTTACCAGAACAGATACGATACAATAGATCCGCCCGGAGCTTTTCCCTCTGTGCTTTTGGATAAGCAGCCCGAATCCATAGCCTGGCAAAATGGAGAGCACCATCAAAAAGACATATTTTGGCTCTCCCCAGGCATAGAAAATCAGGCTGCCCATCAATAAAACAATATTTTTCCATTTTCCTGGAGCTATAAAATACAGCGCCAGCATCACTGGCAGAAAATAATATAAAAAGGTGATACTTGAAAACAGCATAAGGTTCTGCCCCCTTAATACTTCATTTTAATCAAATATTTTCTGCAAAAGCCTTTAAGACGCAATGGGCACTTCCACCATAACCTCTGACCCCTCAAGGGCAGACTGCACCTTTGTCTTGAAGCTCTCCATGATGTCCCCCTGCCCGTATGCTGTAATCACATAGCCTCCGCCTGCATTGATAATGAGCAGCGTATCGGGAAAGCCGCAGATCCACTGCGTGTTCAAAATATTGGTCTTTACCTCCTCTGCAAAGGCATCCAGATCCGTACCGTCCTTCAGATGATACGCTGCCCCGGTAAAGGTATTGGCATTCATCATATGAATCATAGAAGCCGCATCGTCAACAGAAGCAATCTGGCTTTCCGGAAGCCCCAGGTTCATCTTCAGCTCCTCTGTCTTGCTGATATCAAACTTTCCCGGTGCATCCATCACGGCATTTTCCTGATCCCCGCCATACATGGCAAACCGGTCCTCTTCCCCATAAACAGCCAGCACCTGATTCAATACATCAAGGGCATCCTTGTAGGATACCTCCTGGCCTCCCTGGCTTCCGCCCGGCTGATCCTTGCCGCCTCCGCAGCCAAACAATGCAGCACTCATCAGCAACATAACACATAACATACTTATTTTTCTCATGGCTCTCCTTTTCTGCAGCCAGCTGCCTCTCTGGGATTCTCATAGCTCTATTCCGCAAATGGCAGCTCTCTGCTTCTCTAATTGATATATTTTATAATGATATCCCAGATACTGCTCTTCTCCAGGCCCAGCTTCCAGAAGGAAGCACCGGCCAGGCCGCGGTCCTTCATCAGGGACAGGCGGGGCTCCATGGATGCTTCATTCTCCACCCAGATCCGGTAGGTAAGACCGTCAATCTGGTATTCTCCGTAATACTGCCCGTCTTCCTCTGACCATATGGCTTCTACATTGTTGATAGTCAGACGGTTCTCCGCTTCACTCATTCCCACTGCCTGACTTGTTACCGTGTAGGGAATAAAATTCTCGTCTGCCTGCTCGCTGTCCGATATGTTTTCCTTGGGGGTGCATTCCCACACTCTGGTATAAAATGGCATTCCGAGAATGATCTGCTCCGGCGGCACCTCTGCCAGGGTATCGTCCACGCCCTTTGTCACAAAGCCGATAGAGGCTCCTGATCCTGCCTCCTCGGAACCGGCATAATGCTCATCATAGCCCATAATCACCACATAATCTGCAAATACGGCCTGCTCCCTGCGGTTGTAGAAGGCTGTATAGCTGGTAGGCACATAGTTATCTACTGAGAGGACAATCCCGTTATTTTTGCATTTCAGGGACAGCTCCCTGATAAACTGAATATAGGCATCCCCAACCTCTACGCTCAGCTCTTCGAAATCCAGGTTAATACCATCCAGGTCATATTCAATGGCCGCCGCAATGATCTGGTTGGTCAGATAATCCCTGGTTGAGGTGCGTGTCAGCACTGATGTGGTATTTACCTCATCATTTTCCAGGTTGCTGATCAAAGCCCATACCTCAATGCCATTCTGGTGGCAGTAATTCACATAATCCGAGCTTGCCAGAGATTGGATATTTCCGTTATTATCATTCAGATAAAACCAGGTGGGAGACAGGACATTAATTCCCTTTGTATTCTGAAGAATATTTGCCACCTGGCTGTTGACCTCCTGGGAGGTCACCTGATGCCATGCCATGTTGATTTTCTTATCCTTCAGCAAATGGGTGAATACCGGCTCCTGGAATTCATGGCTGGTGATTTCCTCTCTGCTCTCCCCCAGAATCTTATTCTTTAGATAACCGATCATCCCATCCTCAGTTATGACCTTGGACCAGCTTTCCTCCTGCTCAATGATTGTCACCGTGGTTCCCTTTTCCAGCTCTGCCACTACAGGGCTCTTGATTCCGCCCTTTTCCCGAATCTCAGAATCCTTCTTCAGGTCCGCCTGCTGAATGCTGCCCCAGGTATCGTAGATTAACAGCCGGTTGGGATTCTCATGGACAGTAAAATCAATATTGGTGTATTTCTGGACAAAATCAAGGGCCAGATATACCACATCCGCGTCTACCTTCACAATGGTGTAGGCTTCCTGGGAAGGACTTTTCCCAACCGTAAATTGATTGCTTCCGGCATTGACGGAGATCAAATCGCTTGGTGTGGTATAGCGCAGAATATTCTCATTGCCGTCCCAGTAAAACCGCTCGTTCAGCGTATCGTGTACATACTCGTAGGTCATATATACATGTCCGTCCCAGTACTTGCAGACCTCTCCGGTTATGGTGTTGTTGAACACAACGGCAATATCATCCTCTTCCTTCAGACAGTAGTAAGACTTTAAATCTGACGGGTCATTACTGGGAATATATTTTTGAATTACCATAGTGAGTACTGCAATCAGGCCAATCACGATTACAAAAATTACGGCGACAATGGCAGGCATCACCTTTTTCCTCATAAAAGCCTCCTTCTCTATTCTTCCGTTTTTTTATCAGATTATTTGTTCTTATTTCTTTTTGATCTCTTTCTTTTTGATCTCTTTCTGCAGTTCAATACATAGGCCGGAGGAATATTACGGTTTTCCCGCTCTACCATTGCAATCGCAAAATATTGCTGGAACAGCTTTACCTTCAGCAGAGTATACTGGAAGGTAATAAAGAGGCCCCGTGTAGATAAATATTTTCTGCATTCCTTCAGGATCCGGTCAGATTCCTCGGCAGGAAGGCTTGCAAAGGGAAGCCCGGAAATCACATAATTTACTTTTGGCACATTATATTTGCAAAGGTACAGGCCTATGTGCTCTGCCGAATCATGGATCACATGGGTATTTGGCACATTCTCGTATTTTTTCTTGAGAATTTCACAAAAGGAATCATTTACCTCAAATATTAAAAATAAAGTCTCATCCCTTTTCAGGCGGATAATCTCATCCGTAAAAACCCCTGTTCCCGGCCCATACTCTGCGATACAGCGGGCTTTTTCAAAATTCACATGATGAAGCATTCTCTTTGCAAGGCGTTTGGAGCTGGGCTTTACTGCCCCCACCTGTCTGGGATGCAGGAAATATTGCTTGATAAAAGACATGGATGTCCCTCCTCTTCTAATAATACCGCAAAGCGGAGCATGCAAATTTACAATCACGCTCTAATCACATTTTGCTGTATTCAATCTTATCATATCATTGTTTATTTTTCTATATTTTTTTCCTGTATTTCCAATATATTAAGACCATATTAAGAAATAAAAAAAACGAGAGCTCCATAATACCTGGACACTCTCTATCTCTGTTCTGATTTCCTTTCATATTTAATTGGTTTCAGATTTAGTATAAAACACATCCATTTTATTTATCCTATACCTTAATATACCGTGTTGCCCTTGACGATCCAATTCGTTTTATGGTACCGCATTTTACCATAGCGCCAAGGACAGCTTCAACAGTGGTCGGGCTTACATCAGGAAGAATCCTGCATATTTCCGCTTTAGAAAGGGGCGTCAGACTATTTAATATCGTAGCCTCAATACGGGATTTCTTTGTAATCTTTTTTCCGTGAACAACAGAAAAACGCTTATCAAGTTCTTTATAACACATATATAGCATAGATAAAAAGTTTTCAATAAAAGGGAAATAACTGACAAGCTTCTTGTGGAATTATATGCATATAAATCATCACAAAAATATGCATGTAATATCCTATCATGCAGGAAAAGGGATACCGGATTGAAATCTCATCGTCACATGACAAAGCCAAAATATTTTAAAAAACTGACTATAAAAGACATTCCATATATGATAAAATCAATTCAAGTATATTCCAATTACTTTCCATATTATTATCATCAGGAGGTGCTTCATGTATTTTTACAAGGATACCGGCCAAATTGAATACTACCTGAAAAAATTCCACATCCTTGAAATGTTTGAAAATCCGGAGCATTATCATCCTGATTTTACCATGGCCCAGATTCGGAAGCGGGAATCCATTGATTACAAGGAATATCCCAACAAGCTGTTCTTCATGCTGGAAGGACAGCTGAAGGTCTATTCCAATCTCAGCAATGGCAAAAAGCTGCTCTTATATTTTGGCCGCAAGTTCGAGATCATGGGGGATCTGGAATTTTTACAGATTAAAAATCATTATGTCACTGTGGAGGCCACAAAGGATATCACCTGCCTGGTCTTAGATGTCCGGGGCAATCGGGACAAGCTGATGAAGGACACGGTATTCTTGAAGGTCCTTCTATATCAGATTGGGGAAAAGCTGGCCAAATCCTCCTCCAACATTGCCATCAATATGCTGTGGCCCGTGGAGAACCGGCTCAGCAGCTTCATTAGCTTCATGGCCCAGCAGGATCCTAGATCCGGCAGTCGGTATTTTGAAGAAAGCCTGACAGAGACCGCCGAGGTCTTGGGCACCAGCTACCGTCAGCTTTCCCGGGTACTGAAAATATTCTGTACCCAGGGCATTCTCGAAAAAAACAGCAAACGCTATTATATTCTGGATGAAGAGCAGCTGACAGCTTTGTCCGGTGATATCTATATGTGAGTCCACGCTTTGTCAAAGGTTTCGTAGGGCTCGGGAAGAGGCGGAACCAGCTCCTCCACATGGGCGCTGGAATATACAGTGCCCGGATACTGGGAGGGACCATTGGGCTTTGGAATCAATGGATTATCCAAAACCTCTCCCTTCACCTCATCCTTCTCTGTCCACGCGGTATGGTACTCACATTGGAAATGATCCGTGATATAAAAATGCCAGAATTTCCACACCCCATCCTCTTTCACAAAATCCACCAGATATTTTCCCCATACCCAGTATGCTTCCAGCTTCCCGGTTTCACCGGATATCCTGGTCTCCATCCCCGGGGAGATCCACAGGCCCCGGGCTGTCTGACCGTCCCTGGCAATCTCCAGAAGCTCTGTTGTAATAGGATGAATACAGAGGGATCCCTTTTTGTCCCCATCCAAAAGCTCATGGAATTTCACGAAAAATTCCTCCACACCCTTTAATCCTTCATAACGTCCAAGGCTGCTGTTGTCAATAAACACGCCTGGCGTATGCTGTGCAAACAGTCCCAGTGTTGCGCGGTGCTGCTTTGCTGTATGGTAGTATTCATAGCGTGCCATCAGATTTTTAATTTCCTGCATCTCATAGGCCTGAACACCCTTTTCTATGTCTGTCAGTTCTCTCATCTTTTGCTTCACTCCTTATCCTCCCAGGTCTTATAGGGCATTGGCATGGCAGGCACCATTACCTTCACCAGATCCTTTGTGTAGCCATCCTCCCAATCGCAGGGGCAGTCGCTCTTGGGCTTTCCGTTATGTAATACTTCAGGGCCATGTTCTTTTTCACATTCCACCCAGGAATGATGATAATCACAGGAAAAATCCTGGGTAATGGTAAAATGCCAGAATTTCCATACCCCGTCCTCCTTGATAAAGTCCACGCCGTATTTTCCCCAGATCCAGATGGATTCCAAATCTCCCTTGGGCGCTACGTGCCTTGTCTCGGCTCCCGGGGAAATCCACACTGCATAGGCTGTCTGCCCGTCCTCTGCAATCTCGATCACCGGGGAGGTCAAAAGATGCTCATTCAATGCCCCCTCCGGACACATTTCCACGCTGTAATGCCAGTCTACAAAAAAGGATTTGACACTTTCTTTTCCTATGTAGGTTCCCATATCTCCGCAGGCCAGGGAGATATCGTCCCGGTCTGCAAAAAGGGAAAAGGTATTTTCATGCTCTCTGGCGCAATGATATAAGGCATACCGTCCCATCAGGTTCTCGATCTCATGGCGGTCCCACAGCCTCTCTATTTTCTGTTCTGTTGTCATATTGCTATCATTTCCTTCCTAATCTTGCGATTTTTTTATTTCTTTTATGCATGCTTTTCTATTGCTTCACGATTCTTTTCTTTTTTTCTATTGCTTGGCCAGCCTTCTTTTTTTGGTTTTCCCTTCATGTTCTTCAAAATACATGGTCAGGAACAATATTACCATCAAAAGAATTCCCTGGGCAGCCTCATTGATCTCCGCAGAGGCATATCCCATGATCTTTAAGCCATTTTCAATGATCATAACCACAAAGGCTCCGATAATCACCTTGTAGGATCGGGCTGTCGCCCCGCCGCGCACCAGAATGCCGCCCACATAGATGGCGATCAGGACCTTCATCTCAAAGTTCGTCCCCATGGTGGTGCTGGTGCCCCCCAGACGGGCCACTGTGAAAATACCTGCCAGGGCTGCCGTGAAGCCGGATATCATGTAACAGATCATTTTTGTTTTGATCACCGGAACCCCAGTATACCTTGCCACTGTCTCGTTTTCGCCTACTGCCTGGCATTTCTTTCCGAATTTCGTATAGCCGAATACATACCAGGAGATGGCGATGATCAGGATTAACAGCGGAATCTTAATAGATTCCTTCTGCAGGTACATTAAACTGTCGCTGGCATAATTGATGCCTACAATGCTCTGAATATAATTGATGATTCCTCGCAGTCCGATCAGCAATGCCAGGGTGCACATAAAGGAGGGCATCTTGCATTTACTGATCAGAAACCCGGTCAAAAGCCCTGCCAGGACCCCTACTGCCATACAGGTCAGAATCATCAGAATTGTACTGCCGGTAGTCCGGTATACCAGATCCCCGATTACTGCCGAAAAGCCGCAGACAACCCCAACCGACAGATCCACGCTTCCCAGAGAGATCACAAAAATCGTACCGCAGCATGCAATGATAAGCACCACGGTCTGATCAATCAGCATCCGTATATTGTAGAAGGAGAGCATCGTTCCACCGGTAAAGGCCGTAAATGCCAGCAGCATAACAACCAGGGAGATCACTGGTACAAGCTTATTTTTGTCAATTCTTTTTTCCATCATACCATCACCTCAATCAATGCTTCCTGGGTAAAATTCTCACCCCGGGTAAACTCTCCCTGTATCCTTCCGTTCTTCATGACAATCAGACGGTCGGACATTCCCAATACCTCCGGCAGCTCGTCGGAAATCAGCAGCATAGACAGGCCCTTTTTCTTTGCCTCCTCCATCATATGGTAAATATAGGCCTTTACTCCCACATCCACCCCTCGGGTAGGACAATCCAGAACAAGGACATTCAGATCCTTCACCAGCCATCGCCCAAGGTTCACCTTCTGTTTATTTCCGCCGGACAGGCCATTCATCTTCTGATTTGCTCCTCTGCATTTTACGTTATAATCTTTAATTCCCTGATCCGTCAGCTCCCGAAGCTTTTTGGGGCTTAAGAATATTCCCTTTCCCTGAAGCTCATTCAGGGAGGGCAGTACAAAATTGCTGAGAATAGAATCCTGCATCATCAATGCTTCCCCATCACGATCCTTTGGCACATAGGCCATGCCGTTGGATGTGGCTGCGTGGATGCTGTTAATCTGTATCCTGCCTTCTGCCTGAAGCACCACATTTCCCTTCCGGTGGGAGGATATGGCAAACACTGCCTTGCCAACCTCATGAATGCCGGAATCACTCAATCCGCAGAAGCCAAGGATCTCTCCCTTGTGAAGCTGGAAGGATACATGCTCCAATTCTCCCGGCACACACACATCCTCCACATGTAATACGATTTCCTCTCCATAATTTGCCTGCATATCGCTGCGGTAATATTCATTGCTTACCTCACGTCCCACCATCAGGCGCTTCACTTCATCCGTATCCAGCATTGAGCTGTCCTTTGTAGTGATCAGCTGGCCGTCCCGCAGAACAGAGATAGAATCGCATATTTCCAGCATTTCCTCCAAATCATGAGTAATGATAATCAGGGTTTTTCCTTCCTTTTTCAGAAGATCAATCAGATGGTAGAGCATATCCCTGTTATTCTGGGACAGGGACTGGGTTACCTCATCCAGAATCAGGATATCCGGATCCCCGGACAGCGCTCTTGCCAGCTCCACCATTTTTCTGGATTCAATGGACATCTGTCTGCACATCTGATGCAGCGGCACCTTCATCAGTCCGTACTTGTCAAACAGAGCCTCCGCTTCCCGGTACACCTGCTTCATATCAATGACGCCGAATTTTGTAAACTGTTTCATGCGCCCGGAAAATACGTTGACTCCGGCCGGAAGGTTATTAAGTACTCCTAACTCCTGTACGACAATACCAACCTTTTTCTGAATTGCATCAATGGGATTTTTCGGGTCATAGGGCTCCCCATTTAAGGTCATGACACCCTCATCCTTAAGATAAATTCCCGCAATCTGCTGCAGTAGGGTAGATTTCCCGGATCCGTTTTCCCCGGCCAGTCCCCGTACTTCTCCCCGCTTCAGGTCAAAATCAATATGGTCATTGGCAGCTGTGGATCCAAAATATTTGCATAAGCCTCTGATTTCCAAAATATTATCTTTTTCTGCCATTATTTCACCACCCTTGTCTCTTTCCGCTGTGCAAGAATTCCAAACACAATTACAATCACGCCCAGAACCGCCTCCTGCAGAGTTCCGGAGGGTATGCCTAAGAAGGTCAGCATATTGAATATTCCATATACAAACAAGGAGCACAGGGGGATTCCTATGATAATATTGATCCTTGTTTGTAATACCTGGGCCAACATATAGGCAGCCATGGGCTGGAAGATCATGGACAGGCTGGTAAGGCCTGTTTTTGCATTGATCCTTGCGCTGTAGCTCTCATTCAGGAATGCGGAGCAGCCCACAAAAAAGCCGCAGATAATACCTACGCAGATAATCGTCCTGGCTGTTTTAATTCCCATGGATTCCGACAGCCGGATCCCATTGCCCAGGGCCCGGATATTCAGGCCGATTTCCGTCCGGTTATAAATGGTGTAGGCAAGAATCAGTCCAATGACAAAGATAATATAAATATAGGGCGGCTTTGCAAGCTTGCGCATCTCGCTTTCCAGCTGCGCAATGGTTGAACCCTTTGCCAGCTGACGGCTGGAATAGAAGAAGGCAATTGCCTCATATACCATGGCCATCCCGATTCCTGCAATCCAGGAAGGAATTTTTGTGTATACAAAAATCAGAAAATTCAAGGTCATCAATACCATGCCTGTCACAATTCCGCCAAGGATTACCCCAGGATATCCCAGGGCAGTGGAGCCAAGGATTCCGGCGGCATTTGCCGCCAGAATGATAATGGAACCAATGGACATATCTGTGTAATCACAGGCAAATACAAAGCACATGCCCCATGCGGTAAAGGTTGGGAGAATAGCATGGGAGATTAATATATTGATGTTATTCCCGGAAAGGAATTTTCCGTCAAATGCCCCATTGAAAGCCACGCAAACGATGAGAATCACTATCAAAACCGCTCCTGCCTGTACCGCATTTTTCCTTTTTTCGTTCAATTTATTCACCATCCAAACTGAAATTTTCAATATAATCAGCAAAGGTCTTGTAATTTACCCCATCGGCAACGAATGCACGAACCTCATCCTCAGATAAGGGATGGCCGTTGAGGAATTGATCTATATACTTCTGGGCATTCTCCTTATTTACCTCAAAGGCAACAATATTAGAAAAATTCGGAGCCTTTCCGCTGTCATCCTTGATTACATTCCCATTGGCATAATTGTAAAGAACAGCTGCTGCAATCACAGTCGCAATCTTGGAGCCTCCGTCCCCGCACACAATCTTGCCGTCTATGATGGCCTGGGCAGCCTCTGTGGTTGTATCCGAGCAGTACAGGGCCATCTCTCTTCCGGCATGATTCTCAATTGCTGCGATCGCTGCAATGGCATAATCTCCGGTCAGGCAGTAGGTTGCCTGAGCGTCGGAATTGCCGGAGAGCATATCGTCCTCCTTTGTTGTGGCCTCTGCCGGATCCGTACATCTGGCCTTTGCCAGGATCTCGCCGCCTCCTGCTTCAAAGGTCTCCGTGAATCCGTTGTCGCGGGCATCATGTACCACATCTCCCACAGAGCCTCCCAGAAGAAGCACCTTTTTAATACCTGCATCCAGCATCCGCTTGGCCATATTGGCTCCCAGCTGGTAATTGTCTACCCCAACGCTGCCTGCATAGTATTCGTTTTCCTCCAGCTTTGTAATCATCTCCTGATCCGTTGGAATCTGGTCAAAAAATACAAAGGGCACCTTTGCTTCCTTCATGGTATTGGAGATGGTGGAATATAAGGTGGCATTCCAGCCAAAGAGCATCAGGCCGTCATAGCCGGCAGAGGCCATGGTCTGTACATTGGTTCCCTGGGTATCTGCCGTAAAATTGTCATTGTAGATCTTGAAGCTGCCGCCCATGGCTTTGAACACATACTCCTCCTCTGATACAATATCGTCCAGAGCCTGCACGCCTTGTCCAACGATATCCCCGGCAAAGCGTAAGCCCCCGGACGGGGAGTCCTGGGAAGTTCCACCCTGCTCCTGGGAAGCACCCTGACTGTCCTTGGGCGGCTGGTCCCCACTGCAGCCTGCCAATACAGAGGCAGTCAATGCGCCTGCCAGAATCATGCTGATAAGCTTTGAACATTTTCTCTTCATAAAATATTTCCTCCTGTTCGATATATTTATAGGTGAATTTTAACATAACCATTTAGTAACCAATTAGGACATATTTCCTGTTTTCCCTGATTTTTTTATATTTTTATAGAAAAAAGCTGCCGGATTGAAGCAATGAATGATCCGACAGCTTTGTTTTTATCTTTATTATCTTCTTTATTATCTTCTATTTTACCTTATTCATATTTACCTTATTCATAGATTCGATACATATCATTTTTTTGAATAAGCTCAAATGCCCATATATGGCGGCATTGATCTGCAATGGTTTCATAATCCCATTTTTTACTGCTGTTTGCAGTGGAAAAGGGATCGTTTACAAGAAATTTTCCATCTGAATAGCCTTTGATAACAATAAAATGGCCATTATCTGTAAAATCACCGGGCCCCATGGCACAGATCAAAAGTTTCCCGTCCTTCAGATATGTTTCCATTACATCCTCTTCCCACATATCATCCTGTATGACAAACAGGTTGTTCTCTTCGGCAACCTCCTCCATAAAGGACCATGCAGTCCCAACACCGGAAACGTAATAGCCTCCCTCCATAGCTTTCTTTGCCAATGCATCCGGTGTAAAGCTTTTATCCCTGGTAAGGCTGTAGAGCACCATAGACAGACAGGTCGGCCCGCATCCGGAGATTCCGATATTGCTCCCCCCGTAAGAGGCATAGCCCCACCGCTCATCCCACTGAAGAAAAAGGGGAAATTCCTCTTCGGCTTCTTCCTTTGTGATACCGCCCGTGGCTCTGGCAGGTGTTGTCAGATAGCCGGCGGCAAAATCAAGTATCTCCGGATTGCGTTTCAGACCATTAATCAGATCCGGGGGATATTTGTATTCATAACGAAGTATTTCCTCCAAGGCCTCACTGGACTCTATGGAATCCCCGGATCCTCCAAGGCCGGCTCCGCTTCCTCCGTCAATGTCTTCTGCAATTTCAGGTATATGCTCCATGGATGCTTCGCTGGAAAATCCAGGCTGTGCGGCAGCGCTCCCGGCCGGAAATTCGTTCCTTTCGGACAGATATTCAAAACGAATATAGGAGGCAGCCATTCCAAGCATAAATGCCGCAATAATCAGTATAAAAAATACAGCCGGATGTATGAGAAAAGCATAGCCATGTTTTTTCCTATGTCTTTTTCCATGTCTGTATGACAGATTCCCGTTTTGTATTTTTTTTGTTCTCATTTCTAGCTCCTTCCATGTAAAAAAAACATCTTTCCTTTTTTTAGAATAACGGAAAGATGTTTTTTAAGTATACATAAAATTGTATCAAATTTGTAAAAAATCATAAAAACTGCATTTTTACTCTTCTTCCGCAGATACTTCTTCCTCAGATATTACTTCTGCAGATTCTTTTTCCTCTGCTTCCCGCTCCGCTAATTCCTCAGGACTTAACAGGGATTTATCCTCCCTTACCTTTGCCACACTTGCAACAGTTACATTTTCGTCCAGATTGATCAGCTTCACACCGGAGGTAATTCTTCCGAGAATGGAGATCCCATCCACCTTCATGCGAATGATAATTCCCTCAGTGGTAATCATCATGATCTCATCCTCTTCATTGACTCCCTTCACACCAATGACATTTCCTGTCTTTTCCGTAATCTTGTAGCACTTCACACCCTTACCGCCCCGGTTCTGGGATGTAAATTCATCCATACGAGTCCGTTTTCCGAGCCCCTTTTCGGAAGCAATCAGCAGGTATTCTCCCTGTTCGGTGATCTGCATTCCCACCACCTCGTCATCTGCCGACAGATTCATGCCAATCACACCCATGGAGACACGTCCCGTGCTGCGCACATCCGTCTCATTGAATCGGATACACTGCCCGTATTTTGTTACCATGATCACATCCTTGGTGTTATCCGTAAACTTCACCTCAATGAGCTCATCCTCTTCCCGCAGGTTGATGGCTGCAAGTCCTGTCTTGCGCACATTGGCATAATCCGTGACAGGTGTTTTCTTCACAATTCCCTTGCGGGTGGCCATAAACAGATAGTGATCATCCCGGTAGCTGTCAATGGGAATCACTGCCGTGATCTTCTCCCCCGGCATCAGCTGAAGGAGATTGATAATGGCTGTCCCCCTGGCTGTCCGGCTGGCTTCCGGTATCTCATAGGCCTTCATCCGATACACCTTTCCGGTATTGGTAAAGAACATCAGGTAATGGTGGGTGGTGGTCATCAGAAGCTCTTCAATATAATCCTCTTCAATGGTCTCCATCCCTTTAATGCCCTTTCCGCCCCGGTTCTGGCTGCGGAAATGATCAACGCCCATGCGTTTGATGTAGCCAAGCTTTGTCATGGCGATGACTGTATTGCTCCTGGGGATCAGATCCTCCATGGAAATGTCGTATTCATCATAACCAATGGCAGTTCTTCTGTCATCCCCGTATTTATCGGAGATCGTCTGAATCTCCTGGCGGATCACGCCTAAAAGCTTCTTCTCGTCTGCAAGTATTGCCTTTAATTCAGCGATTTTAGCCATCAGCTCCTTATATTCTGCCTCCAGCTTATCCCGCTCCAAGCCGGTGAGGGCACGCAGACGCATATCTACGATTGCCTGGGCCTGAGCGTCCGAGAGAGCAAACCGCTCCATCAGCTTTGCTTTTGCTTCCCCCACATTGGGACTGTTTCGGATAATCTGGATAACCTCATCAATATTGTCAAGGGCAATCAGCAAGCCCTCCAAGATATGCGCCCGCTCCTGAGCCTTGTTCAGCTCATACCTGGTCCTTCTGGTCACAACCTCCTTCTGGTGCTCCAGATAATGGTACAGCATATCTCTTAGATTCAGCACCTTGGGCTGCTTCCCCACAAGGGCCAGCATAATCACGCCAAAGGTATCCTGCAGCTGGGTGTGCTTATACAGCTGATTTAAGATTACATTGGCATTGACATCCCGGCGCAGCTCAATGCAGATGCGCATTCCCTCCCGGCTGGACTCATCCCGAAGGTCTGTGATTCCGTCAATCTTCTTATCACGGACAAGCTCTGCAATCTTCTCGATCAGACGCGCTTTGTTCACCATGTAGGGAAGCTCTGTCACAATGATACGGTTCTTCCCATTTTGCATGGGCTCTATATCCGTGATGGCGCGGACACGGATCTTCCCGCGGCCAGTGCGGTATGCCTCCTCAATGCCGGAGGTTCCAAGGATCATTCCGCCGGTGGGGAAATCCGGTCCTTTTACAATATTTAAGATCTCGTCAATCTCTGTTTCTCGATCTTCTTCGATCTGATTATCAATGATTTTTACCACTCCTGCAATCGTCTCGCGGAGATTATGCGGTGGTATGTTGGTGGCCATGCCAACGGCGATTCCGGTTGTGCCGTTTACCAGAAGGTTGGGATACCGGGAAGGCAGTACCACCGGTTCCTTCTCCGTCTCGTCAAAGTTGGGCTGAAAGTCCACGGTATCCTTATTGATATCTGCCAGCATCTCCATGGAGATTTTACTCAAACGGGCTTCCGTATAACGCATGGCTGCAGCGCCGTCCCCATCCACTGAGCCAAAATTCCCGTGGCCATCCACCAGCATATAGCGTGTATTCCACTCCTGAGCCATATTGACCAGGGCGCCGTAGATGGAGCTGTCTCCATGGGGATGATATTTACCCATGGTATCACCCACGATACGGGCACATTTTCTGTGGGGCTTGTCAGGGCCATTATTCAGCTCGATCATGGCATAGAGGATTCTTCTCTGTACCGGCTTTAACCCGTCCCGGACATCCGGAAGGGCGCGGGATGCAATGACGCTCATGGCGTAATCAATATAAGATTTTTCCATGGTCTTCTTCAGATCAACATCATCTATTTTGTCAAATATCTGATCGTCCATCCTTCCATCTATCCTGTTATCATCCATTGGATGTTCCTCCTTTATATATCAAGATTCTGCACATACTTGGCATTTGCTTCGATAAACTCGCGTCTCGGCTCTACCTTGTCCCCCATCAGGGTAGTAAAGGTCAGGTCAATCTCAGAGGATGTCTCATCGTCAATGGTCACACGCTCCAAGATTCTCCGCTCAGGATCCATGGTAGTCTCCCAGAGCTGCTCAGGATCCATCTCTCCCAGACCTTTGTATCGCTGAATCTTGTTGTTGCTGTCCCGGCCGATCTCTACCAGGATGCTGTTCAGCTCCTCTTCATTGTAAGCATACCACACCTTTTTATTTTTTTCGATCTTAAACAGGGGCGGCTTTGCCAGATATACATAGCCTTGACGGATCAGCTCCGGCATAAAGCGGTACAGGAAGGTCAGAAGCAGCGTCGCAATATGGGCGCCGTCCACATCCGCATCTGTCATAATAATAATCTTGTGATACCGGAGCTTTGAGATGTCAAAATCCTCATGGATTCCTGTTCCAAATGCCGTAATCATGGCTTTGATCTCCGCATTGCCATAGATCCGGTCAAGCCTTGCCTTCTCCACATTGAGAATCTTTCCCCGCAGAGGAAGGATTGCCTGTGTGGCGCGGCTTCTGGCTGTCTTGGCAGAGCCGCCGGCGGAATCTCCCTCCACAATGTAGATTTCGCAATTCTTGGGATCCTTGTCTGAACAGTCTGCCAGCTTGCCGGGCAGGGAGGTTCCCTCCAGGGCTGTCTTCCTTCTTGTCAGATCCCGGGCCTTTCTCGCCGCCTCCCTGGCCCGCTGAGCCAGAAGGGACTTCTCGCAGATGGATTTGGCAATGGCAGGATTCTGCTCCAGGAAATAAGTCAGCTGCTCGCTTACCACTGCGTCCACTGCCCCCCGGGCCTCGCTGTTTCCAAGCTTCTGTTTGGTCTGCCCCTCAAACTGAGGCTCCTCCAGCTTCACGCTGATAATGGCTGTCAATCCCTCCCGGATATCGTCCCCGGACAGGGCCGCCTCATTTTCCTTGATAATCTTATTGGCTCTGGCATAGGAATTAAAGGTCTTGGTCAAAGCATTGCGAAAGCCTGCCAGATGCGTTCCGCCCTCCGGGGTTGTGATATTATTCACAAAGCTGTATGTGGCGTCATTATAGGAATCGTTGTGCTGCATGGCAACCTCAACGTATACGCCGTCCTTCATTCCCTCGCAATATATCACATCTCCGTAGAGCGCCTCATTGCTGCGGTTCAGATATGTGACAAATTCTTTGATGCCGCCCTCATAATGGAATACATTCTCATGATGCTCCTCCCTCATATCACGAAGGATAATCTTGATTCCCTTTGTGAGGAATGCCATTTCCCGAAGACGGTTTTTCAGTACGCTGTAATCAAATTCCGTGGTCTCAAATACCGTCTGATCCGGCAGGAAGGTTACCTTTGTGCCTGTCCTTTCTTCCGGGCAGGTTCCCACCTCCTTCAGCGGATACATGGTATTTCCCCGCTCATAGCGCTGCTGATAGACCTTGCCCTCCCGGCAGATCTCCACCTCCAGCCAGTCGGACAGGGCGTTCACAACAGAGGCACCCACGCCGTGAAGGCCTCCGGATACCTTATAGCCGCCGCCGCCGAACTTCCCTCCTGCATGAAGAACGGTGAATACCACCTCAACGGCAGGAAGGCCGGCCTTATGATTAATTCCAACAGGAATCCCGCGGCCGTCGTCAATAACAGTGACAGAATTATTCTCGTTAATGATTACCTCAATGGTGGTACAATGTCCCGCCAAAGCCTCATCCACAGCATTATCTACAATCTCATATACAAGATGATGAAGGCCCCGGGAGGAAGTGCTTCCGATATACATGCCCGGACGCTTCCGGACTGCCTCCAGACCCTCCAGAATCTGAATCTGATCCGCGCCGTATTCTCCATTCATTTCAATACTGGTTTCCATCTCATGGTCCATACTCATTTATATCCTCCTTACATGGCCTTCAATGACCTGAAAGACTTTATTTATATGAAATCTATTTTTAACAAATTCATCTAAACCTGTACAGGTAATGATCGTCTGTATATCGTGGATGCTGTTCAACAGAAAATTCTGCCGCTTGCTGTCAAGCTCTGACAATACATCGTCCAACAAAAGAATCGGAGTCTCAGAAATAGACTCCTTTACCAATGCCAGCTCTGCCAGCTTTAAGGACAGGGCAGCCGTTCTCTGCTGTCCCTGAGAACCGAACCTTCGGATATCCGTATCATGAATGGAAAACATCAGGTCGTCTCTGTGAGGCCCTGCGCCGGTCTGTCCCAATTTCAGATCCCGCTCCCGGCACTTTTTTAATTTATTCCCCAGCTCCTCTGCCAGGGTGTCAGGCTCATAGCTCAGGATCAAGGTTTCCCTGCCCCCTGAGAGCCTTCCATGAATGCTGCGGATCATATCATTCAGCTTATTTATGAATAATTCCCTTGCATCAATAATCTGCTTTCCGCATTCCTCCAGCTGCAGATCCCAGATCTCTAAGGTATCCATCAGGGAAGGATGAAAGGAAATATCCTTGAGAAGCTTATTTCTCTGATTGAGGATCCGGTTGTATTTTGTCAGATAATGCAGATATACCTTATCCAGCTGGCAGAGCTCCACATCAAGAAATCTTCTGCGCTCCGAAGGCCCGTTCTTAATGATATTCAGATCCTCAGGAGAGAAACATACAAGATTCAGCATGCCAAACAGCTGGGAAGCCTTCTGAATGGGCAGCTGATTGATGGCAATCCCTTTGGACCGGTTCTTTTTCAGATGCATATCAATCTGATGGTCCAAACCGCCCTTTTCTACCGTGATCCGGATATGTGATTCCTCGTATCCGAATCGAATCATTTCCCTGTCCTTGCTTCCCTTGTGCGATTTGGTGGTTCCGCCAAGGTATATGGATTCCAGAATATTTGTCTTTCCCTGGGCATTATCTCCATATATGATATTTGTTCCGGAATCAAATTCCATCTGCAGCTTTTCATAGTTGCGGAAATTTTGCAATTCTAATGATTTTAATATCATATGGTTGTTATTGAATGATTTGGATTGTTTCGTGTTCAAAGGATACAACATCTCCGCTGTAGAGCTTCTTGCCCCGCTGCAGGGAAACCTCTCCGTTGACCTTTACAAGTCCATCCTGAATCACAAGCTTTGCCATAACGCCAGAATCTACCAGATTAGCCGCTTTCAAAGCCTGACCCAATTTAATATAATCGTCTTTTAATTTAATTATTTCCATTTTTCACCAGTCTAATATCAATTTTTTATTTATTAATTATTTGACGCATTAAAATTCACAGGCAGGATCAGATATATAAAGCTTTCCTCATCATTTTTGATAAAGCATGGCGCTTTGGGATTCACCATATACAGCTTTATCTCCTCATCGTCTATCACCCGAAGGGCATCAATGAAGAACTTGGGATTAAAGCCAATCATGATATCTTTGCCCTCTTTGATAATATCAATATCTTCATTCATAGAGCCGATAAAGGAATTGATCTTTAATTCCATATTGCCGTCTGTCACTGTCATGATGATGGGCTTCTTATCTCCCTCCTTCACCAGAAGAGTAGCGCGGTCAATACAGTTTAAAAGCTCCCGCTTGTTGATGGTAATCTTCGTATCATAGTCTGTGGACAGCATCTGCTCAATGCGGAAATATTCTCCCTCAATCAATCTGGATACCACGGTTGTGTTGTCAAACTCAAATACAATATGATTGTCTGTAAAATAAATATCTACGTCCTTGTCCGCATCGCCGGGAAGGATCTTGCTGATTTCCTGAAGGGTTTTGCCGGGTACGACTACCTTGTGGTAATCATAGATATCCTTCAGCTCTATGCTTCGGATGGAAATGCGGTGTCCGTCTAAGGATACTACCTTCAGCTGATTCTCGTTGATCTCAAACAGTTCTCCGGTCATCAGCTTATTGTTGTCATTATCTGCAATGGAGAAGATGGTCTGGCGAATCACTTCCTTCAGGGTAAACTGAGATAACAGGAGGGAATGATCCCGTTCTATATAAGGCAGATAGGAAAAATCCTCTCCGGATTTGCCAATGATATTGAATTTGGCTTTCTCACAGGTAATAATAGTCTTGAAGGTGGAATCTGTCTCAATCACTACATCATTGTCCGGCAGTTTACGGACAATTTCGGAAAAGATCTTTGCATCCAAAGCAATAATGCCTCTTTCTTCAATCGTACCTTCGATCCTTGTCTCGATGCCAAGTTCCATATCGTTGGCTGTCAGTTTAATCTCATTTGCAGAAGCGTCAATTAAAATACATTCTAAAATAGCCATAGTCGTCCTGGAAGGAACGGCTTTGGATACAATATTTACTCCATAAAGTAGATTTGATTTGGAACAAATAATTTTCATAATGTGTATAACTCCTTCCTGAATCTGGTATGGTAATAGCAGTGATT
The DNA here is from genome assembly GCA_910588285.1 of uncultured Lachnospiraceae bacterium. Lineage (GTDB taxonomy): Bacteria > Bacillota > Clostridia > Lachnospirales > Lachnospiraceae > 14-2. The sequence continues at coordinate 22,726 of CAJUQB010000049.1, forward strand.
CAGCCCCAGGCATAAGAACCCATAAAAGAAAAAGATTTCGTCTTAGTCGTAATAGGGGGTGTTTATATGTTCATAAACTACCTGAAGCCATATATTTCCATGGTTTAAGGGCATTCACCTTCGTGTAAAACCCGGTTTGATTCCTATGGATTCCTTCTGGATTAAGGTTTATAACTTGTCCGAAGGATAAGGTTAGTTCGGATTGATTTTCTTCTTGATTGTCTCAATCAGGTTCTTCGAGTTCTCATTATGTTCATATTCTTCTGTAACCTTGTTGATACCGTTGATAATTGTGGAATGGTCCCGGCCTCCCAGCAGAGACCCAATGGTATCCAGGGAAATGCTTGTCATGTTCTTGCACAGATACATGGCAATCTGTCTGGGCCATGAGATATTCCGGCTGCGGTTTCTTGCAATCATCTGGTCTGTGGAGATGTTGAAATGCTCGGAAACAATCTCTATAATCAGCTGCGGCGTGATCTCTCTCTGCTTGTTGGGCGAGATGATATTCTGAAGCTCACGCTCCGCAATTTCCATGGTAATCTCTGTATGCTCCAGGTTGGAGAAGGCTAGAAGCTTATTTAATGCTCCTTCCAGTTCACGTACATTGGAATTGATGTTGGTAGCAATGTAGTCCAGGATATCGTCACTGAGATTAAAGCCGTCGCCTTCTTCCTTTTTGCGGAGAATTGCCATTCGTGTCTCATAATCCGGATATCCGATGTCAGCCAGAAGCCCCCAGTCGAATCTGGAACGGATTCGCTCCTCTAAGGTCTCCATGTCCTTTGGCGGCTTGTCCGAGGATATGATAATCTGCTTTCCGGCGGAGTGAAGTACATTAAAGGTATGGAAAAATTCCTCCTGGGTACTCTCTTTTCCAATGATAAACTGGATATCGTCAATCATAAGTACATCAACCGTACGGTATTTATCCCTGAGCTTTGTCATGGCGGATGCATTACCGTTTCGGATGGAATCAATCACTTCATTGGTAAATTCCTCTGAGGTGACATAGAGAACCTTTTTCTCCGGCTGCTGCTGCAGGATTAAATGTCCGATGGACTGCATCAGGTGGGTTTTCCCAAGTCCGGGCCCTCCGTATATATAGAGGGGATTGTATACATCGCCCGGAGATTCGGCAACGGCCAAGGAGGCAGAATGGGCAAATCTATTATTCTTACCCACTACAAAGCTCTCAAAGGTATAGTTTGCGTTCAGCCCGCGCAGATCTGCGTTGTCCATGAACTTGGGATCCTTGCTTCGGTAGGCAGGAATATTCTTGGTCTGCTCCTGGATAATAAAGATGATCTCCAGATCCCTGCCGGTCAGTTCTGCAATGACAACCTTAATGGGAAGCGTATATTTCTTCGTGATGTAGTTCAGCATGGTCTGTTCCAATGGAATCAGAATATAGAGCCTATTGCCGTCAAGGGTATAGACCTGTAAGGGCTTCAGCCATGTATCAAATGCAACATCTGATAATTCATGTTCTTCCTTGACAGTCAGAAGGATCTGCTCCCATTTTTCTAAAATCTCCTGCATTTTGATTCTCCAACTCCAATACATTTTATCTCTTCAAAATATTCCATACTCTATAATACCGCAAATTGGCGAAATAAGCAAGAAAATATTCTAAGGTATATTTTTTTTGAAAAATCAAAAAAAACTTCTGTATGGGGCAAATAAACTTTATAGACATTATCCTATTGTGGATTAACGGGAAAATGCAGTTTTTGTCGCATTTTGGAACTATAATCTTCTTTTACTCACAGGAAATAAAAAACATATCCACAAGTTATCCACAAATTGTGCATAACTTTATGTAAACGGTCGTTTTGTTGAAAAATCTATTTTTGGACGAGTTTCTTCCTTATTATATAATGCATTTAAATAATCAACATCTAGTCTTGATAACACAAATTATTATAGATGTAGTATGGTTTTATATAGAATTCCTGTTTTTTATACTTGTGGATAATTCAGAAATGTGGAATAACTGTTGCTATGAGCGGCCCCCCGGGCCGTGAATAGCAACTTGTTCTATGCTTGAAATATAAAAAAATGATGAAATAGCTTGACTTTGGGGGTTTTTTTGTTATAATTGAAATGATGTTTTTGCATTTAAGAAGGAGGTGTATAGATTATGAAGATGACATTTCAGCCCAAGAAGAGGTCAAGAGCAAGAGTTCATGGATTCCGTGCCAGAATGAGCACCAAAGGCGGAAGAAAAGTGTTGGCTGCAAGAAGATTAAAAGGAAGAAAAAAATTATCAGCTTAGGCCACATAATCTGTGGTCTTTCTTCTTCTAGTAGGGGTTTTAAAATTGGACTTTTCAGAATCATTGAAGAAAAACCGGGATTTCCAGAATGTATATAAAAGGGGGACATCCTATGCCAACCGTTATTTTGTTATGTACATTCTGGAAAATGGACTCGGTAAGAATCGGATCGGAATTTCAGTCAGTAAGAAGGTTGGAAACAGCGTTGTAAGACATCGCATCTGCAGATTAGTGAGAGAGAGCTATCGGTTACAGGAAGGCATGTTCCATAGTGGTTGGGATATCGTAATCGTTGCCAGGGTAAGGGCAAAGGATGTCACATACCATCAGACAGAGAGTGCGGTTTTACATCTTGGAGGTCTCCATCGTATTTTAGTGCCAGATCATGTAAGTGAATCGTGATAAAAAGTAAGTCGTAATAGAAAGTAAGTCGTGATAAAAAGTAAACCGTAATAAAAAGTAAACCGTAATAAAAAGTAAATCGTAATAGAAAGTAAGCTGTAATAAAAACATCAAATGGAAAATTTATGGATAATATTTGTGGATAATATTTGAAAAAAGAAGATGGAATTAAATTGAAAAGAATATTGATTTTTTTAATTAAATGTTACAGAAAATATTTATCACCCATGAAGACGACAAGGTGTCCTTATTGCCCTACCTGCTCAACCTATGGATTACAGGCCATTGAGAAATATGGAGCGATCAAAGGTTCGGCTCTGGCCGGGTGGAGAATATTGAGATGTAATCCTTTTTCTAAGGGAGGATATGATCCTGTTCCATAGTTTAGGAGGTATGTTATCAAATGGACATTTTTTTAACGCAGTATACCGGTAAGTTTATTGGGCCGGTAGCCAAGCTTCTTGGCTATCTTATGAACTGGATTTATGAATTCACCTGTCTGATATTTCCGGAGTCTTCTGCACTTCACGGGAATATCGGTCTCTGTATTATATTATTTACGCTGATTATTTATCTCTGTCTGCTGCCCCTTACCATTAAACAGCAGAAGTTCTCCAAGCTGTCCCAGAAGATGCAGCCGGAGATCCAGGAGATTCAGAAGAAGTACAAGAATAAGAAGGATCAGGCTTCTATGATGGCTATGAATCAGGAGACACAGGCTGTCTATGCAAAATACGGCATTTCCCCTACCGGAAGCTGTTTGCAGCTGATTATCCAGATGCCGATCCTGTTTGCATTGTATCGTGTTATTTATAATATACCTGCTTATGTGGGAGGCTTTAAGGAATATTTCTCTGAGACAGTGGATGGTATTATGGCTACCCAGGGCTATCAGGATATTATGAGCAAGTTTATCGAGGGCATGAATCTTAGAATGGTCAGCCTGAATTTTTCCGGAACGGATACAGAAGCGGCCAACTCGATCATCGACGTGCTGTATGCTATGCCTACGAATGCCTGGGATACCTTAAAGGATACTTTTTCAAGCTTATCCGGCGTGATCACAACCCTGGAGGGACATCTGGAGCAGGCAAATTATTTCCTTGGCATTAACATTGCCAATTCTCCTTCCGAGCTGATCAAGTATGGATGGAGCGCCGGGAAATATCTTCTTGTGTTTGGAGCGATCCTTGTTCCCGTGCTTTCTGCACTGACGCAGTTTTTAAATGTAAAGCTGATGCCTACTGCAGATGCTGCCGCTAATAGCAATGCGAACAATCAGGCCAATTCCATGGCCAATTCCATGAAGATGATGAATTATATGATGCCCTTGATGTCCTTTGTGTTTGTATTCACACTTCCTGTCGGTATGGGTATTTACTGGATTGCCGGAGCTGTGATCCGCTGCATCCAGCAGCTTATTATCAATAAGCATATGGACAAGATTGATCTGGATAAGATCATTGAGAAGAATCAGGAAAAGGCAAAGAACAAAAAGAAGAAAAAGGGTATCATGGAAAATCAGATTTCAAATATGGCCCACATGAATACAAGAAGTATGTCAGACAAAGCTAACATTGGGACAAATAAGACGAAGGCAGAGGTGAAGGATTCAGAACTCTCTTCTTCCGGAAAGCAATTCAAGGAAGGAAGCCTGGCTGCAAAGGCAAATCTTGTTCGTGACTTCAATGAGAGAAATAATAAATAATAGCAAAAAGGGGGTCTTTGTTATGGATTTTATTCAGGTAACAGGCAAAACGGTAGATGACGCCTTGACAGAAGGGCTTGTGAAGCTTGGTACGACCAGTGATAAGGTGGAATATCAGGTAATTGAAAAGGGGAGCGCCGGATTTCTCGGAATCGGAAGTAAGCCTGCTGTCATCAAGATCCGTAAGAAATTTACTGTAATTGATGTAGTCCGGAATTTTCTGGATGATGTTTTTCGTGCTATGGATATGCAGGTTGAGATCATCATCAACCAGAGTGAAGATGCTAAGGTGATTGATGTTGATTTGAAGGGCGGCGATATGGGCGTTCTGATTGGAAAGCGTGGTCAGACATTGGATTCCCTGCAATATCTTGTGAACCTTGCAGCCAATAAGCAGTCGGAAGAGTATGTGAAGGTTAAGCTTGATACAGAGGATTACCGCAAGAGAAGAAGGGAAACGCTGGAGAACCTTGCAAAGAATATTTCTTATAAAGTAAAGCGCACGAAGCGTCCCATTTCCCTTGAACCTATGAATCCCTTTGAACGGCGTGTGATTCATTCTGCATTGCAGGGCGACAAATATGTCAGCACCCACAGCGAGGGGGAGGAGCCCTTCCGCCATGTGGTAGTAACATTGAAGCGATATAATCGTAAGAATGATGCAAGGGATAACAGAGAATTCAGAGAGCATAAGGAATTCAGGGATAACAGAGAATTCAGGGAATACAAGGTATCCAGGGATAACAGAGAAAATATTGAAAATAATGAAGAGTAAGAGACGGGAATATAAGGGGTTGTATATCAACTCCTTTTTTCCTTTTAAGGAAATGATGCTATGAAAACAGATACGATTGCTGCCATTGCAACTGCGCTGACAAATCAGGTGAATTCCGGGATCGGAATTATCAGAATCAGCGGGGAGGATGCATTGACTGTTATCGACCGAATCTATCGGTCAAAGAATAATCAAAAAAAATTATCTCAGGAAAAAAGCCATACGGTTCATTATGGCTTTGTATATGACGGAGAGCTTCTGATTGATGAAGTAATGGTTTTGATCATGAGGGGTCCCAATACCTATACCAGAGAGGATACGGTTGAGATTGACTGTCATGGAGGCTCTCTTGTGATGCAGCGGATCTTAGATACAGTCATTCGTCATGGAGCCAGGGCAGCCGAACCGGGAGAATTTACAAAGCGTGCGTTTTTAAATGGGCGGATTGATTTGTCTCAGGCTGAATCTGTGATGGATCTGATTCAGTCAAAAAATGAATTTGCCCTGTCAAGCTCCCTGTCGCAGCTTCAGGGTGCAGTGTGTGAGAAAATCAGGGAGCTGCGGGCAAGGCTGCTTCATGAGGTTGCATTTATTGAATCTGCCCTGGATGATCCGGAGCATATTAGTATAGAAGGATATGATGCTGCATTAGATCATGCCATGGAAGAGCTTTCCCATGAGCTGAGGGGAATTCTGAAGGCTTCGGAGCAGGGTTCTCTGCTGAAGGACGGAATTTATACTGTGATTATAGGAAAGCCAAATGCCGGCAAATCCTCTTTGCTGAATCGTCTTGTTGGGAGAGAGCGTGCCATTGTTACGCCCATTGCCGGTACTACCAGAGATACCCTGGAGGAGCAGATCAATCTTGGCGGCATTACCTTAAACCTGATTGATACGGCAGGGATTCATTCTACAGAAGATTTTGTGGAGCGGATTGGTGTGGAGAAAGCCATTGAATATGTGGAGAAAGCAGATCTTGTATTATATCTTGTGGATGCATCTGTTCCTCTGGATGAAAATGACCGCCGTATCTGCCAGCTACTGGCTTCTAAGAAGACAATTTTTTTATTGAATAAGACGGATCTTACGCAGGTGGTATCTGCCAGGGATTTTGCATCTGATTTTGGAATATCCTTTGATTCCGGCCAAAACAGGCTTATTGAGATTTCTGCCCTGGAGGGAACAGGAGTGGATCTTCTGGAGGAGACAATCCGAAACCTGTTTTTGATTGGAGAGATTTCCTTTCATGATGAAATATATCTTACTAACGCACGGCAGAAGGCTGCCATGGAGCAGGCATATCAAAGTATCCTGCATGTCAGGAGCAGTATCGCGGCCGGTATGCCCGAGGATTTTTATTCCATAGATTTGATGGATGCCTATGAGGCTCTTGGTGAGATTATCGGCGAGACAGTGGGAGAGGATTTGGTAAATGAGATTTTTTCCAAGTTTTGTATGGGGAAGTAGGGTTTGAGAGTATTGTGTTGGAAAATAGGATGCTGTATTTGAATGTTGTGTTGGAAAATAGGATGCTGTATTTGGATGTTGTGTTGGAATATATAGACTGTGGAGGAAGTGGCAATGTCTTATTTGGAAGAAACATATGAGGTCTGTGTGGTAGGTGCAGGCCATGCAGGGTGTGAGGCTGCCCTGGCCAGTGCAAGGCTTGGATTGCGTACTATTTTATTTACCATCAATATTGAGAGTATTGCTATGATGCCCTGCAATCCGAATATCGGAGGAAGTTCCAAGGGACATCTGGTACGGGAGATTGATGCTCTCGGCGGACAGATGGGAATAACCATTGACCAGACATTTATTCAGTCAAAAATGTTGAATAAGTCAAAGGGGCCTGCTGTCCATTCCCTGCGCGCCCAAGCAGATAAGGCAGAGTACAGCAAAAGTATGCGTCAGACTCTTGAGAGGCAGGAGAATCTGACGATTCGGCAGGCAGAGGTTACGGAATTGATTATTGAGGATCAGATGGTAAAGGGCGTAAAGACCTATTCCGGAGCTGTTTATCATGCAGGAGCAGTGGTGCTCTGTACCGGAACCTATCTGAAGGCACGATGCCTGTATGGAGATGTTGTAAATTATACAGGGCCCAATGGATTACAGGCAGCGAATGCTCTCAGTGATTCTTTAAGAAAAAATGGTGTAGAATTATTCCGCTTTAAAACAGGTACACCGGCACGAATCGACAAAAAATCCATAGATTTTACAAAAATGGAAGAGCAATTTGGAGATGAGCGGGTGGTTCCCTTTTCTTTTACGACAGATCCTGAGCAGGTACAGATTAATCAGGCTTCCTGCTGGCTGACCTATACCAATGAAAAGACCCATCAGATAATTCGGGACAATCTGGACAGATCTCCTCTCTATTCTGGTATGATTGAAGGAACAGGGCCCAGATATTGTCCGTCCATTGAGGATAAGGTTGTGAGGTTTGCAGATAAGGATCGGCATCAGGTATTTATTGAACCGGAGGGAAGCGCTACCACAGAGATGTATATTGGAGGAATGTCAAGCTCCCTGCCTGAGGATGTGCAGTATGAAATGTATCGCAGTGTGCCTGGACTGGAGCATGCGGAGATTATCCGAAATGCTTATGCCATTGAATATGATTGTATTGATCCAAGGCAGCTGAAATCATCTTTGGAGTTTAAGGGGATTTCCGGATTATTTTCCGGAGGCCAGTTTAACGGAAGCTCAGGGTATGAGGAGGCAGCCTGTCAGGGCTTAGTAGCAGGAATCAATGGGGCCCGCTATGTGAGAGGACAGGAGCCAATGCTTTTCGATCGCTCGGAATCTTATATAGGTGTACTGATTGATGACCTTGTAACAAAGGAAAATAAAGAGCCTTACCGAATGATGACTTCACGAGCGGAATATCGCCTACTGTTAAGACAGGATAATGCTGATCTGAGACTTTCCCGTAAAGGTTATGAGATTGGGCTGATTTCTCAGGAGCGGTATGACTGGGTGAATCAGAAGGAAGCGCTGATTGAGCAGGAGGTAAAACGGGTGGAGCATGTGAATATTGGTGCAAATGAAGCGGTTCAGGAGCTTTTGAAAAGCTATAACAGTACGCCCTTAAAGACAGGTACTTCTCTGGCAGAGCTGATCCGCCGCCCAGAATTGAGTTATGAGGATCTGGGGGATATTGATCCAGAACGTCCAAAGCTTCCTTATGATGTAGTGGAGCAGGTAAATATCAATATAAAGTATGACGGATATATCAAACGTCAAATGAAGCAGGTAAAACAGTTTAAACGACTGGAAAATAAACAAATACCAGAAAAATTTAATTATGATATAATTAATAGTCTCCGCACAGAGGCCAGGCAGAAGCTGAATTTGTATCAGCCTCAGTCCGTGGGACAGGCTTCTCGGATTGCCGGTGTATCCCCGGCAGATATATCCGTGCTGCTGGTGTATTTGGAACAGATGAACCGTGGGGGAATGAAGGATGATAAATAATAGAGATAATGATATAAATATTGATAGAAATAGTGATAGAGATAGAAATAGAAATAGAGATAGTGATATTGATAGAAATATTGATAGAAATATTGATAGAAATATTGATAGAAATGATAAGAATATGGAATATGGAAGTCAGATATTATTTCTGACGGAAGCACTGAAGGGCTTATGTTTGGAGGTTCTGGGGAATAAGGAGGAAGGCAGGGATAAGCTGCAGCAGCTTCTTTCTTATTATGAGCTATTGGTGGAAAGGAATAAGGTGATGAACCTCACCTCTATTACAGAATTCGAGGATGTGGTTATAAAGCATTTTATAGATAGCTTAAGCTTATGTAAGCTGATGGAGCTGTCCAGGCCCATGCGTGTGCTGGATCTCGGCACTGGCGCCGGCTTTCCCGGTATTCCTTTGAAGATTATGTTCCCACAGCTTCAGGTTACATTGATGGATTCTCTGAACAAGCGAATTGTATTTCTGGAGGATGTGATACAAGAGCTTAAGCTGGAGCAGATCAATGCTGTTCATGGCCGGGCAGAGGATCTGGCCAGAAAGCCTGAGTATCGGGATCAGTTTGATCTTGTTGTTTCACGTGCTGTTGCGAATCTCTCCTCTTTGTCCGAATACTGTATTCCCTTTGTAAAAAAGGGAGGATTCTTTGTTGCCTATAAATCAGGTGATGTAGAGAAGGAGGTGCAGGAGGCTGCTTACGGGATTAAATTATTGGGAGGAAAAAAAGAACAGGTTTATCAGTTCCAGTTACCGGATACTGATATTTCCCGTTCTTTTGTAAAAATCAAAAAAGTAATGAAAACACCGAAGGCATTTCCTCGAAAGGCAGGTCTGCCATCAAGGGAACCCTTGCATTCTTAAATGAGTTATAAATAAGTTATCTAAAATGAGCTGTCTAAAATAATCTATTGAAAAGAAGTTATTTGGTATTTAAAAATAATTCTAATTGCGGCAATAGCTCCTGAGGAGTTTCTAATTGGGGAAGATACTTTGAATGATTGATTCCAACTGTTTCAATGGAAGGATTGTAGGTGCAGTAGGAATCGGCAATCATAGAAGTATCTTCATTTTCTTTGCTGAAAATCAGATAAATACTGTTGTTTACTTTCTTTAAGGCATGTACAATATTGATATTTGTATAATTGGATTTTATACTGGAAAACAGGTACTTTCCATGGGATTTATCAATATGTGCCGACTCATAATAAACATCAAGGAGCTTGGAGGATATTAAGCTTTCCTTGTAGTAATAATCGTTGCGGAACTTCTGATCTACAGACTTGGATGAAAATAGGATATTGTAGATTAATGTTCCGAAAATTGGAAGGTCAATTAAAAATTTCAAGGTGTTTTTCCGTTTGCTGGGAATCTTTGCCAGGCTGTTGAGATTTTCCGGATTGATTAAAATGATGCGGTTAAAATATTCCGGATTCATATTGCAGGCCATGACACCGAAGGAGGCAGAGCTTCCGGTTACAACGATATTTGCTTTTTCTCCAATTACATTTTTGATGAAATCAGTGATCAGCTGCACATACATATAATTGGTATATGTGAGATTTGGCTTGTCGCTCCGGCCGCAGCCCAGAAGATCCATGGTATATACCGTATAATTTTTTGACAGAGACATATAGATCTTGTTCCACTCTTCTGTAGAGGATGCCGGATTCAGATCATGGATCAACAGGACAGGCGTCCCTTTTCCGGTTTTGTTATAAAATATTTTTCCATATTTCCAGTCGTAGAATTTTCCGGGGTTATTTTTCAGAAGATTCTTCATGGTACTGGATATGCTGATGAATTTATTGATTCCATATATGGACATGCTGGTTAGGGTGGTTAGTAATAAAAAGTTTCTTATTTGTTTTTTCATTTTCATCGCCCTTTCTTTTCTATTCTTATATTTATTATAGTCGAATTGCTCCAGATATACAAATAAAATTATGATGAAATCTCTTTTTTTTATAAATTTTCTATGGTACACTGAAGGTGGAAAAAATATTGTTTGGTATTTGAACTTATGTTCTATGGGAGATATGTATGGTTAAATCTTATTTGGATAAATGCAGACAGGAGCTTATGCATGAGCAGATTGATCTGGCTGATCAGATACAGCGATTTGAAATGCTGATCAAGGAGCGTATGGAGTTGATTCAGTTTATAGAATCATCAGAGGATGATAGTTTTGATTCCTTTTCACCGCAGAATTACAAGGTAGGTGTGATGGATCAGGAGAGTATCGATAAAATCAAAAACGATATTGAACAGTATCGGCTGGAGCTGGAACAATTAGAGAGCAGACAAAATGATGTCATGTCAAGGATAGATGAAATAGACTCTGTTATTTTATATTACCGCGGCAATGATTTGCTTGCATCGGATCATATGCAAAGGTTGCATGAGTATGAGGATCTGCAGCGCAGGATATTGATTTCACAGGAAATGGATAATCAGGATTTTGCCAAAAAAATGGAAAATTCTTTAATCCAATCTATGATTCATATGAATCGTTGTGTCGAATTTTGTACGAAATTGATGGATGTTGACAGGGACAGATGCAGGATTGAACTAAGCCGTATGTCTGATCTGATGTCTGGTTTTCTATCAGATATGAATGATTTTGCTGTTCAATTATTTCCTTTATCATTGAAAAAGGAGGGGATTGATGTTATATTGGACAGATATACCAGGTATCTTTCCAATAAATATGATGCACATATTTATTGGAATGTACAGAAGGGTGAATGCAGCAGTTCAGAATATATTTCTGTCATGATCTTTCGTATTGTTCAGAAAATATGCAGTATGATCCTGGAGCATTTACAGATTAAAAATGTTTGGATCGATATGGAATGCAGAGATATGATTGTATTATCAGTAAAATATGAATGTTCTAATATGGAGCTGGTGATCAGTGATAGGAATGCCCCAGAGAATCATTCGTCAATCAGAAGTTTATGGAATCAATTGGATGATCGAATACGAATATTGTCCGGTTCTATAGAATTGAATAAGGATTCGGAAAATGAAACAATAATCCATGTTATAATACCAAATGATGATTCAAAATGTTTCACGTGAAACATTGTAGATTGATGTGTGAAAGAGAAGGATATATAAATAGAGTTTATATCAGAATCCATATTAGAATTATATCATGGAATTGATCAAAATATTTATAAATGTTTCACGTGAAACATTTATATCGCAAATTTAATATATTTGATACGGACTTAAATCCACTCATGCTATTAAAAAAATGGCTATTTACATTCTATAAAATGGAAAATTATTATAGAAATTAATGATAGCAATTGCTTGAAAATAGTGATATAATGAAAAAAGCACGGAAAGAAAGGTTACTGTTGCACGTGAAACGGTAACAAGAAAGGAAAAAATATGGGAAGAATCATAGCAATTGCAAACCAAAAGGGTGGAGTAGGAAAAACGACAACAGCAATTAATCTTTCTGCATGTTTGGCAGAGGTAAACAAAAAAGTCCTGGTAATTGATATGGATCCGCAGGGAAATACCACCAGCGGGCTTGGACTGGAAAAGGATGAAATTGAAAATAATGTATATGATTTAATATTAGGAGAATGTACCATCAGAGAGAGCATACATAAAACTGAAATAGAAAAATTATCGGTAATTCCTTCTAATGTCAATCTGGCCGGGGCAGAGATTGAGCTCCTTGGCATCAAAGACAAGGAGTACATATTAAAAAATGAAGTGGATTATATACATGAGGATTATGACTTTGTAATCATTGACTGTCCTCCTTCCCTGAATATGCTGACAATTAATGCAATGACCACAGCAAATACCATATTGGTGCCAATTCAATGCGAATACTATGCGCTGGAAGGATTGAGCCAATTAATACATACCATCCAATTAGTACAGCAGCGATTGAATCCGGAGCTGAATATGGAGGGTGTGGTATTTACCATGTATGATGCACGTACCAATCTTTCTCTGCAGGTGGTAGAAAATGTAAAAAACAATTTAAATACTACGATCTATAAAACAATTATTCCAAGAAATATTCGTCTTGCAGAAGCGCCCAGCCATGGACTTCCAATTAATATTTATGACAGCAAATCATCAGGAGCAGAGAGTTATCGTCAATTGGCCCAGGAAGTAATCAACAGAAAGGATATATAATATGGCATCTAGTAGAAAAAGCGGCTTAGGAAAGGGACTGGATAGTTTAATTACAGACAAAGTTGGAAAAACTGTAGAAGTGCCGGAAGAAGTTAAAAAGCAGGAAGTGCTTGTGAATATTACAAAGGTAGAGCCCAATCGGGACCAGCCCCGTAAGAATTTTGATGAGGACGCGCTGCTGGAATTATCGGAATCAATCAAGCAATTTGGAGTACTTCAGCCATTGCTGGTTCAGGATCGTAAGGATTATTATGAAATAATTGCCGGAGAACGCAGATGGCGTGCAGCAAAGCTGGCAGGCATTAAGGAAATACCGGTAATCATAAAGGATCTGACCGAACAGGAAATCGTAGAAATATCTCTTATTGAAAATATTCAGAGAGAGGATCTCAATCCCATTGAAGAAGCCATGGCATATAAACGGCTCTTAAACGAATTTAATTTGAAACAGGACGAGGTAGCAGAACGGGTATCAAAATCCCGGACAGCAGTTACCAATTCCATGCGTTTATTAAAATTAGACGAGAGAGTACAGCAGATGGTAATTGATGATATGATCAGTACCGGCCATGCAAGAACCTTGTTGGGCATTGTAGATCCAGAGAAACAGTATACAATTGCACAGCAAATATTTGATGAAAAGCTCAGTGTTCGGGAAACTGAAAAGCTGGTGAAAAAGCTGCAGAATGAAAAGGAAGAGATTCAGAAAAAGCCCATAGATGATACCATGTCTGCAATCTATCAGGATCTAGAACAGAAATTAAAGGGGATTATGGGTACAAAGGTCAGCATACATCAGAAGGATCAAAATAAGGGCAAAATAGAAATAGAATATTATAATAAAGATGAATTGGACCGAATTATGGAATTATTTGCTTCCATTCATGAAATATAATACAGAACATATATTCTGTTATACGGACATACTACTTACAATATAAGATACCAGGGTCAAAAGGTCAATAAATCCGCTGCAAGCTCCCCTGCAAAAGGATTAAAAAACAGAAAGGAAGATAAAAATGGAATTCTTTACATTGATTAACGAATACAGCATCTATATCATGCTTGGAATGGCAGCATTTATCATCTTATTATTTATATTATATATTGTAAATATTGTACAGAGCAAAAAGCTGAAAAAGAGATATGAAAAATTCATGCAAGGAAAGGACAGTGCTTCTCTGGAAGATAATTTAATTCGAAGAGTATCAGAAATAGAGAACCTGATTGCCTGCAACAAGGAAAATACTCAGAAGATTGACCAGATTACACAGAATCTGAATCTAACCTTTCAAAAAGTCGGCATGGTAAAATATGATGCATTTCATGAAATGGGCGGCAAGCTGAGCTTTTCTCTGGCCCTGCTCAATCAGACCAACGATGGATTTATAATCAACGCAATGCATAGCAGAGAAGGCTGCTATACTTATATCAAAGAAATTATAAAGGGAAATTCCATTATTGTGTTATCAGAAGAGGAGAAGGAAGCCTTAGACATTGCCACAGGAATTAAGAAAGAAATCCCGGAGGAATAATTTGACGAATAAATAAAATAAAAAATTTTTCTATAAAAAAGCATTTACAAATAGAGGAATAGTCGCTATAATAGAAAAGGTCTATATAATTAATGAAAAAGTAAAATCGCTGCAGGAAATAGAACGTCCATCCGGCAGTGTTCCCCAATATGGGGGAATAGGAATAGAAAGGAGGGGATATTATGCACAGTTTTCTAAAAAGTATTGGATTCCGTAATTTAAAAAAGAAACAGGAGATCAATGCTTTGATTCAGCAGGTGATTGATCATCCGGATCGGAAAATTATCTCCGAGGATGAGGAAGGATCGATCCATGCAGAGCTGAGCTGCGATTTCGGAGAATTTATTGGAATTGCAGTTCGCGGGGAATATATTGATGATAATAGATTTGAACCAGAATACTATTATCCATATTTCCATGGGAGCAATATCAGCACTTACGAGCTGGTGGATATAGAGAAGCATGCAGAGAAGGAATCCTATGCAGGGGTCTGTGATGAGATTAAGCTGGGCGTAACCCTCATTTTCTATCTGCAAAACGTGATGGACTGCATTAATCGCAGAAGAAGTATTGGAAATAGAAAAATAAATGCTCCAACAGTCTTGTCAGCGCTCTCAGAATTTGGTAAAATAATATTACCGATTAAAAAGGAGAAGCCGGAGGCTGGTAATAACAGTTACACTGTTGAGAGAAATAATCTGATTGCTGCCGCCAGGGATGGGGATGAAGAAGCCATCGAAAGCCTGACCCTGGAGGACATTGATATTTACTCTATGATATCCAGAAGGATTCAGAATGAAGATATCATGAGTATTGTTAATACCAGCTTTATGCCATATGGAATTGAGAGCGATCAATATAGTATCCTGGCTGAGATCCTGGATTATCATACCATTGAGAATCATTATACGAAGGAAGAGCTTGTTGTACTTACCCTGGATTGTAATAAGTTGATTTTCGATGTTTGTATCAATCGGGAGAATCTTTTAGGTGAACCGGCCATTGGCAGAAGGTTCAAAGGAGTCATATGGATGCAGGGAAGAGTGGAATTTGATTCCATGCTCCAGAGATAAGCTTATATCGCATATTTGTTTTATATAAATGTCGCTATAGCTCAGCTGGATAGAGCGACCGCCTCCTAAGCGGTAGGTCGGAGGTTCAAATCCTCTTAGCGACG
>CAJUQB010000050.1 GCA_910588285.1 uncultured Lachnospiraceae bacterium
GATGCACGCAACCGCTATTTTACTGGCCGGATGCCTTGCAGCAGGGTGCAAGGCACCGAGAATAGTAACTATGTATCTTCCATCTTGACAAATCCTTTATTCTCATATATAATCTGTTTATATAAATAGTTTATATAATCGATTTATGCATCTATCGGATTATGAAGGAGATCTAAGGAGACCAAATGCCAAAACAGAGAATTACAAAAGAAATGGTTGTCAATACTGCCTTTGAGATTGCAAGAAGCCAGGGCATGGAACAGGTCCTGGTCAAAAATATCGCAGACAAAATGGGCTGCTCCGTGCAGCCCATCTACAGCTACTGCCGCAATATGGCCGGTCTGCGCCAGGATGTGGCCCGGAAGGCCGCCCAATTCATACAGGCGTATCTCTCGGCCCGCATTGATGAGAAGGACTTCTTCCGCAGTACAGGCAGCGCATATATCCAACTAGCCAGGGAGGAGCCTCATTTGTTTCGGATCTTTATCCTCCATCCCCGCAGTGGCATTTCCTCTCTGGAGGATCTATACCAGGCGGAGGCGAACCCTCATATGGCGGAATTTATTGCAGATGCCCTGCACATCAGCACAGCCCAAGCCAGGCAGCTGCATTTGCACATGATGATTTATACCATAGGCATCGGCACGATTTTTTCCGTGACAACACCAGGCATTTCCACAGACGAGATCTGCCTGCAGCAGGAGGCTGCCTATCAGGCGTTTCTTGCGCAGGCATTGAGGACACTACCATGAATAAAGGAATCATTTTATATCAATCCAAATACGGAGCAACCAGGAAATATGCCATGTGGCTGCAGGAGCTGACTGATTTTGACTGTCTCGAAACGCCCAAGGCCCGGCCCCAGGAGGTTGCCCAATATGAAACAATCCTGCTATGCGGAGGGGTCTATGCCTCCGGCATCGCAGGACTGCCCTTCTTAAAAAAGAATCCCGGGCTGTTACAGGGCAGGAAAGCAGCCGTACTGTGTGTAGGCGCTTCCCCCTACGAGGAGGCTGCCTTTGCGGAAATCAGGGCCCACAACATGACCGGGAAGCTTAAGCGCCTTCCGCTGTTCTATGGCCGCGGGATCTGGGATGAAAGCAAAATGAAATTTGTCGACAAGACGCTCTGCAAAATACTGCAAAAATCCATTGCCAAGAAGGATCCCAATACCTACGAGCCATGGATGGCAGCCCTTATGTCTGCAGCGGGGCAGACCTGCGACTGGACAGACCGGAAGTATTTAGTGCCAGTGCTGGAGTTCCTGGGAATCGAATGACAGGTTACGCCAGGATTTTTACGTGCCGTGGATCACTGGGGCAAACAGCCACTGGTTTCATTAGATAATCTCCAGCTCATCCCTGCCCGCAAGCTTTGGAAATGGGGCATGAGGCTCCGCCTGATACCAGTAAGCCACAGAGCTGATGTCATCCTGAAGGGGAAGATACCTGCCCTCAGAACGCCAGGACATCTGTGTGCCCACATAGTGGCCCTTCCCCTTCACACCGTCCAGGATCACATAATCCTCCTTGTACTTTAGGGGATTAGTACGGCGGAACTGGGCATGGAAATATGCCTCCCCACAAGCCACCTCCCGAAGCTCATAGCTGATGGCATAGTAGAAGCCATGGCACTGCTCCGGACTTAAGTTTTCCACCGTAATTTTCCCATGCGTTCGGAAGGGCATCGGGAAAAAGCAATTGAGCCCTCCTGAGGAATTGACATTGATGGGAATCCCATTGATCTGGGTCCATTGCTTCCAGCTGCAGCAGAAAAAATCTCCCAGAGGCACTTCCACACTGGGCGTTTCCTCCCCATCCCAGTACATGCGCAATATCAGGTCCCGGTAAAACCGCATATCAACCGTAATCCAGATATGGGTTATGGCAGCCGGCCCCTCCACATCCATGAGAGTTGTAACTGACTGTGAATCCAGGGTAATACAGGGCCTTACCTTAAAGGTCCTTCCCAATTCCCTGGGGGCCCCATTCTCCAAATACAGCTGACCGATCCGCTCCGCCTCGGGCTGCTGCTTTCCAGGCTCTGCCATACCGCCCCGTCCTTTTTCCCATATACATTTTCTGCGGTAATAAGCCTTGTCTGGCTGTTTCTTAGTTGTGTGATCCCCAAAAGATGATTCATATTCCTTCTCTCCTTCCTCACGAATGTTACATGTTACCCATACACGCCGCCGGCAATACGTGACAGCTCCTTCTTCATCGCTGCCAGCTGGAACGCCACCTCATTGTACTCATTCCTTCCCGAGTGATGCTCCGTAGCCCATACCCCCTGATACCCGGCGTCATAAACAGGCTTTAGCACCTGATCTGCCCGCTCGCAGTAGGGCTGCGAAAAATGCATGTGGACAGCGCGGCTGGCCATGGCAAGGTCCTTCTGATCCTTTTCCTCCAAGGTGGAATCCGACCAGTTGCCAAGGTGCAGAAGAAGCCCGAAGTTCTCGTCATTGATGGCCTCAAACATGGTCTGTACCACCTCAAAGTTCGTGGACGCCCCCCAATGGTTCTCAAAGCATACCTTAAATCCCTCCTGGGCGCCTATGCGGGCATATTCCCTGAATTTCTTTGATGTGTACGCAATCTGTTCGTCCGTTATGGTAAGCTCATGTACCCCCAGGTCAAAACGGATACTTTTCGCTCCGAGAATCCGGGCGGCCTTTAGGCAGTCTTCGGCAACCGCATGGTTCCTTGCCAGCTCATCCTTATCCTCAGACCAGGGATGGGCATAGTCGCAACACAGGTTTACAAGGGTCAGCTCCCGCTCGTCAAGGGCCTGGGCCCCATACAGGAACGACAGCTGGATATGAAGCTTCTTTCCGAACAGCTTTGCAGCGTCCATCATGGCCTTGGCATCGGCATAGGAACCGGCCATGGGCTTCTCACAGTAGCAGTGCCTGCCGCTCTTCATAACCTCAATGGCCATCGGCGCATGGAGGTTGTTGTGGAGGCAGACGTCCACACTGTCAAGGTCGTCTCTTTGCAGCAGCTGCCGGTAATCCGCATACTGATCCTTGATCCCGTATTTATTGCAAAACTCCTCCAGCACCTTGGGGCGGATGTCACAGGCCGCCGCCACGGTAACGCCCGGGATATCCTTGTACATCTCCATATGGGCATGGGCAATCAGCCCTGTCCCGATGATTCCCACACGAATTTCCTTCATAGATGTTCTCCTTTCACATTTTTTTCCATTATAAAGGCAAAAGGCAAAAAAATCGTGTCATGCCATTGGCTTTTTGGGACAAAAAATGCTATTCTCAGCCATCGGCCAAAAATCGTTGGCAGAAATCACTGGGCGCAATGCCATAATATTTGCGAAAGGCACGATAAAAGGTACGGGTGGTCTCAAAGCCGGACTCCAGGGCAATCTCCGTGATAGACATCTCTCCCCCCTCCATGAGGGTCATGGCATGGGCGCAGCGCAGGCCATTGACATGTCAATTGCATCCTGTACAGCCTGAATCTCTGCGTTTGCAAGATCCGTAAGCTGCTGTGCATAATCGTCAATATTTAATTCTCCCTTCACGCAGGACTCGATCACCTGACCGATGGTAGCGTTCTCATTTTCACCGGCCTTGATCCCTGTGGGGGCATTCCAGCGGGCATTGGCATAACCAGGTGTGAATTTGAAGGCCTCCACAATGGCATTGCCCTCCATGTTTTCATAGACCTCCTGCACGCCCTCCATGGGGTAGTTTGCAAAGAAGCGCTCAATAATCTCTTCATCTGAGTTCAGCGGCAGGCTGTTCCATGTCAAAGCGGTATCTGCCTCCAGCAGATCCAGTCTTGCAAGGATCCCCTCTTTTCCAAAGGACATAAACTTTGCAAACTCATAGGCTTCCTGGGGATGGGCAGATGTCTTACCGATAAAGATATAATCCGGAATAATGACACACTTGCCGTTGGGAAGGCTTGTGAATTTGATCTTGGAGGAAAGCTGGGAATAGCCGGTTGCATTGGATGTGGAATCCGGAGTCATGGCAATCTTGCCGGCATTAAAGGCATCCCAATCACTGTCTGTACCAAAGTTTGCTTTCTGCTCATCCGTCAGGCTGTTAAAGCTGTAGCCATTTTCATAGATGGACTTACTCTCCTTGACCCCTTCAATATAGAGGGGATCTGATTCTTCATGGCCGCAATATAATCCTCATAGGCTTTGATCATACGGCGGTTGATGCCATTCTCTTCCTCTGTACCCAGGTCCCATACCGCATATCTTAAGGTGATCTGCTCGCCGTTGTCCGCCCCGTCTGCGCCCTCGTCGGCAGTGTCTCCACCGGCTGCGTCTCCCTCATCGGCTGCTGCGCCGGAATCGCTTGGCGTGTCTCCTCCTGTGGGAGCCTTATCGCCTCCGGTACGGTAAGGATTGGCTGTGTAGGTAAAGGTAAGCTCCCTGCCGTTACACATGATTTTTTCAACGCCGGCCCCCTTTGCCCCCACATGATATCAGAACCTTACCGGCTGGCCGTCGATGGCATAGGCAAGGACAAGGCCCGTAAGCTCCCGGGGCAATACCGGGTCAATCTCAAGGACTGCCGTCTTATCCCGAAGCCCCAGCAGGTTGCCCAAAAGCCTCACCAGGAATATTCCCGGTCCGCTGGAATAGATGCGTCATCCGCCAAATGGCTGATGATGCTTCTTGTCAGTGGCAGCAGCCGATAGTGGATTCCTGTTTTGTTATCTGACGGATGAAGCATGTAGCTGAAGCTTCCGTCCTCCTCCATATAAGCAAACCCGGCAATTACGCCGTCCCTGATTAGGTACTTCTCAAAATCTCTCTTGATGGCATTCACCATTCCCTCCAGCTCCTTTGCACAGGTAAGCGCCGCCGGATTTGAGGCCTTGTGTATCCCCATGGACAGGCTGTGCAGGGACTGATATGCCAGAGCCTGTGTCCAGGCGCTGATGAGCCGTTCCTTCATTCTGGGATCCGCCGGCTGCAGGGTATCGTCCCAATCGCCTCCTGCATAGGAAATCAACGCGCCATCCCCCAGGAAACTCTTCCATCCGGCGTTTGGGAAACCAGGTGTCAATTTCCTCTTCTGTCATCTCCGGCGAAGCGTAGGCTCCGCCGAACAGGGCGCTCCTTCTAACCATCTGCACCGGTTTTCCCTCAAAGGAATCCCAATCCACAGCCTCATAGGCGCTTTGGATCCGTTCCATGAACAGAGGGCCCTTCACGGCCTGCTCCATATGCTCTATGAACATCCCGTAAAAGGTTGCTTTCACGGTCTGGTCAAGGGCAAGCCAGTCTGTCCACAGGCCGATATAGGACAATTCATACTGGTACTTCTTCTTGAGCGGCTCCTGATAAAGGGCTTCGATCCGCTGTGTTTTGCGGTATTCCTTCCCATAGAAATCCATGGCGTCCGTACAATAGCCTGTCAGCCTCTGGTCAAGACATCCCTGCTGCAGATAAGGAAAGCAGCCGCCCTGGCTCTGGTTCTGTCTGGAGCATACTGTGTAGCTTTTGTCACTCTCATCGATAAAATGATCCAAGTACTGGCTTAAATACAGCTCATTGGTGCGGATCCCTCCCCGGTCTCCCACGCCCACATCCTGTCCGTAGATCAGCTGAACCCTCTGGCCATTTCCGGACCGAATGCAGCTCCATCTGCGATAATCAATAAATTACCGCTCTTGTTTTTCATAATTTCAGCATAAATATTTGATTTCCCACCTGCACTGATCACTCTATACGTTCTGTTCTTTGACAGTCCTTCAAAAAATTCATATCCTGCATTGGAATCCTCCACGATAATAGTTTCCGGATTCACCGGCTTTCTATCATTATCTCTGCCATAGATATGAAAAAATTCATGGTATGTCTGCTTCAGAGAAGCATATTTTCCAGATTCGCAGATTCCGTATATTTCCTCCACACTGTATGGCAGATTCGGCAGCCCCTCTCTTGTCACAATTACATAATAATTATCAGATTCACGAACTGCCTCTGCAAATTCATTTGTGGGCAGGAATGCATTATCCTCATCAATAAAAACGATTGTCTCATGGATCGAGGCCAGCAGCAGTTTCCAATCTCTACCTGCAAGACTCCTGCAGGGCCTGTCACAATTCAGCTCAATCCCACTGTTTTTCCCGGATTCATAATGCTCCTGTATCATTTCTACTAATGTTGTTTTTCCGGTAGCGCTATCCCCTTTTATAATGGTTATATTTCTCCGGATCATAAAATCATATCGTACCTTAGCATTAGAAACAACAATCCTATACTTTCCCTTCATCTGATCCCCCTTTATCTGACAAACATACCGGCAACTGCCAATAGCTCATCCATATTATGAACAATCTGATTCGTATTCAGAATCTTTATTTCAAATTCCTGCTCACCAAAATCCATCAAATGACGCAGATTGATTGTTACATCCTGCATGTCCCCGATTTTTAATATCCACTTGGCACAATTATCCCCACAGGCAGAGGCATTAAAAACTTTTTCCGGCACTTTATAAATCGCAATCAGGGTTTTAACTCCTCCGGATAATTCCCGGGGTGAAATACCTCCCAGCACAGGACTGTCTATGATCCGCGGTCCCAGAACCACGGAACGGTCCACGTCCCTGATCATCTCCTTTGACAGTTCATCTGTAATCCACTCATCTGTATAAGTATTCTTGAAAAAAATTACCGGATTATAGATTGCTTCCGGCATATCCCCATAAAAAATATGCAGCATATAAAATTTCCTCCTGTTTTATTTTGCAATCATCACAAATATTTTTTTATTCCCCGCATCCAGATCCTCATAACCAGTCTATGGGGCATGAGCTTTACATGGAAGCGCTGGCATCCCACATAAAAGGAGCAGACGGACACATCCTTTCCCCTTCTGGCATCCTTCATGGCTTTTTGGGCAACCCTTTGGGCTTGAACCAGTCCCGGAAAGCGTATCCTGCGGCCATTGCGCTCCCTTTCCAGCATGTCCGTATCTACCCAGCCCGGGCTGACAGACGTAACCGTGATGCCCATTGGCCTTAATTCCATGTGCAGAGCGCGGGAATAGCTGTGGAGAAAGGCCTTTGTGGCAGCATACAGATTGAGGTAGGGAACCGGCTGAAATGCAGCGGCAGAGGACAGGTTGAGAATTCGGCTCCCCTCTCCCATGTAAGGGATGCAGCCATTGATCAAAGCAGCCGGCACCTGACAATTCAGCTGAATGGTCCTGGCAAGCTCCTCCTGTCCAACATCCTTTGCAGGCATCATCTGCCCCATACCTGCATTATTCACCAGCCAGGAAACGCGCACCTCCTCGGTGAGCAGCTTCCAGATGGGCTGCAATCCGCTGGGATCCGTAAGATCCATGCATATGGGAATAATCCGTTCCCCGTACAGGCCTTTCAGCCGGTCAAGCCGTTCCCGATTTCTGCCGATGATCCAGATCTCGTCCAGCTGTTCCTGGAGAAGGAGCTTCACAAACTCATGCCCAATTCCCCCTGTGGCCCCCGTTACAATTCCTATCTCCTTTCGTCCCATATAAAAATACCTCCTCCATTCATTTCCTGTCTCCGATTCCTTCGGCAGAACACCGCTTCAGCTAAATCAAAAGCCCTCTAAATTTATTTCAGAACCCCCCGGGGAGCTTACAATGCACCTCTCTTTTTGATAAAATACCTTGGATCATACTTTTAAATTACAGCTTGACGAAAGGACAACTACAATGAAACGATTACTCACAACACTTTTATCTGCTGCAATTATGCTGTCTGCCCTGGCAGGCTGCGGCGCAATGGACACCACACCGGAGCAAACTGCAGCACAGCAGGCAGCCGATGTCTCTGCCCCGGACATGGAGACAGACAATCCGAAGCCTTCCGCAGGGGATGACGCCCCTGCTGCTCCCTCCACGGTTACGGATCTGGCCGGCCGCACCGTGGAGCTTCCCGGCACCGTGGAACGGGTGGCCGCCCTGGGCAGCGCCTCCCGTATGCTGACCTATGCAGGCTGCGCCGATAAAATTGTGGGCTGCACGGACCTGGAAAAGGAAGGGCAGCCCGGTATGCCCTATGCCTATGTCAATAAGGACCATTTTGCAGGCTGTGCCTCCATCGCCTCCGGCGGCAGCGGAGATACCCTGTACGGGGAGGCGCTGGCTGTTCTGGAGCCGGACCTGATCTTCTATTTTGGTGCTGACAGGGATACCTTAGACCAGCTGCAGGATCAGATGGGGGTTCCGGTGGTGGGGCTGTATGCCACCAATTTTTACGATGAGGATTTTCGGCAGACCCTGCGCCTGATCGGCAATATTATGGGAACCGAAGAGCAGGTGGATACCCTGATTGCCGCCCTGGAGGGGTGGATCGCAGACCTGAAGGAACGGACACAGGATATTCCCGCGGAAGAACGGCCCTCTGTTTACACCGGAGCTCTTGGCTTTCGGGGCGCCCATGGCTTTGAGGGCACCTCCGCCCAATTTCCACCCTTTGTTGCAGTCAATGCCAATAACGTTGTGGATGAGACCGGTGAGACCGGTACGCTTCTGATTGACCTGGAAAAGGTAACGGACTGGGATCCGGAATATATTTTCCTCAATCCCCAGAGTATGTATTTGGTCAATGAAGATTATGAGGTCAACCCTGCCTTTTATAACAATCTAAGCGCAGTCAAAAATAACCGGGTTTACTCCCTTGTTTCCTATAACTACAACTGGACCAACCAGGAGCTGGCCATTGCGGACGCATACTATGTGGGCTCCATCCTCTATCCGGAACAGTTTTCCGATGTGGATTTTCGGGCCCGGGCAGAAGAGATCTTCCATCTTATGCTGGGCTGTGATTATCTGGATGTACTGGAGCAGGCAGGCACAGGCTTTGGCCCCTTGACGATTGGAGAATAAGCCATGAAGACAAATTCCCTGCAGACACAGCAAAGCTATGAGGGGTATATCCGCTTTAAACGCCTCTTTTTCATTGGAATGGTAATCCTCACCGTGGTGATCGCCCTGGCAGCCATCACCTTCGGCTCCTCCGGCCTGACCCTCCGGCAGGTGGCCATGGCGCTTCTGGGACAGGGGGAGAAGCAGGCCAATATCATTGTGCTCCATCTTCGGCTGCCCCGGACAGTCACCGCCCTGGTGGCCGGTATCGGACTGGCGCTGGTGGGCTGCGTGATGCAAAGCATTCTGCGCAATCCCCTGGCCTCCTCCTCCACCCTGGGCGTATCCCAGGGGGCGGCCTTTGGCGCAGCCTTTGCCATTATTGTTCTGGATGCCGGCATGCAGAGCCAGACACTGGACGGCATAGCCATCGCAAATCCCTACATGACCTCTGTCTGCGCCTTTGTGGGCTCCATGCTTTCCACCCTGGTGATCCTTGGGCTTTCCCGATTCAAGCGGCTCAGTCCCCAGACCATGATCCTCTCCGGCGTGGCCCTAAGCTCCCTGTTTTCCGGAGGCACCACTCTGCTGCAGTATTTTGCAGAGGATGTGAAGGTTGCGGCTGTGGTGTTCTGGACCTTCGGCAGCCTGGGAAGCACCTCCTGGCGGGAGATTGCCATTATGGCGGCTGTGGTGGGCGCAGCCATGGTATATTTTCTGGCAAACCGCTGGAACTTTAATGCCCTCCAGAGCGGGGAGGCCACCGCCAAGGCCCTGGGTGTCAACACAGACCGGCTCCTGCTGGCCAGCATGGTGATCTGTTCCCTGACCGCCTCTGTCATTGTGTCCTATATTGGCATCATCAATTTTATCGGCCTGATCGCACCGCACCTGATGCGGCGGGTGATCGGAAGCGATTACCGCTATCTGCTGCCTGCCTCGGCCTGCATGGGCGCCATTCTGCTGCTGCTTAGCGATACGGTCGCTCGGCTTGCGGTGCAGCCTGTGGTTCTGCCCATTGGCGCCATCACCTCCTTTCTGGGGGCGCCCCTGTTCCTGTATTTGATTTTCAAAGGAGGGAAGCGCAGATGATTCATGTAAAAGAGCTGGCCTTTAGGTATCCAAGATGTGAAGAGATTCTGCATGAGATTTCCTTTGATTTGGACAGCGGCCATTGCCTGGCGCTTCTTGGCAACAATGGGGCCGGCAAATCTACCCTGATCAAATGCCTGAACCGCATTCTTGATCCCCAAAAGGGCATTGTCACGGTACAGGGCCAAAATGTCCAGACCATGAAGCGCAGTGAGATCGCCCAGACCATTGCCTATGTGGCCCAGCAGTCAGAGGGGGAGCAGCTGACCGTATTCGATTCCGTCCTGCTGGGCAGAAAGCCCTATATCAAAATGGGGCCTTCAGAGGAGGATCTTGCCGTCACGGAGCAGGCCCTGGAGCGTCTGGCGCTTACCTCCTTTGCCCTCCGTTATACAGATGAGCTTTCCGGCGGCGAGCTGCAGAAGGTAGTATTGGCCCGGGCGCTGGCCCAGCAGCCGGATGTTCTGCTCCTGGACGAGCCCACCAGCAGTCTGGATCTGCACAACCAGCATGAGGTCTTAAAGGTCGTCAGCCAGATTGCCAGGGACGACGGCATCGGCATCATTGTCATTATCCACGACCTGAACCTGGCGCTGCGCTACTGCGACAGGTTTCTCCTGATCCGTGACGGCTTTGTCTATGCCTATGGAGATGCGTCCGTCATCACCCCAAAAGCCATCGCAGATGTCTATCAGGTAGAAGCCCGGATCCTGGATGTACTGGGCCGGAAAATGGTTGTGGTGGAATGATGGAAGTTCTGGCGAAAAATGTTTTGTGGAGTGATGGAAGTTCTGGCGAAAAAATGTTTTGTGGAATGATGGAAGTTCTGGCGAAAAAATGTTTTGTGGAATGAGAGGAGGTTTTTATGGATGATTTAAAAAAGCTTTCTGAGACATGGGTCAAGAGCAGGGCCTATGACCCGGCCATACAGCGGCAGCTCTGGGATCGTGCGGCCTTAGACTATCGGGAATTAAAGATTCCCGATCCAAAAGAAAATGCATTTCTCCGTCATATGCGGACAGCCCTTCCCCTGGATGCGTCTCTTCGGACCCTTGACGTGGGCTGCGGCTCCGGCATCTACTCCATGGCCCTTGCTCCCTATGTGCAGGAGGCGGTGGGCATAGATATTTCCCCCAACATGATCCGGTATGCCAAAGAGCGCAGCCGGGCCCTGGGGCTATCCAATACTGCCTTCCACTGCCTGGACTGGTCTGAGGCTGATGTGGAACAGCTGGGCTTTTCCGATGGCTTTGATATCGTATTTGCCCATATGACGCCTGCGGTTGACGATTATCAGACCTTTGACAAGCTAAACCGCTGTTCCCGGAAGCTCTGCATGGTGGAGAAGCCCGCGCGCAGGCGGGATCGGATACAGGATGGGGCTTTTGCGCAGATTGGCCTGCGGCCTTGCAACGCCCAGGATCAGGGAGGCATTTTACAGGCATTTTCTTATCTGTGGTATCACGGGTATTGTCCGCAGCTCTCCTATCAGGAGGATGAGTGGGAGTCTGAAAAAACGGTGGAGGATATGACCGCCTGGTGCACGGACCGGGCCAGGCTGCAAAGGAAGCTGACAGCAGCGGAGGAGGCAGCAATTGCCCGCTTTGTGGAAGGTCAGGCCAAGGACGGAATGGTCTTGGAGGTTACGAAGACGACCCGGGTGACCATTCTTTGGAGGGTGGAGCTTGCACATAACGGAAAGAATCCTAATACAGAAAGGTGGAACTTTTGATGAAAACAGATGAAACATTACTTTGGGAGAAGGCAGCTGCTTTTCACGGGCATGTGTGCGGAGGGCTGACCATTGGGTACAAGGCTTCTCTGTATGCCATAGAGCTGCTGGAGCTGACATTTTCGGAGGATGAACAGGTGGTCTGCATTGCGGAGAACGATGCCTGCGGCGTGGATGCTGTTCAGGCAATTCTGGGCTGCAGTATTGGGAAGGGAAACCTGTTATTCCATATGCGCGGGAAGCAGGCATTTTCCTTCTATAACCGCAGGAACGGAAAATCTGTCCGGCTGGTTCTGAAGCCAAAGCCGCGGGAAATGACACGGGAGGAATCCTTTGCCTATTATCAGGGATGCACGCCTGCTGAAATGTTTGATGTAAAGGAGGCGGTTATCCGGCTTCCGGAGCAGGCGCGGCTGTTCGATTCCTATGAATGCGAATGCTGCGGCGAGACTACCGGAGCCAACTGGATTCGCCTGGCAGGCACCCGAAAGCTGTGTCTTGACTGCTATCAGCAGTATGACCGCTTCCGGGTATAGAGGGCCCTGCCTGCCGGCTCACACGCCCAGCAGGCGCCCAATGTCCTCCACGGTATCCGCAATCAGGTCCGCACCGGCCTCCTTCAGCTCACTGAGGCTGCCGTAGCCAAACAGCACGCCCATGGAGGCCATGCCCTGGGCCCTGGCTCCCAGGATGTCGTGCTTGCGGTCTCCTACCATGATGCAGCTGCCGGGATCCGTGATGCCCGCCAGCCCAAGGGCATAGGCAATCACATCCGCCTTGGCAGTCCTGGTCTCGTCCATGGCCGCTCCGGCTGCAATGTCAAAATAGTTCAGAAGTTCAAAATGTTCCAGGATCCGCACTGCAAATTCCTCGGGCTTGGAGGTGGCCAGAAGCAATCTCCTGCCGGCTGATTTCAGCCTGTCCAGCAGGGCGGGGATTCCCTCATACACCCGGTTTTCATAGATTCCCCTGTCCCGGTAATATTCCCGGTAAAATCCCACGCTCTCCACTGCCTGCTCATGGGAGAAGCCATAGAAGGTCTCAAAGGACTCGATCAGAGGCGGGCCGATAAAACGGTACAGCTGGCTGCGGTCTGTCACTGTGATGCTGTACTTTTTCAGGGCATACATCACGGAATTGGTGATGCCAATGCCAGGGTCCGTCAGTGTCCCGTCCAGGTCAAATAATATGGTATCGTACATATTCTGCTCCCTCTACAGCGCCTTGATCCGCTCTAAGGCCTTCACGGTATTCTCATAGCTTCCAAAGGCCGTCAGGCGGAAATATCCTTCCCCGCTTGGCCCGAAGCCTGCTCCCGGCGTGCCCACCACATTGGCCTGCTCCAGCAGGAAATCAAAGAACTCCCAGCTGGTCATGTCCTTTGGCGTTTTCAGCCAGATATAGGGGGCATTGACGCCGCCAAATACCGTATAGCCGGACTCCTTTAAGCCCTGGTAAATCACGGATGCATTTTTCATATAGTAGGCCACCTGCTCCTTCAGCTGGGCCTTTCCCTCCGGCGAATAGACCGCCTCCCCGGCCCGCTGCACAATGTAGGGGGCGCCGTTATACTTGGTGCCGTGACGCCTTGCCCACATGGCGTTCAGGGACTGGCCCTCATACACAAGCTCCTTGGGCACCACCGTGTAGCCTAATCGCACCCCGGTAAACCCGGCATTCTTGGAAAAGCTCTTCAGCTCAATGGCGCAGGTTCTTGCCCCTTCACACTCATAGATGGAATGGGCCACCTGTTCCTGGGAAATATAGGCCTCATAAGCAGCATCATAGATGATAAGGGCGCCGTTTTTATTGGCATAATCTACCCAGGCCTGAAGCTGGTCCCTGGTGATGGTGGTTCCTGTGGGATTGTTGGGGAAGCACAGGTAGATCACATCCGGCGTCTCCTTGGGAAACTCCGGTACAAAATCATTTTCCATGGTGCAGGGCATATAGATCACATGGCTCCATGTCCCGGCAGCCTCATCGTAGGTTCCGGTCCGGCCGGCCATCACGTTGGAATCTACATAGACCGGATACACCGGATCTGTCACCGCAATTCGGTTGTCCAGGGCAAAGAGCTCCTGAATATTGCCGGAATCGCATTTTGCCCCGTCGGATACAAAGATCTCATCTGCAGAGATTTGGCAGCCCCTGGCCTTATAATCGTGCTCCACGATGGCATTTCGCAGAAATTCATACCCAAGATCCGGCGCATAGCCATGAAAAGTCTCTGCAGCCCCCATCTCGTCCACTGCACGGTGCATGGCTGCAATAATTGCCGGCGCAATGGGCTGGGTCACGTCTCCGATCCCTAAGCGGATCACCTGCCGGTCCGGATTGGCCTTGGTGTAGGCCGCCACCTTTTTCCCGATGGTGCTGAACAGATAGCTGCCCGGCAATTTCTGATAGTTCGTATTTACCTTTAACATGTTTCTTCCTCCAAACTTAAAATCATCTCAGCCGTCTCTAAGAACCCCCGGCCGCTGTCCATGCTGAGCTTCTGCATGTAGCGGCGGGCCTGCCCTCCGACAGCTGTCTCTGTCTCATCAGTACTTCCTTGGCCTGCGCAATGCGCGCCTGCTCCATTTCTATTCATATTTAAACTGAGCGATGATTCCGTTCAGCTCCTCTACTACCTGCAGGTTCTGGCCGGCCTGCTCCTCCACATTATTCACATTCTTCAAAAGACGGGTTGTGGATGCAGTAACATTCTCAATGCCCCTGGCGTTCTCCTCGGTGGCAGAGGAC
This sequence comes from uncultured Lachnospiraceae bacterium, assembly GCA_910588285.1. GTDB lineage: Bacteria > Bacillota > Clostridia > Lachnospirales > Lachnospiraceae > 14-2. The sequence continues at coordinate 14,423 of CAJUQB010000050.1, forward strand.
AGGCCGTCCATCACATCGGTGATATGGGCGATTGCCTGCTGCATCTCCTTTGCCTTGCTGCTGAACTCTTCCATAAAATTGCGCATGGTGTCCGCATCCTCATGATAACGCTTCTCCGTATCCACCAGCTCGTCGTAATCGTGCATGACATTTTCACTGACAAAATCCAGCATTCTGGTGGTCTCTGAGGCCAGGGCCCCCACGCTCTGGATCACCGTATTGCTGATCTCCTGAATCTGCCCGGCTGTCTGCCCGCAGTCGGCGGCAAGCTTTCCGATCTCATCTGCCACAACGGCAAAGCCTTTGCCGTGCTCTCCGGCTCTGGCTGCCTCAATACTGGCATTGAGGGCCAGGAGGTTGGTCTGGGAGGCAATATTCATGATATCACTGGTCAGCCCCTGGATCCGCTCTACCTCCTTGGCCTCCTCCATCTTCTGGTACACGCTCTGTTCGATCTGGTGCATCATACCGCTGGTATTCTCCTTGGCCTGCAGGGAATCCTCCAGGGAATCCTCCGCACGCCGGCTGATCTCCTTGGTCATCTCAAAGCCCTCGCCGGCGCGGCTCTGCACCACCTCCACCAGCTCCTCCATATGGGTGGCATGGCCATAAATCTGCTGCAGGGATGCCGAGGTCTCCTCCATCATGGCGCTCATCTCCTCCATGGTGGCAGACACCTCGCTCAGCTGCTGGGCTGCATCCGCAATGTTGTGGGAAACATTTCCGGAGGAATCCTGCAGCAGGTCAGAGGAGCGGGCGATCTTTTGGATGACTGCCCGCAGGTGCTCCAGGAACTCATTCATCTTGCCTGCAATCAGCTCCAGCTCATCCCCGGAGGTAATATCCAGTGTCCTGGTCAGGTCTCCGTCACTGCTGTTGAGATTCCCCACCTTGGAATCCACGGCCATCAGACTGCGGGAAATACGGCTGGTTACGAAAAAAATCACCCCGTAGCCCAGAAGCAGGAAAATCATCACAATGAGAATACACCGGTGCTTCAGCCCATTGAGGCTGTCCTGAATGGAAGCGGCATCATAATCTGCCCCAAGAATTCCCATAAAGGAGCCTTCGGAGTCAAAGAGCGGCAGATAGGCGCTGAGCACCTGTTCGCCATCCGAATCATCGATGGACGGCTCCTCCACAGGCTCCTTGGAGGCAAAGCACTGCTCCATATATTCATTCATCTCCTCGCTGGCATCCTCATATATCCCATACCGGTCGGCACTCTCATCCGTGTCCAGAATATATACATAGCGTCCGTCCACGTTGGCTATGGTATACAGGTACAGGATGGGAGAATCCTTCCTAAGCTCATTTATCTCCCTGAACATGCTCTGGTAAGCCTCCGTCTCCTCATCCCCCGGACGAAGGGTCTCCAGCGCATCGATATCCATCTTATCTGCCGCCACCTGGGCTGCAAAGCCCGCCCCATCCTGGGCTGCGGCGATCAGCTCCTCCTTGGCTCTTTGATACAGAGCCATGCCGATGAGTACACAGGCCGCCAGATTCATCAGCAGACAGGGAATTAAAATCTTCTTGCGGATACTGAGCTTTCTTGTTTTCGTTTTTTTCCTTTGCATATTCGGTTCCATTCTGTTTCCTCCTGATCCTTTATTCCTTTATATATACTGCCTATTCATACTGCAGGCTGCCGCGCACCACGCAGCCACCTCGCGGTAGGGCAGAGAACCGCCAAACAGGTCCAGCGCACTTCCCACTGTCACATGAACCCGGCCGCCCCCCAATTCCCTAAGCTGCTCCAGATCCGAAAAATCACGGACTCCGCCGGCATAGGTAACGGGACAGCCCTCCCAGCCTGCCAGGCGCGTGATCAGCTCCTCCTCGATGCCTGCAGCCTTTCCCTCCACATCCACCCCATGGATCAGGAACTCATCTGCATAGCCGGAAAGACGCTCCAGAAGCGCCCTGTCCAGCTGCACATCGGTAAATCTCTGCCATCGGTCCGTCACCACATAGTAGCCATTCTCCCGCCTCCGGCAGCTTAAGTCCAGCACCAGATGCTCCTTTCCCACCGCCTGTACCATCCGCTCCAGATTCCCATTGTGAATCTTGCCGTCGGAAAATACATAGGAGGTAACGATCACATGGGAGGCTCCTGCATCCAGGAACCGGGACGCATTCTCCGGTGTGATGCCGCCTCCTGCCTGAAGGCCTCCCGGAAATGCCCGAAGGGCTTTCATGGCCTGCTCCCTCGTCTCCTCATAAAAGGGAGAGCCTTCCGGATTCAGCAGTATCACATGTCCCCCATACAGCCGGTCCTCCCGATAAAGCCGTGCATAATAATCCGCGTCCCGGGACGCCACAAAATTCTCACTGGCCCGGTCTCCCTCGTCCCTAAGGCTTGCGCCTACAATCTGTTTTACCCTTCCGTTATGAATATCAATGCAGGGTCGAAATTCCATAGCCTCACTCTTTCTGAAACGTATTTTATGGGCTCCCGGCAAGTGGGGCATTGGCATAACGCTCCATTTGTCAGGCAGCTCATATCCATATTCATAATGATAATATAAGAATCTTTAAAATACAACCATGAAAATAGTTTTTTTCATTGACAGAATGCAACCTTTTTGTTAAAATTGAAAACTAACAATAATGTTGTAAAAACTATATTTATTCCACAATTTTTCAGTAATTTACAAGTTTATTCAAGCCTTTAGACGAAAGAGAGGAGCAGAGAATGGGAAGAATTATCGGTGAAGGAATTACATTTGATGATGTATTATTAATTCCCGCTTATTCAGAAATCACACCTAATATGGTGGACTTATCCACGCGGCTGACCAGGGAGCTGCAGCTTAACATCCCTATGATGAGCGCCAGTATGGATACGGTTACCGAACACCGTATGGCCATTGCAATGGCAAGGCAGGGAGGTATCGGCATTATTCACAAGAACATGTCCATAGAGGAACAGGCGGAAGAGGTGGATAAGGTAAAACGCTCCGAGAACGGCGTAATCACGGATCCCTTTTCCCTCTCCCCGGAGCATACACTGCAGGACGCGGATGAGCTGATGTCCAAGTTCCGCATCTCCGGTGTTCCCATTACTGAGAATGGAAGACTCGTTGGGATCATTACCAACCGGGATCTGAAGTTTGAGGAGGATTTTTCCAGGAAAATCAAAGAATCCATGACCTCCGAGAACCTGATCACCGCCAGGGAGGGAATCACCCTGGAGGAAGCCAAGAAGATTCTTGCCAAGGCCCGGAAGGAAAAGCTTCCCATTGTAGACGACAAGTTCAACCTCAAGGGCCTGATCACCATCAAGGATATTGAGAAGCAGATCAAGTATCCCCTGTCCGCCAAGGATTCTCAGGGCCGTCTGCTGTGCGGAGCCGGCGTTGGCATTACCGCCAACATGATGGATCGTGTGCATGCCCTGGTAGATGCCCATGTGGATGTGATTGTTGTAGACTCCGCCCATGGCCATTCTGCCAATATTCTGGCAGCGGTGCGCCAGATCAAGGAAGCATACCCAAGCCTGCAGGTTATTGCCGGGAATATCGCCACCGGCGCTGCCACCAGGGCATTGATTGAGGCGGGTGTAGACGCAGTGAAGGTCGGCATCGGGCCCGGTTCCATCTGTACGACCCGTGTGGTGGCCGGAATCGGCGTTCCCCAGATCTCTGCCATCATGGACTGCTATGCAGTGGCCAAAGAATACGATATCCCGCTGATTGCCGACGGCGGTATCAAGTACTCCGGTGATGTCACCAAGGCCATTGCAGCCGGTGCCGACGTATGTATGATGGGCTCCCTGTTTGCAGGCTGTGATGAGAGCCCGGGAACCTTTGAGCTGTACCAGGGAAGGAAGTACAAGGTCTACCGCGGCATGGGCTCCCTCGCGGCCATGGAGAACGGCAGCAAGGACCGCTACTTCCAGCAGGATGCCAAGAAGCTGGTTCCGGAGGGTGTCGAGGGGCGTGTGGCCTACAAGGGCAGCGTGGAGGATACCGTATTCCAGCTGTTGGGCGGCCTGCGTTCCGGTATGGGCTACTGCGGTGCACCTACCATCCGTGATCTTCAGGAGAAGGCCGAGTTTGTGAAGATTTCCGCCGCCTCCCTGAAGGAAAGCCATCCTCATGACATCCACATTACCAAGGAAGCGCCCAACTACAGCATTGACGAATAAAGGCAAACCATAAAAGGGCTGCTGCAGCAGGATTCCATCCCATAGAATTCCTGTGCAGCAGCCCTGAATTTTTCTCCCGTAATTACGGTGTCCCTGCCCCGGTTCCCGTACCGGTTCCAGTCCCATTGGTCCCTGCTCCGGTCCCGTTGGTTCCTGTACCGCCTCCATTGGTTCCGGTCCCGTTTCCGGTCATATCATCCACGCCGTTTTCCACATCATCCCCGATATCCTCTACGCCGTCCACAATGTCGTCTCCGATCTCATCCAGAACGCCGTCGCCGTTTCCGTCTGTTGTTCCATTGGTATTGTCGGTATTCCCGTTGGTTCCATTGGTATTGCCGCTATTCCCATTGGTTCCATTATTTTTGTTATCGTTGGTCCCGGACTCATTGGTGGTTCCATTGGTTCCATTGTTGTCCTTGTCGTCCTTGGTCCCGCATGCTGCCAGACAGCCCAATGCCAAAGCTGCGGCACAGATTACTGTAAATCTTTTCCACTGTTTCATAATAAGATCTCCTTTTCAAAAAAATTTGTCATTTCTAGGTTTCCCCTGTTCGTCTCTTTTATGCACCTGTCACTATTTTTGTTGCCGCTACGGGGCTCTTTTAAAAATGAACCTATTTTTTCATTTTCGGCTTAAAAATCAGGCTTGCCAGATACCCGAATACCAGGGCTGCACTGATTCCCACTGCACTGGCAGTAAAGCCGCCCATAAAAATCCCCAGGAACCCGTTCTCATCCACTGCCTTCTGAATCCCCTTCCACAGCACATTTCCAAAGCCCAGAAGGGGCACAGAGGCGCCGGCCCCGGCATAGCTCTGGAAGGGCTCGTACAGCTGAACCGCACCCAATACTGCACCTGTACACACCAGAAGCACCATGATCCGGCCAGGCATCAGCTTTGTCTTTTCCATCAGAATCTGAACCAGGGCACAGATCAGTCCGCCGACCCAGAACGCATTTATATAATCCATATTTAATATATTTCTCCTTTCCGAATTTTACGCTTGTTCCAGCACTACCCCATGCGCGATCCCAGGCACCGGATGTCCCTCGTTAAAGCTGACGGTAGACAGCAGCGCCCCGGTTGGTACAAACAGGATACGCTTGTATTCCCCCTGCTCGATCCTGGGCAGCAGATAGGAAGCCAGCGTTACCGCAGAGCAGCCGCAGCCGCTTCCCCCGGAATGGGTATCCTGGGATGCTCTGTCGTAGATCTCAATCCCGCAGTCCATGTGCTGTTTTTGGATATCAACCCCCTTTTCCCGAAGGAGCTTGATGAGAATCTCCTGCCCCACATACCCCAGATCGCCGGTTACAATCCGATCATAATCCTCCGGCTTCCGACCAAAATCCGTAAGATGCTGATAGATGGTATCGCAGGCCGCCGGAGCCATGGCAGCCCCCATATTTTGCGAATCCTTGATGCCGTAATCCACGATCCTGCCTGGAGTCGCCCCTGCAACCTTCGCCTTTCCTTTGCCTGATCCGATTACAAAGGCACCGCTTCCCGTCACGGTCCAGGTGGCAGACAGGGGCCTCTGGTTGGCATATTCCAGCGGAAACCGAAACTGCTTTTCCGCGCTGGCAAAATGGCTGGAGGTCACGGCCAGCACCTGGTCCCCATAGCCCGCCGCCACTGCCATAGCGGCCAGCATGATGGATTCCCCTGCCGTGGAGCATGCCCCGTACAGGCCAAACAGCGGAATCTGGAAGGAAGCCAGCCCAAAGGTAGTGGCAATGGACTGCCCCAGCAAATCCCCTCCGAAAATATAGCGGATATCCTGGGGCTTGCATTCCGCCTTCCCAATGGCCAGGGTCGCGGCCTGCTTCTGCAGTGCGCTCTCCGCCTCCTCCCAGGTATCCTCCCCAAATTTATCGTCTGCTCCCACCATATCGAACAACTTTCCTAAGGGGCCTTCCCCCTCCTTGGTTCCCACCACGCTGGCTGCCGCAAGGATACAGGGCGCATGTTCAAATTTTAAGCTTTGTTTTCCAATCTGTGCCATATTTTTATCCTTTCTCAAAAAATGTATATCCATTTGTAACGTAGTGTTGGCAGAATTGTTTTAGAATATGCAATTTGACGAAAGCTGAATTGTAGTGTATGATAAAAGAACAAAAAAGAAATCGAAGCTTGAACCACATGTAAATATACGAAACATGGGAAGAGGTACGAACCATGCAGGATTTTCATTTTCAGATTCCCACCAAGATCATATTCGGCCGCAATGCCCAGGCCCAGGCCGGGAAGCTCACCGCAGCCCTGGGGAAGCGCGCCCTGATCCTCTACGGCAGCCCCCGCATTGAAAAAAGCGGCCTGCTGGCAGAGATCACGGCTCTTCTGGATGCAGAGGGCATCTCCTGGAATACCTTTTGCGGCATCACGGAAAATCCGCTCCTGTCCACAGCAGAGGCTGCCTGCCAGGCTGCCCGGGAATGGCAGGCCGACGTGCTCCTGGCCATTGGCGGCGGAAGCGTCATCGACCTGGCAAAGGCGGTCAGCATCGGCTGCGCAAATGACTGCAGTCTCTGGGACTATTACGAGCATCAGGCAGTCCCTGATAAGGCCCTTCCCCTGGGCGTCATTTTGACCATGGCTGCAACTGCCAGCGAGGCCAACTGTGTGTCTGTGCTCCAGAATGATACCCTTGGGAAAAAGTCGGCCCTGCGCTGCGCCCTGACCTATCCCCGATTCTCCCTGCTGAACCCGGAGCTGACCTACACGGTCCCGGCCCGGCAGACAGCCATGGGAGCTCTGGATATCTTTGCTCACGCCTTTGAGCGGTACTTCCACCTGGGGCAGAAGGGGACGCTGCGAAGGCAGCTGTGTACTGCAGTGATGAAGACGGTAATAGAGGAATTGCCAAGGGTATTGGCACATCCCCAAGATTACGACGGCCGCGCCCAGCTGATGTGGGCAGCCACCATGGCCCACAGTGATATGATCGGCTTTGACGGAGTCTATGCCTGCCACGCCATGTCCCATATCCTCACCAGGGAATTTGGACTGGCCCACGGCGGCGGTCTGGCCATGCTGATGCCTGCCTGGTGCCGGTATATGGCAGAGCTCTGCCCGGAGGAAATCGCATATTTTGCAAGGGATGTCTGGGAGGCGGACGTCTCCGGAAGGGATGTCCGCTGCCAGGCTTCCCCGGACTATGCCCGGGCGTCCTCCCCGGATGCTGTCCGGAGGGCAGCCCTGGAAGGAATTGCACGGTTTGCGGATTTTATCCGTCAAAACGGCCTCCCTGTAACTCTTCGGGAGGCCGGAATCACTGATTTTGACTGCGCCAGGCTGGCAAAGCTGACGGCGGCTGCCAACGGCAGCACCATTGGCGGCAGCTTCCAGGCCCTTGACCTGGATGGTATGGCGGCTGTGTATGAGATAGCGGCAGGCTCATAGCTGCCGTGGGCTGTATGCAGGACAGCATACGCCAGACATCAGAACAACATATGCCAGACATACGGCGCCTCACATGGCGCGCTCCAATATATTCTGGTTAAACTGCTCAAGCCTTCCCAGAACCTCCAGATACAGCTCCCGGTAATCCGCCATCAAATCGCCAATGGGGCTGGTCAGGGAGGCTTTGTGTACTGTGGTCTGCTTGTGGGTCCTGATATAGGAGAGCTTGTTCAAATGAAGCAGCGGATATCTGGCCGGGTCAATCTCCACATCGTAATCCGGATCCAGATTCCGCCGGTTGCTCACCGTTGATACCGGAAGAATGGTATAATCATTGTTCCTTGGGCCGCCTATGATCAGTACCGGCCGCTTTTTGAAGGAATTCATCCCCAGGCGGTTATCATAAAAGGGGGTGATGGATGAAACAATCTTTCCAATCATAGGGATGGCTCCTCATCTTCAAACTCGTCATAATACATATCCCACACATGGTCATAGGGACGCACCTTTCTGGCATCCTCACGGATATCGGAAAGCTTCAGCTTGACTGTCCCATTCTCCCCCTCCCCAAGGCCCGCCCTGGCATTCCTCCAGGAGATCTCCCGGTGGGACAATTCGCTGAGCTTCCAGGAGGCCAGGGATCCGTATTCCAGGATAATGTTGTTGACGATATATTTGCACTCATCGGAAACCTCCTGGTCATAATCCAGCATACCGTCCGGGGTGATGGAATTGCGGATCTCCCTGCACACCGGCCCGTACCGCCAGCCCTCAAACTCCCCCTCAAACAGCGGCTCATTGGTAATGGCAAGGGCCTCCCGCTGGGCAAAATACAACAGCTTATGGAGCTTCATCTCATCCATCCGCTCGCCAGTCACTCTCTTGTATTCCGAAAAAATATACTGTGCTACGTTGATAATCTTCTCCATCCTGTGTGCTCCTCTCTATTATGAGTTACCACATGGCATTCCATAGGATCATGCCTACGCAGAGGGCAACCGCAATCACCAGCGAAACGCTCCACAGCCTCTGCCCGTTCCCACGGCGGAACATGCCCTTCACATACTCCCACCGGCCGGTAATATGGCAGATTCCCACATAGATGCCCCAGGCGCCCGCCAGGGCTGCAACTGCAATCACACCCCAGACAACGATCCCCATCAGCAGCATTACTGCCGTCTCCCCATCCATACCATTGGGCAGGCTTCCGATCGACAGCCTGGACAGCAGGCCGTAGCCCCCGGACCACTCCTCCATAAACCGTTCCAGCTTGGGCAGCAGGAAATAGGTTGTCACAACGCTTGTAAAATTCACGGTAAAATGGGCCAGCATGGAGCTTAAGATGCTCCCTGTAGCCTCCACCAGAAAGGAAAAATAGATCCCCAGGGCAAAGGCATACAGAAACTGGTTAAAATTCATATGCATCAGTCCAAAGAGAAAGGCACTCAGGAAGATGGCGCCCAGCATTTTGCTTCTCCGGTAGGAGCCAAACATAATTCCGCGGAATATAAATTCCTCCGCAAAGGCCGGCAGCACAGCTGTCAGCAGAGTGGACAGGAAAAAATTCTGGCTGGTGATCATATATTGCAGATCCCCTGTTCCGGATTTCACAAAAAACAGGGAAATGGCATTCAGCACAATAATCAGCGGATACATCAGATAGGTGCAGATAATCACCAAAAGCCACACAGAAAATTTCATTTTCCGAAAAGGAACCAGCACCTTCAGGGGGATGTTCTTGATCCGCAGATATACCAGCCCCGGAATCAGAATAATTCCTTCTGACAGGACCATCGTGAAGGCCATGGGAAGCTTCAACAGAACCGCGTCCGGAATCAAAAACCGAAGGGACAGGCTTGCTCCTATAAACAAAGCTACAATCAGCAAAAACAGACGGTTGGCACTCTTATTCATCCTGCAATCCCTCCCTTAAAGCAGACGGATGTGTTTCTCCGTAATCTCAATCCGGCGCTCCTTGTACAAATGTCCTACCGCACGCTTAAAAGCACCCTTGCTCATCTTCATCTCCCGCATAATGATCTCCGGGGATGCCTTGTCATTGAAGGGAAGTACGCCCGCATACTCCTTTAGCACCTCCAGCACTCTTCTGGCATCGGCATCCATCTGCATATAGGCCTTCTCCCGCAGCGTCAGCTCCAGCTTGCCGTCCGGCCGCACCTCAACCACCCGGGCATCCACCATGTCGCCGATCCGCAGAAAGCTGTGATCCTCATGACTTGGGATACGCGCGGAATACCGGTCATCCACAGCCACAAAGGTGCCGAAATTATCACTGAACTCATAGACGCGGCCAGATACCATATCCTTGGCCTGGTAGGGCGCATCCATACGCAGCATCTCATAGAGATGCTTCATGCTGGCACAAAGCCTGCTGCTTTTGTCAATATAGAGCCGCACCAGAATCTGGTCGCCCTCATGAATCCTGCCCAGCTGCTCCCGGTAGGGCAGAAACAGGTCCTTCTCCAGCCCCCAGTCCAAAAAGGCCCCGATCTTCTGGACGGAAACCACGTCCAGCGCCGCCAGCTGCCCCATCACAAGCCGGGGCTCCTGGGTGGTAGCGATCAGGCGGTCCTTGGAATCCTTGTAGACAAATACCTCCTGCACATCTCCTGCCCGGGTTCCCTGGGGCACCTGCTTTCTGGGAAGCAGAATCCGCTTATCTTCCTCCTGGGATTCGGCCAGGTAAACCCCGAACTCTACGATCTTCACAACTGTCAGAGGCTGTTTTTCTCCTAATTTAATCATGCATTTTCTCCAATTCTATGATGGTGTACACTGCCTGGCTCTCATCAGCCAGGGATACGGTCACCCGCTGCTCCTCTGCCTTCACAGAAGGGTATATGGTGTCCCCATACACTGCCGATTTTTTATATTCTGCCCGGATACGTCCAATCCCAAAGCCCTCCGGCAAATATTCCTGGGCCATGAGGATATATTTTCCATTGTTGACATGCTGGTTCGTATCCAGATGGAAACGCTGCACCACAAAGGGTTCCCGGGCCTCCATGCCCTCCGGAAGCTTCATCTTCCGGGGCCCCTGCTCCATGGGAAGCGCCGGCTCCATCACATACCGGTCCACCATGATCTGGGGCAGCCTGACCGGTCTGCCGTTCTCTGTATCTAAGAGAACCCAGGAGGAATTGCCGCAGGCCGTCCGGACCCCTGCGCTGTCCGTCATGGCAAAATTACGGTATCCGTAAAATCCTTTGAAATCATAGGGCCAGGTGGCAGCCGTGATCACCTCGCCCAGGGCAGGGTAGCGGGCAATCTCAATCTGCCAGGACACCAGCACCCAGGCCAGGTGATGCTCCTTCAGATAGGCTACGCCGATTCCCAGCTCCTCTGACTGGAAGCTGCTGCAGTCCTGAAAATAATCCAGAATCGCCACCGGGGTGATCCTTCCCTGGGGGCCTGTCTCACTGTACCGCACTCTGCTGTCAAAGCTATACATCTGTTCTTCCTTTCTGCCGCTCATAGACAAAAGACCACCACTCGCACTCACAAGTGATGGTCTGTAGCTGGCCCACAAGGATTCGAACCTTGAAATGACGGAGTCAGAGTCCGTTGCCTTACCATTTGGCGATGGGCCATTGTTTTCTCAACACGATAGATTATATCTCAGCTGTAATCAGAATGCAAGTCTTTTTTTCAATTTTTTCAAAAAAATTTTTTATAATATTTTTCAGCAGCCTTTTTTCAGTAAAAGAACGCTTTGCCAGGCCTCCTTCCAGCCCGGCAAAGCGTTCCTCGTGTCTCAATCCATAATTACGGAAGTATATAGCTCAAAATAATCCCCACGACAGAGGCCACCACCATAAATCCGGCCAGCACAATCAGCCCCTTGGTCCACAGCCATTTTGCGTCGATTTCCTCCCGGCTGATAATCAGCGAGGAATAAACAGACCCCGTAGCCGTCAGGTAGGCAAGATTGGCACAAATCCCAAACAATGTTACCATCACCGTGGCGCTTACGCCCCTTTCCACCTGCATCTGGCATACAAAGGGCAGCACGGAGGCCACGCAGGCCAGGGTCAGGGGAAGGCCATTGAGGAAATTGGTGGCAAAGGTGATGACTACAACCACCAGAATAATCATCACCGGCAGGCTCATATTCCCGAAAATCGGCGAGATCAGCTGCACAATCCAGGTACGGATCCCGTATTCCTCTGCCGCCATGGCGGAGCCCAGCATGGAAAAGGCCCCGATCATCGTCACAACCACCCACATCGTATCCTTCAAGATGGCCTGCGGCACTAGAATCGGCTCATCATCCACTTTAAATATGGACAATACCGCGATTACCACCAGCCAGATCCAGATCGCACCCAAGGAAGTCAGCGCTCCGATTCCCGGAAGGTGCGGCCAAACAGAGGTCACCACCAGGTCTGCCACACAGAAGAAAAATGCAATAATCAGAATGATCTGTCTCTTGTTAAAATGGTCGCTAATCTCCTTCAATGACTCTACTTTGGCTACATCCAGATCCCTTAGAGGCTTCAGATTCACCTTGAATACCTTTCCCAGCATAACCGTATACACCAGAAGCCACAGGGCCAGCAGGGTGACAGTTGTCAGGAAATAGGTAAGATTACTGAAGGCCAGCTGGTATTCCCCCATAACAGAATTGGCCATCCCAATGGTAGTCAGCTGAATTCCCATAAAGGGAAGGGCATAATTGCCCATACAGGCCATGTAAATTCCCAGCATCATAAATTTCATGAAGGAATCATTTTTCTCATATCCGCACACGTCCCGGATGGATTCCAGCAGGCTGAACATGAGAATCAGCGCCGGCGCAAATTTTAAAAACATGGAGATTACAAAGGTGGTCAGAAGCAGCACATAGATCAGCAGCAGCGGCCTTCCCTTGATGGCCTTCATGGTCATCATCTTCTTTGCCACAATGGACATCGCCCCTGTTTCTTTCAGCCCAATACAAAAAGCCGATACGAAAATAAAGGTTGCAACCGTGGAGCTTCCCAGCCAGGATACAATGGCATCATTCCCAGTGGTATACCCGCAGATGATCATAGCTGCCATAGCCAGGATTGCTGCAAAAAACATCTGGTTTGTCAGCACGGTCAGCAGAATCACGCCGATAAAAATTCCCAGAATGGAGACCCCGATGTCCGTAACCGGTCCAAAGGGAGCGACCACCATTCCAAATCCAAAAATAATCAGCACTGCAATCAGGTCTATGATATAAATTGCCGTCTTATTTTTTACCATCTGTCTCCCTCCCCTACCATTGCCGGAAATTCTTAAAATATTCCGGATTTGTCTTAGCTTCCTTTGCCATATCCGTAAAAAGCCCATACTCATGCGCCTCGCAGCACTCCGTGTAGGAGGGATCCACACCGGGATGACGGGGCAGGGGAACATCCTGCTCCACCAGGAGATCCTGTACCTTCCGGATATCTACACTCCGGGCCGTCGTTCCATCCGCCGCTGCCACTGCCGCCGCAATGCCTGCTGCCTGGCCGGTTCCCACACACTGGGGAATCAGGTTCAGCCAGTCAATGGCCACCTCGTTTGCCCCAAAATGCCTGCCCGGCGCCAGCAGGTTGTCAATCCCTTTGGGAAGGATTGCGCGGTAGGGAATCTCCACCGGGCCGCAGTCATTGATCTGACAGATGGTAGAATGCCAGGCGATCACGTCGTCGAACCTGGATGCAAAGGCAAAATCCCCCGGATTCATCACATATTCTGCGTCCAGCCTGCGGCTGCAGCGGTTTCCCGTCTGGGGTGCAATATCATAGAGATATGCATTGCCAAAGGCTGTGGGAATTGCCTCCTTCAAATAGGCAATCACATCCCGGATGGTGTCTCTTGTGGCCATCTCTGTTTGGGTCAGGTCCTTTATTTTCGTACAGTCCATATCCCCATGCCAGTTATTGATCCAGCACATGTCGTTCTGGTTGGTGGGCAGCGGCATGGAATTGAACCCTGCAATCCTGGTAACACATTCCCGCACCTTCATGGCCAGCTCCGGCCGGGACCGTCTCCACTCCTGGTACAGATTCCAATCAATCCCAGCGATCCGGTACACCAATGCAGTGGTGGCGGAACGTGTCCTGCCATCCGCCAGGCTGAAATAGGGCGCTCCGGTCTGGCTGTACAGATCCCCGTCCCCGGTTGCATCAATGACAATCTTGGCCATCAGGGCCCTTCTCCCCTCCTTGCTCTCAAAAATCACGCCCTTCACCTGGCTGTTTTCCACAATGGGCTTTGTTCCCCAGCAATGGCAGTAGACCCGGATCCGGTCACGCTCCTCCAAAAGCATCTTATCCAGCTCAATTTTCAGCTGGTTCGGCTCAAAATACACGGCCCGTACCAGCCGGTTGGGTGAATTCACATTCCGGCTGACGCAGTCATGGATATTTTTCCAGGCATCCACCAGCAGCGGATCCGTACTGCCCAGCCGTCTCATGGCGGGTCCCCGCACTGCCCCCGGTATTGCCTCCAGCCTGGTAAACCACTCCTCCTGCAGGCCGCGGACAAAGGACTTCTCATACCAGCTTAGGTCCGGCACCATAATGACATAGCCCCCGGTAACGTCTCCCCCCATGTAGCCGTAACGCTCCATAAGCACCACATTTTTACAGCCCGCCCGGGCCGCCGCAATTGCTGCCGAGTGCCCGGCTGCACCGCCGCCTACAACCAGGACCTCACATTCGTCGAACACCGGTATTTCCGCTGCCGGCTCCAAATAATTTTTACTCATAAAACACTCCTCCTTCCTTTTGTGATCTAACTATACCATCCCAAAGGAAGAAGAAAGTTTCTAAATCATTTTATAATAATTTCCAAAATAAAAATTATTAAACCTGCACTCATCCAGGAATCCTGTGAAGCCCCATTTGACCGCAGCATCATTCTATGAGCTGCCCGGCAAATGGGGCGTTTCAAAACTGTGATTGGCAAATGGAACAAATTTTATCCCGATTTGCGACTGTGAAGAATCTTAGAGCCCCTTGATGTTCTTCCTGATTCCAGCAATTTGGCGGCACGGATGCCGCCGAAAGCCCGATCTGCGCCATGGATGGCGCATAGAGGGCGGCTGCGTCCGGAGCCATTGCCCTTCTTAAGAACATTTAGGGGCTCTTAGATTCGGAACCCGGAGCATAAGAGGGATACAATTTGTGCCATTTGCCATGCACAATATGCAAACGCCCCATTTGCCGGGCAGCTATCCCATATAAAAAGGGCATCACCCTGCACCTGTGAAACCCTTTTCTTTCTATGCAAATTTCTATGCAAGCAATGTCCGGATAAATTCCCCCAGCACCTTGATCTCTGCCTCTCCTCTGTCCCTCCGATAGATCAAATCATATCTAATATGGTAAGGCATGTCTGAAATCACAGCATATTTCAGCCGGTCATTGTCCCGAAGCCCCGCAGGCAGCACGGCAAGGGACACTCCCTTGTTTTTTACCAAGAGAGCCGCCTTGATGTCTGCCAGATTCGTGTCCTGGATCAGGACGTCTACCTTCTCGATGCTCGGAACAAAGTCTCTCATCATACAGGCCTTCAGGAAATTTCCATTGACCTGATAGGAGCTGTCCATCTGCTTCTCCTTGTGCATATCGCTTAAGCTGATCCCAAACAGAAACTTCTCTGTCTTCAATTCCCAGAGGGTATAGCTGTCCTTTGTGATCCGCGGATTCTGCTTTCCTGCAACCACTGAGACAGGAACCGTACCGATATACACCCCGGCCAGATCCCCTTCCAGGGCATATTCCCTGCTGTCCCCCTCCCATTGATGCCACATCCCCAGCATAACGTCCCGCTTTCCGGCCCGCAGCAGCTCCTTACCGTGCACATAATCCTCCCGAAAAATGGTGATCTGGTACTCTGGATGTGCCTGATAGCATTCTGACAGCAGATTGGAAATCGCCACGGAGCCCATCAAATTCCCGTCTACACTCATTGTGATATTTGTCTTGCTCATAGAAGCTCTGGGCTTTACTGCCCTCTCCAGCTTGTCGTACTGGCTGACAATGCTTTGGATATATTCCAGCCCCCTGACTCCTGCTTCCGTCAATACGACATCCCGATTATGTGCATACCGCACAAACAGCTCGGTCTGCAGCTCCTCCTCCACCGCCTGAATCTGCTTTGTGACCGTGGAGCAGGAGCAGGGGATCTGCGCGGCGGCTCTTTTGAGGCTTCTAAGCTGTGCTACCGCAAGAACGGTTTTCAAATATTCGATCTTCATAGCATGCCTCTCTTATCCAAAAATCTTAATCTGTCCGTCCACCACTGCAAAATCCACCGCATCCCCTGTCAGGCACTTCGCTGTCCCGCCGGTTCCCTCGGTAATCTCCTCCAGCACCCGCCTGCACTCCGCCTCCGGAACCACAGTCTTCACCTCCACCTTGTCGGTGTAGACAGCCTCCTGCTGCACCAGACCGTGATTTCCCAACAGGTACAGGATCCTGCCGATACTGTTGTAATCCGTCTCTATGGCCAGGGGAATCCCCCTCTGCAATTCCAGCACTACACTGGCAGCAAGGCCTGCCTGCACTGCCCCCTGATAGGCCCGCACCAGGCCTCCTGTCCCAAGGAGCGTACCGCCGAAATACCGTGTCACCACCACCGCCGCATTGTGAATCCCTTCCTTCAGAAGGACCTCCAGCATGGGCCGCCCGGCAGTTCCCTGGGGCTCCCCGTCGTCGCTGCACCGCTGAAGCTGCTGCTGGTCTCCCAGCACATAGGCATAGCAGTTGTGCCGGGCATCCCAGTAGCGCTTCTTCTGCTCTGCCAGAAAGGCCAGGGCCTCCTCCTCACCTGCTATGGGCAGGAAGGTGGCGATAAACCGGGATTTTTTCTCCACGATCTCGCCGGTTCCGCCCTGATATATAATTTTGTAGGAATTTGATCCTGCTTCCATTGTTTTCCCCCATAAAATTTTTCTTCATCTTACCACAGATACACCGGATGCCGCAAGAGGGCGTAATCTCTTTCATAGCGTTCTTACGGTCATACACATTCTCTACATGATAGCTTTTCAGCATCTGTTCAATAACTGCGCTCATTTCTGCATCCTCCTTAACAATGTTGCCAGCTTTTTCGTATTTGTTGAGCGGTATCGTTCGGAAAGAAAGGCCACCTTATCTGCATCCAGTTTCAGAAGCTCTGATTCCTCAATTCGAAGATTCTCTGCCAGCAATACGGCAAGTATTTTTGTATTGGGGACCGGTTGCATCGTGTAAAGCTTATCGCAAAGTGCCTTCTCTGATTGTGCGATACGGTAAAAATAGTCTCCCTCCTGCACCAGCTTTAGTTCCAGCGGAAACGCTGCCGACGGAATATCACGATAAGTAAAGGAGCCGAAGCTTGTTTCATATTTCTTCTTCTTTCTCTTTTCAAACGTGGCGCAAGTGATTGTATATACTGCCTCCGGGATCAAGCCATGATAAGACAGCGCATACTCAAACGAAATGTAGGACGGACCGTAAATACTACCTGCCAGCAAATATCCCGGTACATTCTTGTCCGTTTCATACAAACCTTTTGTGACCTGGAAGTATTTCCCCTGCTTAACCATACGGGAAAGCTTTGCTTTTGGGTTCCCGTAGCTGCTCAGTTCTTCAAGAAGCATATCTGTCGTTTTTATCATAATTTCACCTCATAGTATCATTATATGAGACTATGAGGTGAAAATCAAGCATTTTTAAAACCATTGCATTCACATCGAAATAATGCCATTCCATTTCCTTCATTCACATCTGCTGTTTTAGCTCCGCCATGCTGCTGACCACCCGGCTTCCGATCCTGCGGCCATGGGATTATCATCTTATCAGAAGCGTACCGTGCCATGGGCGGAAGGGCAGCCTACGCCCAAAAAGAAGGCCGCTTTTGTGCCTCCCCTTCCGTAAATGAGGCAGCTCCTGTGCTTAACCTCCCATAAACTGGGGATAATAGAACATTAAGGAATTTTTTCTTTATTTCATCTTATATTTTTGGTATAATAACAGGATAGCTTATCTCACATTTTATTGAAAAGGAGGCTAATATGAATTATGGCAAAAACGGTACCGCCAGGAAAGCCAGGCAGCTTACCTCAAAGGGTACCATGATCCGCAAGAAATTTGCGGTTATATTCTGCAAGGTCATTCTGGTGTCCCTGATCGGAATGGTCATCATCGGAGGCTGCGCCGGGATCGGGCTCTGGAAGGGCATTATTGACTCTGCCCCTGACATTGACGACATTGACCCTACCCCAACCGGCTTTTTGTCCGTGGTACTGGATATTAACGGCAAGGAGACCGCCAAGCTGGTGGCTTCCGGCTCCAACCGTGTCTATGTCACCATTGATGAGATTCCGCTGCATTTACAGCATGCCTTTGTGGCCATTGAGGACGAACGTTTTTACGAACACAATGGCATTGATATCAAGGGTATCATTCGGGCTGGCATCATTGGTATCTCAAATGGCTTTCATTTTACAGAGGGCGGCAGTACCATCACCCAGCAGCTTCTGAAAAATAACGTATTTACCAGCTGGACCGGGGAGGTATCCCAGGTGGAGCGGTTTGAACGGAAAATCCAGGAGCAGTACCTGGCCGTCCAGCTGTCCAAGGTCAAGTCCAAGGACTGGGTTATGGAGAATTATCTGAACACCATCAATCTGGGCCAGAACACCCTGGGGGTTCAGGCTGCCTCCCGCCGGTATTTCGGCAAGGATGTCTCGGAGCTGACGATCTCCGAGAGCGCCGTCATTGCCGCCATTACCCAGAGCCCCAGCAAATGGAACCCGGTGAGCCATCCTGAAAACAACATGGAGCGCCGGCAGAAGGTTCTTACCGACATGAAGGATCAGGGATATATTTCCCAGGCTGAGTACGAGGAGGCCATGGCCGACGACGTGTACTCCCGGATCCAGCAGGTCAATATTGAATATCAGGAATCCAACCCCAACTCTTACTTTGTCGACGTACTGATCGACCAGGTGATCGAGGATCTGGTGGAGCTTAAGGGCTATACCGATACCCAGGCCTACAAGGCGCTGTACCAGGGCGGCCTTACCATCTATTCCACCCAGGATCCTGCCCTCCAGGCCATCTGTGATGAGGAGATGAACAATCCGGAGAACTATCCGGATGAGCCGATGTACTCCTTTGCTTACCGCCTTACGGTAGAGAAGGCGGACGGCTCTGTGGTCAATTACAGCGAACAGAGCATGCTGAAATATTACCGGGAGGAGGAGCATATTTCCAACTACAACATCAACTTCGAGAGCCAGGAGGCTGCCGCAGAGGCCATTGCGGGCTACAAGGCCGCCATTCTGCAGCCCGGGGATCAGATCGTGGAAAACGGGGAATCCATCACCTACACCCTGCAGCCCCAGACCTCCGTGGTCCTGATGGACCAGTACACCGGGGAGGTGAAGGCCCTTGTGGGCGGCCGCGGGGACAAGACTGCCAGCCGTACCCTGAACCGCGCCAGCGGCACCACACGGCAGCCCGGTTCTACCTTCAAGGTGCTGGCCGCCTATGCGCCTGCACTGGACACTGCCGGCATGACGCTGGCCACGGTTCAGGACGACGCCCCCTATTCCTATGCCAACGGCAGCTCTCTGAAGAACTACGACAAAAAATACCGGGGCTTTACCACAATTCGGGAGGCCATCACAAAATCCATCAACGTGGTGACCGTCAAGACCCTGACCGAGATATCCCCCCAGGTGGGCTATGACTACCTGACGAATTTCGGCTTCACCACCTTGAGTCAGAACGATATCGGACAGGCCCTGGCTCTGGGCGGCATCTACAACGGTGTCAGCAACCTGGAGCTGACTGCTGCCTATGCAACCATTGCCAACGGCGGAACCTACACCAAGCCAAGGTTCTACACCCAGATTCTGGATCATGAGGGCAAGGTGCTGATTGACAACACACCCCAGACCAGAACCGTTCTGAAGGATACCACTGCCTATCTCCTGACCTCCGCCATGGAGGATGTGGTAACCTCCGGTACCGGTACCAGTGTGAATTTCGGTTCCATGCCCATTGCCGGCAAGACAGGTACTACCAATGACAGCCGCGACGTACTGTTTGCAGGCTTTACGCCCTATTACACCTGCGTCACCTGGGGAGGCTTTGACGATAATATGGCAATAACCGGCAGTACCCGCTTTGCCCGCAATATCTGGCGGCGTATTATGGAGCGGGTGCATGAGGGACTGGAATACAAGGATTTTTCCAAGCCCGACGGCTTAACTGCTGCCACCATCTGCAAGAAGTCCGGCAAGCTGGCCGTGGAGGGCATGTGTGACCTGGATCCCCGGGGCAGCATGGTTGCCACGGAATACTTTGCTACCAGCACGGTTCCCACGGAATACTGCGACCATCATGTCAGCGCTACCATCTGTACGGCCTCAGGCATGCTGGCCTCTGAGTACTGTCCGGAGATGTTCCGCCAGACCAGCGTCTATATTTCCGGAGGCTCTGCTGACAGTGAGGACGGCCCATACCTTCTGCCCACGGACGGGCTGTTCCCCACCATCCCCAGCACCTGTACCCTTCATGACTTTACCACAGTATTTCCGGGCGATCTGATGGATCCCACCCAGCAGCCTGCAAACCCTGACGGGTCTGATACCAACGGAACAGGGACCGGCCAGCCTGACACCCCTGACACCAGCGGCAATGGGCAGCCCTCCGGCAGTACGGGCACCGGACAGGATCCCGACCAGGACTCCGGCGGCACAGGCGCCGGACAGACCCCTGCCCCATAACCGGAAGGCACCGCAATGATCACAATATATTACACCTACTATGAACCCACCCTCCAGAAGGAAAAACGCAGCAGGGAGCATCAGCTTGGACGCTCCCTGCTTTCTATGGGGCTTTGGGACCTCTATGGCCTGTCCATTCCTCCGGATCAGATTGACCGCCATCTCTCGGCAAACGACCACGAGAAGCCTTACCTCCCGCAGCACCCCCACATTCATTTTAATATCAGCCACTGCGAACAGCTGGTGGCCTGCGGCTTCTCCCCCTGTCCCCTGGGCATAGATGTGGAGGATATCGCTCCCTTTCGGGAAACCATCTTCCGCCGTGTCCTGACCCCTTCGGAGCAGGAATTCCTCCTTCCCCTCCGGGAAAATCTTCCGCTGTATCAGGAATACTTCTACCGCTTCTGGACCCTGAAGGAAAGCCGCATCAAAGAAGCCGGCCTTGGCCTTGCCATGCCCATGACGGACTTCTTCTTCCAAATCAATGCCTCCACAGACCCGGCCCAAATCACCTGCTCCCAAGAAAACCTCCACTTCTACCAGACAAAGCTGGATACCCGGCGAATCCTGTCAGTCTGCACCCGGCAGCCCATAGAAAGCATTGCGCTCCGCCTAATCCCCTGACCGGATTTCCTCCGGCAAAAAGCCGTGGCTCCCAATTCTTAAGATTGCGTTTTATTAGGAAAACACACTGTCAAAAGGATTTTATGCTTTGGCAGGGGTCAGCCCGCCTCGGCGGTGTCAGTGGTATTGATTTCAACGTACTCGGCAATCCGGCGGAACTCATCCGCAAACTTAAAGTGAACACTGATATTGCCGTTTTCGTAAACCTTGATATGGTCTACCAGCTCAATCAGAATTTCGCGGGTCAGCTTTTCGATGTTCTGATATTTTGCAAAAGCTACCAGTGCGGGATGCTGCTGGTCAACGCCGTTTGAAAGCTGTTTCCGTTCAGCCGTCAGCCGGGCCAGCAAATCCGAGAGCCCGGCGGCCCTGGGTTTCCGGCAGGCTGTTCAGCGCGTTCCACAAACGGCAGAACCGCTCCTTGAGCTCCAGAACCTCGTCCGGGGTGAGCTCGTGCAGGCAGGCGGAATACTCGATGCCGTCATCCGCATCCAAGGAATAGTACGCCTTGTTGTAGCGGGCCCGCTCGGTATAGGCCGCCTCATAGCGGACGCTGGCCCGGAGCGCCTCGGCCACATCGTCAGTAACCTCAATATATTCGTCCTGGGTGTACCAGTAGTAAAAGTCGCGCAAGTTGATGATAGTCATTGTATGTACCTCCATATCGTTTTTGTGGTTGGGTTGCCGGGAAACGATATGGAGGGCGGCAGGGAGCGACACCGGGGGGAGCCACCCCTCACCTTGGGACTGTTTGTCCCAAAGCCGGGCAAACAAAAAACGCTTGCGCGGCAAAATACCACGCAAGCGCATAAACTGAGGTGATTATCTAAATTGCAACAATTTTCGCAGAGTGCAGCGGAAAATCCTTGTCCGGGGCCCGGGCTTTTTTTGACAGGTCAGGGGGACGGACAATATAGAAAGACACGGCGTAACCTCCTTTTGCCGCCGCGTCAATCAAAAACGGCGGTCTTGAAATCTGTTGTTTCAAAACCGCCGATAAAATCAAAGCATGAGAATTTAATTGCTACACGACGGTTTTTTTCTTTTGCCGTCGTGCGGCAATATTTTTATGACCTTTAGACGAAACATCTTATAAGGCATTTCACTTTTCGATTATGAATGATAACAGTTTTTGGGGAGTTGAATACTTGCTTAATGATAATGCCTTTGCTGGACAATGGTGGATACATCGGTAGCAGTTTTCGCATTTTGCACTGTTAAATAACGGATAGCCCGATTTAGTTCTTTCCCAAGCATAATGCGGACAATTTTTAATACATCGGCCACACTTAACACACTTATCTTGATGTAAAAATATCTTAAAAGTAATCATTTGTCCCATAAACTTATTAGGGGCATTTATGACACTGCTAAAACGAAATCGTGGCACATATCCGTACAGTTGTTTTGTTTGTAGTTGTTCCAAAAAATCCATACAGTCTGAATGTATTTTTGCGTATATATTTTTCTCAAAGTAAAAGAATCTTTTTATAAATGGAAGAATAAGTGCGCCGTCACTTGCTGGAGTCCGATAATCTCGATCTTTAATAGTGATGATATTTTTCCTTAATAATTGCTTTGCCAATAGTCTATTGGTGTTGCATGAGCACAAAGCCCTTGTATTAAAAATAAATGTGGGTATCTTTTTGCCCAATGGAGGCAACGAATTAAAATAGTTATTGACAATATTAGATGGGGCTCCATGATAAACCGGAGTGCCAATTATGAAAGCGTCATAATTTATAAAGTTAATGGCTACACAGTTTTCGATAGAATATAAATCCACGATACAGTTTTTGGTATGTAAAAGACAATCTTGTATAAGCTCTGCGACTTTTCTCGTTGAACCTACACCAGAAAAGTATAACACTAATATTTTCATTTCCTACTCCTCTTCAATGGAAATGCCACACTTGAGACATTTCTTTGTCTGTAGTATAATGAAAGAGCACTGCAAAATCAAGTAGCTGCGATTAAGTGCTACAAAACCGATTATGTGTGGCAGGGGGGGACTATTTATGTCAAATAATCCAATAGCAATGCAGTCAAAGAAATGGATTATTGATGCACTGTTAGAACTAATGAACAGAAAAGCGTATCACCTTATTACTGTTAGAGAGATTTCTTCAAAAGCATTGATTGACCGTCGAACATTTTATCGTCATTTTGAATGTAAGGATGATGTTTTACGTTTAGTTATTGATGACATTACTACCGAATATCTTAACTCTATAAAAGGAATTACTCCTACAGATACATATACAATAACCAAAAAATTTTTTGAGATTTGTTTTCAAAATAGGGATTTCATCAATCTCTTATATAGAAATAATTTGATGTACTTTCTGTTAGATAAATTTTACACTAATCTTCCCATTATTCATGCTCAAGTACGAAGTGATGAAATGTCTGAAACCCTCAGTCAAGATATGGATTATTTTTTGTTTTTTCATGCGGGTGGCTTTTGGAGCTTACTATTCAAGTGGGTAATTGATGGAATGAAAAAGTCTCCTAACGACCTTGCAATATTGGCAAGTGTAATTACTAATCGTCTTATTTGAAATCACGCAAACCTAAAGGAGCGCACAAACGGCAAGCAGGGCAAGTGTGGCCACACTTGCCATTTTTGACTGGCCGGGGGCCCGCAAAAATGCTTGTTGGGGAGCCTCCCCAAACCCGGCTCTTTGGGACAA
>CAJUQB010000051.1 GCA_910588285.1 uncultured Lachnospiraceae bacterium
AAAATAATTTTCAGCACTTTTCACAATGATTTAGAGGGGGGGAGTGAACAGTAACCAGCCTATTCCAGCCGATACAGCAGCTCCTGAAAATAATCCGGCAGCGGAGCTTCCAATTCTATATATTCCCCACTGGAGGGATGGAGAAAGCCAATCACCATAGCATGGAGGGTCTGTCCCTGGAGCCGGCAGGGCTCCCTGCCGCTGCCATAAAGTGCATCCCCCAAAAGGGGATGGCCGATGCTGGCCATATGCACCCGGATCTGGTGGGTACGCCCGGTCTCCAGCTCAAATTCCATATATGTGTGGCGCTGGAAATGCTTCAGCACACGATAATGGGTCACCGCATGCTTGCCATTGGCATGATTGACCGCCATTTTTTTTCGCTGGGTGGGATGGCGTCCGATGGGGCCCTCCACGCTCCCACTCTCCTCTTTTACATATCCGTTTACAATGCCGCGATACCGCCGGGTGACGCTGTGAGCCTTGATCTGCTCTGCAATGGCAGTATGTGCGCTGTCATTCTTACAGACAATCAATGCGCCGGTGGTATCCATATCAATACGGTGTACAATGCCAGGCCGGATCTCACCGTTGATGCCGGACAGGCTGTCCTGGCAGTGAAACAGGATTGCATTCACCAGCGTGCCGGTATAATGGCCGGCAGAAGGATGCACCACCATCCCCTTGGGCTTATTCACCACCAGCACATCCTCATCCTCATAGAGAATATCCAGGGGAATATCCTCCGGCAGGATGGCGACCTCCTGAGCCTTTGGCACCGTCACATGGAGCAGATCCCCGCCGCTGACCGGATAGCTGGCCTTGGCCGGCCTTCCATTGACCAGGACAAGCTGATCCTTGATCAGCCTCTGAAAAAAAGAGCGGGACTGCTGCTGATAAATCAAAGCCAAATATTTGTCCAGACGTTCCCCGTCGTATTCCATTGCTACTTCAAACTCCATGCTCCTCCTTCTTCCTGCGCCCCGGCCAGATGCGCTCCAGATCCCGCTCCTTATAGTAAAACAGGAACAGGATCACAAATACAAACACAGCACATGTCACATAAATATCAGCCACATTGAAAACCGGGAAATCAATCCATTCAAAATAGAAAAAATCAACCACATAATTCAGCCGGACGCGGTCAATAAAATTCCCAAAGGCGCCTGCCAGCACAAATACACAGAGAATGCGCAGCGGCAGAAACCGCCGCTCCGGCAGCAGATGCAGATAAGCCCAGCAGATAAAAAGGCAGATAACAATGGTTATAATTACGAAAAATACCTTCTGCCCCTGAAGGATACCAAAGGCCGCGCCCCGGTTTTCCAGGTAATGCAGGCGGAATACTCCCTCCCAAAGCACACGGTCCGAGCCGCCATGTGCCGGAGACAGGCTCCTGACTGCCAAAAGCTTTGTAAATTGATCCAATGCGATCAGAGCCAGGACAGACAGGATGGCAAGGATGCTTTTTTTGATTCGTTCCCCTTTCAAATGCTCCATAATAAACGACTCTCCTATTTCTTATTCTAAGCTTAAAACAGACAGCGGATTCCCTCCAAAATCTGTGCATCGGACAATTCCCTGGTAATATAGGCCTCCCCCACACGCTGCAGGAGGATAAACTTCACGCTTCCGCCATCCATTTTTTTATCCAGCTTCGTAGCCTCCAGCACCTGCTCTGGTGTAAAGCCCTGCACATTGGCCTGACTTAGGCTTAAGGGCAGGCCAAAGGCTGCGATGGCTTCCTTCAGCTGCCTTAAATCCGAGCCGGCATAGGACCCATACCGGCAGGACAGCTCCGCTGCCGCCACCATCCCTAAGGCCACGCATTCTCCGTGGAGCAGCGAGAAGTCTGAGAGCTTTTCAACAGCATGGCCAATGGTATGGCCAAAATTAAGCAGGGCGCGCTCTCCCTGTTCCTTGGGATCCCGCTGAACCACATCCCCCTTGATCCGGCAGCTGCCATAGACCATTTCCTCCAAAGCGCCCAGATCACCGGAAAGGATCTCCTCCTGATGGTCCATAAGCCACTGAAAATAAGCAGAATCCTTAATTTGCCCATGCTTGATGATCTCCCCCATCCCGGAGGACAGATGGGCCTTGGGCAGAGAATGCAGTACGGAAAGATTCATATACACCAGACGGGGCATATAAAAGGCTCCTACCATATTTTTGTATTGGAGGAAATCTACGCCGGTCTTGCCGCCAATGCTGCTGTCCACCTGTGCCAGGAGGCTTGTGGGAATCTGGATAAAATCAATGCCCCGCAGGTAGGTGGCTGCCGCAAATCCTGTCAGATCTCCCACAACGCCGCCCCCCAGGGCCACCAGCAGATCCTTGCGGTCAAACCGGTTTTGGATCAGGTGCTCATATACCTGCCCCACGGTCCCTGTGTGCTTGGAGGCTTCTCCGGCCTCAAATACATAGCTGGTGCATAGGGAAAAATGAGCTGCCAGCAGGCAACAGATCTCCTCCAGATACAGGGGAGCTACATTGGAATCCGAGATCACGCAGACCTTGCGCTGGGGCTGATATCCCAGCGCCTGGATACAGGGCAGCAGGGAACAAAAATCACGTTCCAGATGGATTTCATAACATGGGCTTCCGCCATAGGAAACCGGAACAACCAAACTCATAGGGCATGGATCCTTTCTATATTACATGACAGACTATCGGTACCTGTTATACGATATTTTTATGCGGCCTTTTCTGGTCTCTCCCTCCTCCGCCAGGAATTGAAAACGGCCCGTTCCCCGGATCGAGATAATCTCCCCCGGATGGCAGCTGCCCTTTGGACTGGACATCTGCTTTCCATTGATAAAGACAAGCCCCCGGTGAATCAGATCACAGGCCTGGCTGCGGGAAATGCGGCACATGGCAGCCAATACGGCGTCCAGCCGGTTGGAGGGAACGATTCCCTGGCAGGCTTCCAGATGGGGCGAACATGCAGGCTCCCCTGGCTGCGCCGCTGTGACAGATACCGGGGTGTTCCGGATCCTGGTTAATTCCTGCTGGATAAACGCAAAGATACTGCTGTGGCAGAACACATAGATATCCTGCTCCTGGATCAGGATATCCCCCAGGGTTTCCCGTTCAATCCCAAGGCTCATCAGGCTTCCCAGCACGTCACGGTGGGTCAGCTCCTGGGAAAACCGGCGGTTCTGGGGTGTAATCATACAGCATACCAGCGGGTAATCCCCCTGAAATACAAAAGCATCAGGTAGAAATGCTATCATCTGACGCTCCGCACCCTCATAGCCGCCAAAAAGCTCATATGCTCCGTAAAGCTCGGATGCACAGCCATGAAATATATTCTGTTCATTTAAGTTCAGAAAATTGCTGTAGAGAGGGATCCCTCTCTCATAGGCCTGCCTGGACAAATCCACCAGGTGCCTGCCCAGCATAGTCTCTTCCTTTGTCATGGATATGTCCTCTAATACTCAGACTTAATAGCAGGATGATCCAGCGCATCTACCATACTGAGAAAATCACCGGAAATGTCCACGCTGGACGGTGTAATAATAAATATGTAGTTGGAAATCTTCTGCAGATTGCCGCTGATGGCAAAACAGGAACCAGATGTAAAATCAATAATGCGCTGGGCAATATCAAGATCCAGGCCTTCCACATTCAATACAACGGTACGATCCTGTAACAGTGTCTCCGTAATCTCACGGGCATCCTCCACTGAGGTCGGCTTTATCACACAAACTTCCATTCCATTTCCCTGCTTTCTGCTGGAGCGCATCGGCGTAACCTTTGGCGTAGTCTTCACCGGCTTCTCCTTCGCTGGACTGGGGCGGTATTCCTCCTCCGGATAGTCATCCCTTGCCGGCTTCTCCTTGCGGCTTTTCTTCCTGGGAGGCTCCTCCTCATAATCATCTTCATCGTAATATTCTTCATTATAAAAATCGTCCTCATCATCCGGATTCAGACGCATAATATTCAAAAACTTATCAAGTACGCTCATGTATCTCTCCCTTATGTTCCGTGATTGCTGTTCGCTATTGGATATCCGCTCCCGGGTACTGGCGCTCACCAAAGATCCCGGTGCCCACGCGAACCATGGTTGCCCCCTCTTCAATGGCAACCATATAATCTCCTGTCATACCCATGGACAGAATATCCATACCTACATTATCAATGTTTTTCCTGTTGATGTCAACAGATAATTCCTTCATTTTACGGAAATACATGCGATTTTCCTCCGGATCCTCCACAAAAGGCGCGATTGTCATCAGGCCGCGGACATGGATGCCAGGCAGTGCGGCGATTTCCGTTACCAGCGAGATGGCCTCCTGGGCCGTCATTCCGAACTTGGATTCCTCACCGGCAATATTCACCTCCACCAGAATATCTGCTTCCACCTGCTTTGCCTGGGCCATGCGGCTGATCTCCTCCGCCAGGCGCAGAGAATCCACCGAATGGATCAGACATGCCTTATCCACAATGTATTTTACCTTATTCCGCTGCAGGTGGCCGATCATATGCCAATGGATGTCCTTGGGCAGCAGCTCGTATTTCTCGGTCAGCTCCTGCACCTTATTCTCCCCAAATTCACGGACACCGGCTTCATAAACCGTCTCAAGCATAGAGACGGGCTTCGTTTTGCTGACCGCAATCAGCGTCACCTCCGATGGGTCCCTTCCTGCCTTGCGGCAGGCCTGATTGATATTCTCCTGTACCTGTATCAGATTCTCTCTCAACATGGTTCTGTACTTCCTTTCCTCTACATTATATTCCTCTCCAGGCTCTTACCTGCTCCCATTTAATGTATGATATCATTTTCCTCCACACTGCTGCTGTCCAGGGCAATGTGGTCATACATGGAAATCCCATAGGAGGTTCCTGTATTTATGATGGTATATTCCTCATTTTCAAACAGCTTCTCAATCCGTTTAAATACGGCATAGCCCTTGTTCACATTGTAAACGCCCTCCAGAGAGGCAAGCTCCTTCAGCAGGAACCGCTCATTGGAATCCGGCAGCAGCGCGGTATCTCCAACGGAAACACCTTCCCCGTCAATATAATAGGCATCCTCCGTCTCGTAAAATAGTGTCACGGGTGTGAATTCCACCTTTGCATTGCCCTTTTCATCCAGATATTCCTTCAAAATGCCATCCTCGCCGGAATCTCCTCCCTTGGTAATATAGTTCTTGGGAATCACAAGAAAATCCTTGCTGGTAATGGCTGTATTGGGAATCTTGAGCCCGGAGGTATCTGTGAGAAGCAATTCCAGCTTCACATAGCGTTCAGTGGCAAAACGGATCATGGAATTCTTAAAATCCAGAATCAGATACCAGGCCCCATCCTTCAATAATGTTCTGGAGGCAGCCCAGACCGTGGTATTATCCTTCCAGAAACGGACCTTGATATTCTCTTCCTCCGCAAGATCCGCTGCAAGGCCTTCTGCAATGGGAATCACCACCTGCCAGAATTCACTGGTGATCAGCTTGTATACCGCATCGTCGGGAGAAACCGTCTCCCGCTCCATGAAATTCTCCCTCCGGTAGGACTGGGTGTCAAACATCTCCGCAGTAAAGGTCTCTGCCGTGACCTCCTCCAGACCGTCCCTGTTATAGACCACAACACCGTCCTTGGGTGTATTTTCCATCCGCAGGCTGCCGGCAGCAGCCGGCGCATCCTGGGGCTGTCCCTGGCTAAGCGCTTCCATCAGAGTGGCCTCCATATCATATTTGAACTGATAGACCCTCTGAAAATCGTTATTAGAATAGCTGGCCAGAAATTGGCCTGCCACCTCCTCCATCTGCCGGTATGACTCGTCCGAAATCAACAGCTCCCCGTCGTTTTGGGCCGTCATCTGCTGATAATAGTCCCCGGTGGCATCCAGGGAGTAGATGCAGCTGCCTGCGCCGGCCTTGGTGCCGTCCCGGTAATAGTAATGGATATATCCGCTGTCTGCGGCATAATACACGGTCTCCTCCCTCAGAATCAGCCCTTCAAAGGTCGTATTCTGGGCAATGGAGCCCTGGGTCACCTCATAGGCAGAAATATGGGTATCCGTCATATACTGATAGATAAAATACAGCAGATAGATAAAAATAAGGCAAAATATAACGATCTCTATATTAATTTGAAATGGTTTTCGATATCTGACTACCTTACGATTGCGGTTTCTTGCCAAAATAAAATCCTTCCTGGAATCGCCCCCACAGGGAGATCATGTGTCAGTCCATAAATCAAGTTTAAAACATCTGTATAAGTATACCATTATTTTGCCATACTATCAATGACAGAAAAACAAGAATTCACACTAAAAACACACGAAAATAGGAGGTACTTCGCAATGAATACAAAAGGACTGGATTATACGCTGCTTACGCTGGTGATTATCGGGGCGGTCAACTGGGGGCTGATTGGCTTCTTCCGGTTTGACCTGGTGGCGTTCCTGTTTGGCGAAATGTCCTGGCTTTCCCGTATTGTCTATGCACTGGTGGGCATCAGCGGCTTGTATCTGCTGAGCGCATTCGGACGAATTCGTTCCTTTGAACAGGCATAAGGAAGAGGATGCCCTCTGGGCATCCTCCTTCTATTTGCATACACGAAAGCCTATAAGGAAAGCGTAATCCTTGCTTTGGCACATTCCGGAAGCTTTGCTTCGTCTCTGGAAACACTCAGCACAAAATTCACATGGAAGGCACTGCTAATCACATCCAGGCGCTCAATGGCATGAGGAATCTCTTCTTCTTTTACTGCGGAGATGGTAAGGAAGCTGTCTAAGTACATTGCCTCCAGGTCATGATCCTGGGAAATAATTCCGTTCAGGAAGCCCAAAAACTCGTCACAATTGGAAATCGGAAAATCAGAAACATTGATTAAGCGCACCTTATTGCTCAGCTCATACATGTGCTTTGTGCTCTTGTCCAGATAAACAATGTTGCCATTGGCAGTCCCCACAGCCTTGTTCACCTGCTCCAGTAAATGCTTTGTTTTTCCTTTTCCCTTCTCACCAGCAATAATCTGTATCATGTCAATACCCTCCTAGTTCTATTTTCGCTCAATACGAACAAAATATTTTCTCTTCATAAAACAATTATAGAACATATTTACAGAAAATACAATCACATTTTCGATTATTTTTTACTCTATTTTTTTCAGCAGCTCGTTCATGTGAACATAGAGATTGTCACGGCCATCTGCCTTCAGGACAATGGAGATAAACAGGCCTCCCCCAGAGTCCTGACTGAACAAAACCAGGCAGTTGCCGGCTGCACTGGTGGTTCCTGTTTTCCCGCCCAGGACCGTCACGCCCTCCGGGGCCTTCTTATCCCCCTTGAGATACTGGTTGGAGGTGTCCCATTCCTTTGTCACCTGCTTTCCCGCCTGGTTCTGAAAGGCGGCATGGTAGCTGGGCGCTTCTATGATCTCCCGAAACAGAGCGAATTCCATGGCTGCCTGGGAGATCAGATACAGGTCATACAGCGTCGTATAATGCTCCTCATGGGTCAGGCCATGGGAATTCACAAAATGCGAATTGGTAGCGCCAAGGGCCAGGGCTTCCTGGTTCATAAGCTCTGCAAAGGCTTCCTGGCTGCCCGAGATCATCTCTGCAATGGCAATTGCCGCGTCGTTTCCGCTGCACAGAAGCAGGCCGTACAGCAGCTGTTCCAGAGAAATCACATCGCCAACCGACAATCCGCACACAGAAGAGCCCTGCTCCAGCTGCAGAGCTGCTTCGCTCACCCTGGTAGTTGCCGACAAATCGCCGTATTTGATGGCAACATATGCGGTTAATATCTTGGTGGTGCTGGCCGGATGCAGACGCGCATGGATATTCCTGGCATACAGGATCTCACGATTGTCCACATCAAAGAGGCCGGCTGCCTCTGACAGGGAATCCGTCACTCCCTCTGCAGTAAGGTCCGTATTTCCGCCCACACAAAGGGAAGCCCCAAAAAAGGCCGGGCTGCCTGTCTTATTCGCTGCTGTATCAGGTTCCAGGGAATCTGCTGCTGGTATCCCCAGAGCCTCCGCCGCAGCATAGACGCCGTAAGGCTGCTCTGGCACAATCTCCTGGCCGCAGCCGCTCATACAAAAGGCCAGGGCCAGGATACCTGCCATAAACCGATGCTTTTTAACGATACATTTCACGCCACTCTAAATCTCCTCTGTCCAATGCTTTAATCAGAAGCTCTGCCGTCGCCAGATTAGTAGCCAACGGGATATTATACGTGTCACACAGGCGGACAACCGTATCCACATCCGGTTCGTGAGATTTCGGCGTAAGGGGATCCCGAAGAAAGATCACCATATCAATCTGGTTATGCTCAATCTGTGCCCCCAGCTGTTGAGATCCTCCCAGATGACCTGCCAAATACTTGTGGATCGACAGGTTGGCCACCTCCTCGATCAGTCGTCCCGTTGTTCCGGTGGCATACAGATTATGCTTGCATAGAATCCCCCGGTATGCAATACAAAAATTCTGCATAAGCTTCTTTTTTGAGTCGTGTGCTACTAAACCCACATTCATAGTATACCATCCCTTCTTCTATATTTATTTGGCTGAATTGCCACATTAACTACTAGTCCTATCGCAATATAGAGACTGACCAGCGAAGTCAGTCCATAGCTGACAAAGGGGAGCGTCAATCCGGTATTGGGCAAAAGCCCTGTGACAACGCACAGGTTGATGACAGCCTGGAATCCGATCAGAGCGGCAACTCCGCCGCAGATCAGCCGTCCCTGCAAATCCTTTGCTCTCCTTCCAATCATAATACATTCCAGCACAATTAGCAACAATAAAACTAAAATTATCACTGCTCCCACAAAGCCAAGCTCCTCCCCAGCCACAGAAAATATGAAATCTGTCTGGGGCTCCGGCAGATAATTGCCGTTCTTCACCGAGTAGACCGAATCATTGTTAAGCCCCTTTCCCCAGAGCTGCCCGGAGCCAATGGCCATAATGGAATTCTGCTGCTGGTAGGCTGTGTGGGCATACTTGGGATTGGTCGGCTGCAGCCAGGCCATAATCCGATTATACTGAAACCCTTCCAGAATCTTCTGATCCGGCTGAAGGATCAGGGCAATGAAGATCGCGCCTGCAGGCACAATCACCGCCAGCACCGGCAGAATAATCTTGTAGCTTAGCTCTGCCAGGAAGATCATGGACAAAAAGAGCAGCGCCGTCACAATACTGGTGGACAGATCCGGCTGCTTCAGGATCAAAAACCAGGGAATGAAAATCAAAACTCCGGCTGCCAGAATCGTCCAAAAGGAATTGACCTTTTCGTGGTACTTCCCGAAAAACCAGGCAAAAAACAGGATAATGCACAGCTTGGATACCTCCGAGGGCTGAAATCGGAAGCCTCCCAGCTCAAGCCACCGCTGGGCCCCCAGGCCGCTGTCCCCTAAGGGGGAATATTTTACCAGAAGCAAAAGCGTCAGGTTCCCGGCATAGATCAGCCATTGCAAATGCATATAAAGGGAATAATCAATCAGTGCAACAACCAGCATTGCCGCAAGTCCCAGGATCATTCCCTGGATCTGCGTCTGCTTCAGGGAAGCGCGGGCGCTTCCGATCACTGCAATCCCAATCAGATTCAGCACGATAACGTAAAGGAGCAGACGAAAGGGTACTTTTTTATATTGATATTGTTTTAACAACTTGAAAATCATTCTGTATCAATCCTTAGGCTTGCACATTTCAGGCTTGCACATTTCCGGAATTATGACGCATATCCTTGATGGGGATGTTGGCATAAAGAGCCGGAACCGTCCCGTTGCTGGTCTCTGATTCCGTCTGGGTAATCTGGATATCCAGTCCCTCCGCATCAATCTCCATATATTTGGAAATTACCTGAATAATATCGTTTTTTATCATTTCCATTACATCCGGTGAACAATTGGCTCGGTCAGAGATCAGCAACAGCTTCAGCCTGTCCTTGGCAATATCACCGGAATTCTTTTTCTTAAAAAAATCCATCAATCCCATTGCGATCTCCTCCTAATTCTTTTTGAATATACTGGCAATTTTTGACCACACACTGCTCTTTATCGTCAGATCCAGAAGCGGTACGTCCTCCCCCATAAGTCTATGGCAAATATTCATATAAGCCTGCCCGGCCAGGGAGTCGCTGCGTCCGGCCAGAGGCTCGCCCTGGTTGGTGGAAATTACGATCTGCTCGTCGTCAGGCACCGCGCCGATCAGATTAATCGCCAGAATCTCCGTCACGTCGTCAATGGACATCATATCCCCCCGGCTGACCATATCCATCCGCAGACGGTTTACAATCAGATGGATGCTGCGGATCTCATTGGCCTCCAGAAGGCCGATGATGCGGTCAGCGTCGCGAATGGCAGAGACCTCAGGCGTTGTCACCACAAGGGCGCGGTCGGCGCCTGCAATGGCATTCTTAAAGCCCTGCTCAATCCCTGCGGGGCAGTCCAGCAGAATGTAATCAAATTCCTCCCGCAGCTCATCGGTCAGCTTCATCATCTGCTCCGGAGTTACGGCCGTCTTATCCCGGGTCTGGGCGGAGGGAAGCAGGAACAGATTGGGATACCGCTTATCCTTGATCAAAGCCTGTTTCATTCTGCAGTTTCCCTCAACCACATCCACCAGATTGTACACAATACGGTTCTCAAGTCCCATAACCACGTCCAGATTCCGCAGGCCGATATCTGTATCAATCAATACCACCTTTTTGTTCATCTGGGCCAACCCCGTCCCAACATTCGCCGTGGTGGTAGTTTTTCCAACCCCGCCCTTTCCGGACGTAATTACTATTACTTCGCTCATACTCTTTTCCTCCTGCTAAAACAACTATAAATTATTTAAAAGACCCTTTGTAATCGGCTCAATATAGATATTGTCGTCTTTTACAATGGCGACCTGGGGCTCTACCACAGGCTCTGCCTTTTTTTTCTTTTTATTGCCGGACCACATGGCTTTGTCTGCGCTGCGGCCGATCACATCCCCAATTTTTAACTGCACCGGATCCATGTCCAGGGCGGCGATAAAGGCCTGGTTATCCCCCCCCGCGCCGGCATAGGCATTCCCCTTAAGAGCCCCCAGGATCACAACGTTCCCCTGGGAAATAATCTTGGCTCCGGGATTGACGTCTCCCAGCACGATAATGCTGCGCTCACATTCCAGAAACTGGCCGGAACGGAGGGTACCCTTGTAGAATTGGCCGGTGCTGCAGGCATCCTCCGGAGGGCCCTCCAGCAGGCCCTTGAGAATCTGTTCCCGTATGGCGTCATTTTCTACAATGCAGACAATGGAAACATTACTGTTCTCACTGATCGTATCTATAATCTGCTGCTCCTGGGCAGCAGAAAGCTGCCGCCCCTCAAAGGACAATGCCATCTTCGCATCCTTGAAGAACCCCCCTGCCTCCCGGAACTTCTCTGCAACAGCAGCAAGCAGCTCATCAAAGGCAATGTCTTCATTCAGAATCAGATTGATCCCGTATTTATTGCTTTTTAAGATAACATTCTGTGACATAGAGCTTCCTCCTAATCCGTAAAACTGTTGGCGTTCTGTCCAACCTCCTGGGCCTGTCCGGTCAGCAGCTCGCTCTCATCCTTCAGATGGAAATAATATTCAAATACACTTCTGGACACCCTGGCCGCATTGGCAGAGGTATATCCGTAGGCAATACGGGTGGCAAGGGCAATCTCCGGCTGGTCGTAAGGCGCATAGCCGATAAAAAGCGCATGATTGGGCCGGTTGGCCACCTGCTGGGCCGTACCGGTCTTGCCGGCAGCGGGAAGCTGCTCCGAAAGCCCCCGCAGGGTGGAGCTGTTCTCCACCACCATCCGCATCCCCTCATGGATGGCATCCCAGGTAGAGGGAGCAATGGTATCCATGGTATGGTCCACCTTGGGGCCGTAATCCTGAATCACCTTGCCGCTGCTGTCCGTCACCTTGTCCAGCAGCGTCAGCCGGTACACGGTGCCCCTGTTGGCAATGGCAGTCACATAGCGGGCCAGCTCGGAGGTGGTATAGTCGTTATTGGCCTGTCCGATGGCTGTGGTGATGGGGAACTCGTCGGAAATCTTGGGTTCATTCTCCGGCACCTCGATGCCGGTATTGTCCCCCAGGCCGAACAGTTTGGCATATTTGGTCAAGGTCTCAAGACCCTTGCTCTCCTGATAGGTATCTCCCACAAGGCTCATATTATAGCCCAGGGTGTAGAAGAAATAATTGCAGGAATCCCGGATGGCCTCGCTCACATTGATCTGGCCATGGGTACTGCCCGTCGGGTAGATCCAGCATGTGGGGCCGTCCTGCACCAGCTCAAACTTGCCCTTATCCTCAATGAGGGTGGTGGTATCAATGATTCCCTCGGTCAGGGCTGCTACCGCCACCACCGGCTTAAAGGTGGAACCCGGCGCCGTCCGCTGCTGGGTGGCATTGCTGTACATGGGGGAGGTCAGATCCACCCGCAGGCTGTTAAAATAATCATTATCCATATTGTTGGCCAGCCGGTTGGTATCGTAGCCCGGATAGGACACACAGGCCAGAAGGTCCCCGCTTCTGCTGTCAATGATAACGCAGGAGCCGGTACAGGGATCCAGCGCCAGCTGTGCAGGCGTGATCTCCAGGTTTTTGATCTTTTCCCGCATAAAGGAATAATCGTCAACGGTTCCGTTGGCCAGCCCCTGATAGGTCTCATCATCCCTGGCCAAAATCTCCTGGTCAAAAAGAACCTGGCAGATCTGGCTGCCGCTTATAAGCTCCTCCCGAATCATGTATTTGTAGAGCCGCTTATGGAAATTGCGGTCTGTCTGAAGCTCCTCCTGAATATAATTTAACAGGGCGTCATAAATCTCCAGAGAATCGGAATATTTGGAGTCAGTTTCAAATTGAGTGATGTCAATCCATTCCTCCGAAATGGCATGGCGCAGGTACTCGGCCAGGCTGGTCCTGTCATTCTTCCAGTCCTTATATACCTCGTCCTCCGTGTCAATGGAGGCATCCACCAGAACCTGGTTCTCGCTGAGCATGCTGCGGATATAGCTCATATAGAACTGCTGCTCCTCCTCCAAATCCCCATAGCTTATGGGGGCTGCAGCATTCAACTGGGCCATAATCTGGCTGGTGACATCGGCAAGCTTTTGCTCAAACTGCTGATAAATCGCCTGTTCCACCGGGCTTGCCCCCGGCAGGCTGAAGGCTTCGTAATCAATGATATTGTTATTAAATAACGCATAATACACATCGTCAATGGGAATCAGGATATCCGAGGAAGCGGAGCCGCCGTCGTATTCCTTGATATTCTCGATCTGGGAATACACAATCCCGGCAATCTCCTGCTCCAGCAGCTTATAGACCGCAATCTGCAGATCATGGTCAATGGAGAGATACACGTCGTTTCCGGATTCCGCCTCAATATAATCCCGCATCTCCACAATGCGTCCCATATTATCCTTGTAAAACAGCTCATGCCCCTTGCTTCCCTGCAGGACCGTCTCCATCTCCTTCTCGATTCCGGATTTCCCCACAATATCCGTCAGGGTGTAATCCTCATTCTCCTTCACCAGCTCATCGTATTCCTCCTGGGAGATCTTGCCGGTGTAGCCGATCAGATGGGAAAAATATACGCTGTCCGCATAGCGGCGGATGGTATCCTCGGAAATCTCCACACCCTCCAGATGGTCGGAATTCTCCTTGATGGCAGCCACGGATTCCTGGCAGATATCTGTGGCAACGGTAGTCTGGATATATTTCTGGTAGGCATTCTGCCCCAGGGAATACCGGACCGTCAGGATCTTGTAGGCATCCTCCATGGAAAAAAAGAGCTGCCCGTATTTTTCATCGTCCTTGGTGGGGGTATCCACGCCCTCCAGGCGGATCCCGAACTTATTGTCGCTGCGCAGGTATTCAAATACCTGCTGGGGGGTGGCCTCTGCCTCCGAATATCCCAGCTTGTTGGTGTTTTTAGACATGTCCTCAATCTTGCTGTAGCCATAGACATCCGCCAGGAAGCGCTTCAGGTTCGTCCCCTCCACATTGAAGGAAAGTGTTCCGTCAGCAGCCATCTGCAGGGCAAAGCTGTTATACAGCTCGTCCCCGTTCCCCTCCAGAATGGTCAGGATCTCATAAATCTCCGCATTCAGCTTCGCATTCTTGCTCTTGTCATTGGAATAATGGCCGCTGTCCTCCAGGGTCACGGTATAGGACAGCTCATTGTAGGCCAGAGGAATCCCGTTGCGGTCATAGATAATCCCTCTGGTTCCGTTGGTGGTGCGCTCCTTCTCCAGCATCAGGGTATATTTGTCCGCATATTCCTTGCCATTGACAATCTGCAGGGTAAACACCCGCTGCAGAAGAACGCCGAACAGAAGGATCATAAGCAATGCAAGCACAAACAGCCTGGATGTTATAATTCTTTTGGCGACATTTTTGATTGATTCAAACAAATTTGCTTGCACTCCTTTTTTCGGTTGCTTCCAGCTTCTGGTTGATCCTTAAGATCATATAATACAAAAATACGGTGATCAGAATCGTATACACCAGTTCAGGCAGCATAATATGAAGAAAATAGTATCCGATCCGGAACCGTCCCCGCATAAAGAACAGCAGCAGGTAGGTCAGCAGGTTACAGGCCAGGTCGCTGACAGAGATCATAATCAGCGGGAGCCGGATCTCCTCCGGAAAAAAACGCTTGCGGGACATCCCGTTGAGATATCCGATGTACATATAGATCAATGCATACAGGCCAATGACCGGCCCAAAGAAAATATCAAGGAGCAGGCCGCAGAAAAAACCGATCCACATGCCCTCCTTCCGTCCCCGCATAAAGCCAAAGGAGGAGGTCACCACAACCAGCAGATTGGGCGATATGGAGGCAAAGGATAATGCCTGAAACAGCGTACTCTGTAGCAAAAAGCATATGGCAATGATCAAAAACACCACTATTTTCCGTTTCATAATTACAATCCTATATCCAATCTATATAAAAAATGTCCGTCTGTTATTGGGCCTGCTGCTTCTTCTCCAGAATCACAAGCACTTCCTCCAGATGTGCAAAATCAACTGCCGGCGTAATGGTGCCGGAGCAGGTCAGGTGATTGGTATCCGGCTCAACGGTCTGAACGTAGCCAATCAGGATGCCCGGGAGATATTTGTCGCTGATGTTGGAGGTGACAATCTGCTCGCCCGGCTCAATGGAAACCTCCTCCGGACAGCTTAACTCTGCGAATTCAATGACCTGATCCTTATTCATGGAAATCAGGTTGCCGCTGACCACGCAGTAATCCTGTGTGCTAAGGGCCGCGCCGCTGATATTGCTGGTATCGTCGATGATGGAGCGCACCCTGGCATAATTGGGGCCCACCTCCGTCACAATTCCCACCAGGCCGCTTCCGGCAATGACATTCATATCCGGCTCAATCCCGTCCTTGGAACCCTTGTCGATCAAAAAGGTGGAAAACCAGTTGCCGCTTCCCCTGCTGATGACCCTTGCCCCCACCTTCTCATAACCCGGGTACTTCTGGTCTAATTCCCATAATTCCCGCAGTGTCTGCAGCTCTGTCTGCTCCAGCTTCACGGTGTTCAGCTGTGTCTCAAGCTCTGCCACCAGAGCCCGCAGCTCCTCGTTCTCCTTCTGGACCTTCTGAAGGGACTTCAGGTTGTCCGCCTTGTCCGCAAGCCAGCTGCCCGCAGTACTGATTCCCTTCTGCATGGGGACAAAGATGTACCCAGCCACGGTATTTAAGGGGCCGGTAGGCAGCTTCAGGGCCTGGCTCAAAAATAACAGCACAACGCACAGACAGGTCAGTATCAGCAGAATATATCTGGTGGGGATATGGAATTTGGATTTACGTTTTACCTTCACTGCAATACCTCTATCTTAATTATCATTTCTTTAGCGGAAAATAATGGTTTTCATGCTAAAGGCCAGCTTTTTGAACTTCTCTTCGGAGACGATCTTGTTCAGGCCGCGGACCGCACTCTCCTCCGGATATTCGCAGAGATTCACACGGATATTGGTGGTGTCGGCAAACAGCCGGTCCAGGCAGCTGATCTGTGAGGCGCCTCCGGTGAGATAAATGCCGGAATGGATAATATCCCTGGCAAGCTCCGGCGGCGTCCGCTCCAGAATCATCTTGATGGAGGTGCAGATGCTGGCCAGGCTCTCCTTGATGGCCTCATACACAATGCTGGTGGTAATCTCCATCTCCACCGGCAGCCCGCTTACCACGTCCCGTCCCACGATGGTAGCCGTCTTCTCCTCCGCCTCGGGAATGGCGCAGCCCAGCTCCTCCTTCAGAAAGCAGGCGGTCTTCTCTCCGATGACCAGGCTGTACTGCCGCTTCAGATGGCTCATGATGGATTCGTCCAGGCGCTTGCCTCCGAAATGCAAAAGCTCGCTGAGCACAAGACCCCCCAGAGAGATGACGGAGATCTCAGTGGTGTCGGCGCCGATATTGACGATCATGTAGCCGGTGGGCGAATTCACATCCAGATCCAGCCCCACTGCATCTGCAATGGGCTTTTCGCACAGGAGTACGCTTCTCGGCTTGAACCGGCTCTTGTAAAACAGGTCAAAGAAGGCCTTTTTCTCTACCTCTGTGATGTCCGTAGGAACCGCAATCACAAACTCTGCGCCTTTAATATGGTTCTTCGCGTACTTTTCCATCAATTCTGCGATCATGGTCTGCATGTTGTTATAATCTGCAATCACGCCGTTGATAACCGGAAAGGACACCTGGATGGACTCCGGCGCCTTCTCGTACATGGCATAGGCATCGTCTCCAAAGGCATACAGCTGGTTCTTGTTGACAATGGCAACGGTATTCTTCTCATTGATTACCTTGCCGGTAGCCTTGCAGAAAATCTTCAGATTACAGGTTCCCAAATCAATTCCATACACATTATTTCCCATACTTTTGTTCCTCTCAGTTTAGTATTTCCTTTTCTCGAAAGCTGAAATACCGGTTATCTCCAATGATGATGTGATCGGTCAGCATAATGCCAAGCAGCTCGCCGGCCTCCCGGATCCGCTCCGTTACCCGGATATCCTCCCGGCTGGGCGCGGGGTCTCCCCCCGGGTGGTTATGGAGCAGCACGATATGCACGGCCCGGCTCTGCAATGCCCTTTGGAAAATCTCCCTGGGGGAGACCAGAGAGGCATTGACTGTGCCCACTGACAGCACCTGATCTGCCAGCAGACGGTTCCTGGTATCAAACATGGCCAGAAGAAGCTGCTCCCTGGGCTCATGGCGGAAGCGCTCCATGTAGTAACCGGCCAGTGTCTCTGGGCTGTCCACCGTAAGGGCCCGCTGATAGCAGGCGGCAGCCATCCGCTTGGAGAGCTCGGCCACGCACTTCAGCTGCAGGGCCTTCACCTTGCCGATTCCGGGAAGGCTTTGCAAGTCTTCCACAGACAGCTGGTGCAGATTCAGCAGGCGTTGCTGGCCCAGGCATAAAATATTCTGGGCCAGCTGCAGGGCGGAGCAGTTCCGGTTTCCGGTTCTTAAGATCACAGCAAGAAGCTCAGCATCAGAAAGTACCTCCGCGCCGTATTGCTGGCAGCGCTCATAGGGGCGCTCAGAATCCGGCAGTTCTCTCATACGATAGTGTAATTCCATACTCTTCCTTTCCACTCTCTGGCCCGCAGGCTCATTCACAAAAGAAAAAGTTTTTACATTTTATTTTATCACATATCATATCTATTGTACACGTTTTATTTCTTAAAATGCTCTAAAATCTTTAAATAAGTTGTTTTGCTTTTGTAAAGGCCCCGGGCCGGTTCCGATTTCAGACATTACAGGCTGACCAGTCCGGCCTCATACAGCTTCTGCAGGGACATCAAAATACCAAGCTTTGCATGATACCAGGTCAGCCCTCCCTGGAAATACACTGCATAGGGCGGCCGCAGAGGCCCGTCGGCAGACAGCTCTATGGAGGAGCCCTGGACAAAGGCTCCTGCTGCCATAATCACCGGGCAGTCATAGCCCGGCATGTCCCAGGGCTCCGGCGTTACATAGCTGTCCACCGGAGCCGCTGCCTGGATCCCTTCGCAGAATGCAGTCAGCCCCTGGGGGGTGTTCAGGGTTACTGCCTGAATGATGTCATGACGGGACTCGGACCCGTTTGGAATCACCGGAAAGCCAAGCCTTTCATAGACATTGGCCGCAAACACGGCTCCCTTCAGGGCGCCGGCCGTCACCACGGGCGCCAGAAACAGTCCCTGGTAAAAGGACTGCATCACCCCAAGGGATGCGCCCACCTCCTTGCCAAGGCCCGGCGCAGTCAGCCGGTAAGCGGCGTTTTCCACGCATTCCCGCTTCCCCACAATGTACCCGCCGATGGGGGCAAGGCCGCCGCCGGGATTCTTGATCAGGGAGCCGACCATCATATCTGCGCCCACCTCCAACGGCTCCCGGCGTTCCACGAATTCCCCGTAGCAGTTGTCCACCATCACAAGCACCTTGGGATTGACGGATTTTACAAAGGCAGTGAGCGCACCGATCTGCTCCACGGAAAAGGTGGGGCGGGTCTGATAGCCCTTTGAGCGCTGGATGGTCACCAGCCGGGTGCGGTCATTGATGGCATTTCGGATCCCTTCGTAATCAAAGCTGCCATCCGCCAGCAGCTCCACCTGGCGGTAGGTAATGCCGTATTCCGCAAGGGAGCCTCTGGAGGGCCGGATGCCTATGATCTCCTCCAGGGTGTCATAGGGCTTGCCCACCGGGGACAGCAGCTCGTCCCCGGGCCGCAGATTGGACAGAAGGGCCAGGGCCAGGGCGTGGGTCCCGCAGGTGATCTGGGGACGCACCAGGGCGGCATCCCCGCAGAAGCAGCTGGCATAGACCTCCTCCAAGGTATCCCGGCCCAGATCATTGTAGCCGTAGCCATTGGTGGCCATGAAGCACTCCGCACTGACCCGGTGCTTCTGCATGGCCTGTATCACCTTCAGCTGATTGTATTCCGCAGTCTCGTCCATCCGGGCAAACCGCTCCTTCAGGGATGCTTCGATTTCGGCTCCGTACTGGTAGACCGGCTGGCTGATTCCAAGCCTTTGATATTGTTCTCTCATGGTGTCGCCTTTCATTCGTACTGCCCTGCCTGTTTGGTATCTTGCAGGGTATGATTATTATATTTAGAGTTCCAGCTTGTTTTCTGTCATTTTTTGTTCCATAAAGGCAATCATTTTTTCCTTATCATATCCAAAATCCGGCTTATTTATCCAGATGACATCCCGCTCCCGGCGAAACCAGGTCAGCTGCCGCTTGGCAAAATGGCGGCTGTCCCGCTTGATCCGGTAGACTGCCTCCGGAAGGGTGAGGGCTCCGTCCAGGTAGTCCAGCATTTCCTTATAGCCCAGTCCCTGCATGGCTACCATGTCCCTGGTACAGCCCATTTCCTGCAGGGCCTGCACCTCCGCCACCAGCCCTGCCTCCACCATCTGATCCACCCGTTGGTCAATCCGCTGGTAGAGCTGCTCCCGGCTGTCATTGAGCACAAAATAGCAGAACCGATAGGGGGATTCCTTCTGCCGCTGGCTTTCGTTATGCTCTGAGATTCTGCCTCCGGTGAGATGATGGTATTCCAGGGCCCGTATCACCCGCTTGATATTGTTGGCATGGATCTGCTCAGCTGCCTTTGGATCCACCCTGCGGAGCATGTCGTGGAGATACGCTCCGCCCCGGACATCGGACAGCACCGCGAGCTCCCTGCGGTATGC
Source organism: uncultured Lachnospiraceae bacterium (assembly GCA_910588285.1). Taxonomy (GTDB): domain Bacteria; phylum Bacillota; class Clostridia; order Lachnospirales; family Lachnospiraceae; genus 14-2. The sequence continues at coordinate 19,662 of CAJUQB010000051.1, forward strand.
GCTGTCCTGGGGCTCCTCTGTGAAATCTATGCCATACAAGAGAGCCTGGATGTAGAAGCCTGTTCCCCCGGTGATAATGGGGATGCGCCCGGCTTGATAGATCTCCTTCATGGCGGCCCTGGCCAGCTCCTGGAACCGCACCACATGAAATTCTTCCCAGGGCTCCAGCATGTCAATGAGGTAATGAGGGATCCCGCCCATTTCCTCCGGACGGATCTTGGCGGAGCCGATATCCATATGGCGGTAAACCTGCATGGAATCCGCAGAGATCACAGAGCCCTTCACGGCCCTGGCCAGCAAAATGGACAGCTCGGTTTTCCCCACTGCCGTAGGGCCTGTCAATATCAATAAGGGTGGTTTCATCTGCAACACCTGCCTTGTCTGTCATTTATACCCGCTTGAACTTTTTCTCCAGCTCATATCTGGTCATGGAAATGATGGTGGGCCGTCCGTGGGGGCAATGGTAGGGATTCTCCAGGGTCAGAAGCTCCTCGATCAGGGCCAGAAGCTCCCCCTGGGAGAGCCTCTGATTGCCCTTCACCGCTGCCTTACAGGACATGGAGGCCACCTTCTCCAGCAAAATCTGGGGCGTCTCCTTCCCCCGTATCTCCCCCAGCCCGTCCAGCAGCTCGATCATCAGCTCCTGGCCGTTGATGTCAAAGAGGTTGGCCGGCATGGAGGTGACGGCATACTCCCGCCCGCCGAAGGGTTCGATCACAAAGCCCAGCTGTTCAAAATAGGATTGATATTTTTTTAACAGCTCCTCCTCCTGCATGGACAGGGACAGGAGCATTGGGGGAAAGATGGCCTGGGATGTGTATTCCCGATTTTGAAGGGAAGCCATCGTGCGCTCGTAGAGCACCTTTTCGTGGGCCGCATGCTGGTCAATGATGTAGAGCTTGTCCTCCATCTGCACCAGCCAGTAGGTGTCAAAGACCTGGCCGATGATCTTGTGGTATTTCACGCTCTCCGGCGCAAGAAGCTTTCGCGGGCCTGCGTGTTCTGGCGGCGGGCTGCCGGCCGCCTGCACGCTTTCCGTTGTCAGCTGTTGGTTGGCATCCAGCTGCGCACTGCCGGCCGCCTGCACGCTTTCCGATGTCAGCGGCTGCCTGGCATCCGGCGGCACACTGCCGGCCGCCTGCACGCTTTCCGATGTCAGCGGCTGTTTGGCATCCGGCAAAGCACTACCGGCCGCCTGCACGCCTTCTTGCGGCAGCGGCTGTCTGGCATGGTAGGAAGCCCTCGGCTCTGCCGCCAGCTCCGCTGCCTGCTGCCTCTGGTATTTCGGCTCATAGGGGCTGTCCCTGTGCACGCTCTGCTGCAGCTGCTTCAGCCGGTTCCGCTCAAAGGGCTCCGGCGCACTCTTCGCCTGCCGGTTCCACTCCTCCTGCTCTCTTTTTGCTTCCCGTTTCCGGTCCGTAAGGCCGGCCTGATAGACCAGCTCGCTCTCATTGATGGCCTCCCGGATGGCCCCGCTTAAGTCCTCGTAGATCTGCTCCTGGTTGGAGAACCGAAGCTCCATCTTGGCGGGATGGACATTGACGTCAATCTGGTCCCCCGGCATGGACAGCTGCAGCACCGTAAAGGGATATTTGTGCTGCATGGTAAAGGAGCGGTAGCCCTCCTCAATGCTCTTGGCCAGAAGGCTGCTTTTGACATAGCGGCCATTGATAAAATAATTTTCATAATTCCGGTTCCCCCTGGAAATCAGGGGCTTCCCCAGAAAGCCCTCCACCGAAAAGGACGCAAATTCCCGGCGGATGGGCAGCAGATTGGCGGCAATTTCCCGGCCGTAAATATGATAAATGACCTCCTTCAGGTTGGAATTGCCGGAGGTGTGCAGCTTCACCTGGCCATTGGCAATGAATTTGAAGGAAACCTCCGGGTGGGACAGGGCCATGTGCTCCATCAGATCCGAGATATAGCCGGCCTCCGTGGGGGCTGTTTTTAAAAATTTCTTCCGGGCAGGGGTATTGTAGAACAGGTTCCGCACCAGAAAGGTGGTGCCCTCCGGAGCCCCGATCTCCTCGCTGGATACCTCCCGTCCCCCCTCAATGACATAGCGCAGGCCGCTGATGCCGGAGCAGGTCTTGGTAATAAGCTCCACCTGGGCCACCGCTGCAATGCTGGAGAGAGCCTCCCCCCGAAACCCCAGGGAGGATACCCGAAGCAGATCCTCCACTGAGCGGATCTTGCTGGTGGAATGCCGCAAAAAGGCCAGGGGGACCTGGCTCTTTTCCATGCCGCAGCCGTTGTCGGTAATCCGGATCAGGGCAATGCCCCCCTCCTTGATCTCCACGGTCACAGCCGTGGCCTGGGCGTCAATGGCATTCTCCACCAGCTCCTTCACCACGGAGGAGGGCCGGTCCACCACCTCTCCGGCGGCAATCTTGTCTATGGTCTGCTGATCCAGCAATTCAATCTGCGGCATGTACTGCTCCTTTTCCGGGAAGGCCTCTTAGCCATTCCCAAATCCTAAGCCTCCCGCCCTACCAGCGGTTCCGGATCTTGTTCTGAATCTGGAACAGCTTGTTCAGGGCGTCAATGGGAGTGAGATTTCCAAGATCCAGCTCCCGAAGCTCTGCGATGATGTCATCATCCTTCACGGTATCAAAGAGGGAGATCTGACTGATATCCACCTCATCCAGCTTCTCCTTTTTCTTTTTCGGCGGTTTTTGGGCCCCGGAACCGGACAGCTCCACGGCAATATGGCTGACAGCCTCGGAAATATCCTGCTGGCTCAGCTCCTGGGCAATCACCTTAGCCCGGTCAATGACAAGCTCCGGCACCCCGGCCAGCTTGGCCACCTGGATCCCATAGCTGCGGTCCGCACCGCCGGGAACGATCTTTCGCAGGAATACGATATCGTCCCCCTTTTCCTTCACTGCAATGCAGTAATTGTTCACATTGGAAAGCTTGCCCTCCAGCTCCGTCAGCTCATGGTAGTGGGTGGCAAACAAGGTTTTGGCCCCCAGCATCTTGGGGTTACTGATGTACTCCACCACGGCCCAGGCAATGGACAGGCCGTCAAAGGTGCTGGTGCCCCGGCCGATCTCATCTAAGATCAGCAGGCTTTTTGGCGTGGCGTTCCGCAGGATATTGGCCACCTCCGTCATCTCCACCATAAAGGTACTCTGGCCGGAGGCCAGATCGTCGGAGGCCCCCACCCGGGTAAAGATTCGGTCCACAATCCCGATGTTGGCCTCTGCGGCAGGCACAAAGCTTCCGATCTGGGCCATCAGCACAATCAGGGCGCTCTGGCGCATATAGGTGGACTTGCCGGCCATGTTTGGCCCGGTGATGATGGAGATCCGCTGGTCCTGATTGTCCAGGTAGGTGTCATTGGCAATGAACATATCATTGGAAATCATCTGCTCCACCACCGGATGGCGGCCGTTTTTGATGTCAATGACCCCCTTTTCGTTGATCTTGGGCCTGCAGTAATTGTTCCGCTCTGCCACCAGGGCCAGGGAGGCAAATACATCCAGCCGGGCCACTGCCCGGGCCGTTTTCTGGATTCGCAGGATCTCCCCGGCGATCCGCTCCCGCAGCTCACGGTAAAGCTCATATTCCAGGGCCACCAGCCGGTCCTCCGCCCCCAGGATAATGTCCTCCAGCTCCTTGAGCTCCGGCGTAATGTAGCGCTCCGCATTGGCCAGGGTCTGCTTGCGGATATAGGTATCCGGAACCTGGTCCTTAAAGGAATTGGTCACCTCCAGATAATAGCCGAACACCTTATTGTAGCGAATCCGAAGATTCTTGATGCCTGTCTTCTCCCGCTCCTTGGTCTCCAGCTCCATGAGCCAGGTCTTGCCCTCAGTCTTGGCGCTTCTAAGCTTGTCCACCTCCTCATGGTAGCCGTCCTTTAAGATGCCGCCATCATGGACCGTGATGGGAGGCTCCTCCAAAATGGCCTCGGCGATCAGCTGATACAGGTCCTCCAGGGTGTCCAGCTCCTCCATGATTTCCTGAAGCTGTTGGCTTTTGAATTCCTCCAGCAGCTGCCGGATGGGCGGAAGCATGGCCATGGAGCTCTTAAAGGCAATCATGTCCCTGGGATTGGCTGTCTGGTATGTAACACGGCTCACCAGCCGCTCCAAATCATAGATGGAATTCAGGTACTCCCGCAGCTCCTCCCGGTTCACGGCCTGCTCTCTTAGCTCCTCCACCGCATCCTGGCGCATCTCAATGGCCCTTTTCTCAATCAGGGGCTGCTCCACATAGCTCCTTAGAAGCCTGGCGCCCATGGCTGTCCTGGTCTTGTCCAGCACCCACAGCAGGGAGCCCCGCTTCTGCTTCTCCCGAAGGGTCTCCACCAGCTCCAGGTTGCGCCTGGTAAAGCTGTCGATAATCATATATTTTCCGGTGGTATACAGCTGCAGGTGAGACAAATGCTCCAGGGAGGTTTTCTGGGTCTCGTAGAGATATTTTAACAGAGCCCCCGCGGCAATGGCTCCGCAGTTGTAGTCCGTAAGCCCAAGCCCCTCCAGGCTGGACACCTTGAAATGCTCCTTTAAGACATTCTGGGCCGTCTCATCGCTGAAATACCAGGAATCCAGGGAATAGGCTGCAATATGCAAACGGTTTTTCAGCTCCTCCAGCTCCACCCCGCTCATGCAAAAGGCCTCATTGCTGACAATCTCTGCCGGCGAGAACCGAAAAATCTCATCCAGAAGCTTCCGCTCGCTGTCCAGCTCCGTGACATAATATTCCCCGGTGGACACGTCTGCCGTGGATACGCCATAGCGGTCCTCCATGTATACAATACACATGATGAAATTGTTCCTGGATTCGTCCAGCGCCTGGGTATTCAGGTTGGTGCCGGGGGTCACCACCCGCACCACTTCCCGCCGGACCAGCCCCTTGGCCAGCTTCGGGTCCTCCACCTGTTCGCAGATGGCCACCTTGTAGCCCTTGGCTACCAGCTTGTTCAGATAGCCCTCCACCGCATGGTAGGGAACGCCGCACATGGGCGCCCGCTCCTCCATGCCGCAGTTTTTGCTGGTAAGGGTGATCTCCAGCTCCTTGGAGGCAGTCTTTGCATCCTCAAAAAACATTTCGTAAAAGTCCCCCAGACGGTAAAATAAAATACAGCCCGGATACTGCTCCTTTGTCTCCAGATACTTCTGCATCATGGGTGTCAGTTCTGCCACAATCCCTCTTCCTTCCTAATGGTACATTTTCTGATGGTACATTTTCTGCTGCGAATTCATTCGGTATGTTCCAATCAAAGCTTCCGCCACCTTCATGCCGTCCATGGCGGCGGACATGATGCCTCCGGCGTATCCGGCCCCCTCCCCGCAGGGATAGATCCCGCTCCTTTGGCTCTCCAGCCCTTCATTTCTGAGAATGCGCACCGGGGATGAGGTCCTGCTCTCCACCCCGGACAGGATGCAGTCCGGGCGGTCAAAGCCCGGGATCCGCCTTGCAAACTGATGCATCCCCAGAAGAAAGGACTGGGAAATGGCTTCCGGAAACAGGGTATGCAGAGGCGCAAAGCCCCGCTCCCCCCTGGTACAGCTGTCAAATCCGCCGTAGGCGGCGCTGCTTCGCCCTGCCTCAAAATCGCATAGCAGCTGCTGGGGAATCCGTCCGCCCCCCAGGGCAAAGGCCCGCTGCTCCAGCCTCCGCTGAAAATAGATTCCGGCAAGAGCACCCTCCCCGCCAAAGTCCCTTGGCGTCACGGATACAATGATGGCACTGTTGGCATTGCCGCTGTCCCGCCTGCTGTAGCTCATGCCATTGACAGCCAGGCCCCCGGGCTCAGAGGAGGCATTCACCACATAGCCTCCCGGGCACATGCAGAAGGAATACACCCCCCGGCCATCCGCAAGGCTGGCAGTCACCTTGTAGGGCGCCGGAGGCAGCTTCCCTGCCGCCTCTCCATACTGGCCTTCGCTGATCATCTGCTGGGGATGCTCCACCCGCAGCCCTACGGCAAAGGCCTTGGCCTCCATGGGAAAGCCCTCGGCCTGGAGAAGCTCAAAGGTATCCCTGGCGCTGTGACCAATGGCCAGCACTGCCGCCCTGGCCGGAATGCGGACAGACGCACCCCTTTGGCTGCACCACAGGCCCGCAAGACGCCCCTGCTCCCAGCAGAAGCCTGTCAGACAGGTCTCAAACAGCACCTGGCCCCCCAGGGAGATAATTTCCTCCCGGATCCGTTCCACCACCTCCAACAGGATATCCGTCCCGATATGGGGCTTGCTGTCATAGAGAATCTCCTCCGGGGCCCCGAACTCCACAAAGGTTTTCAGAACAAAGCGGCTTCTGCCCTTCACATCCTTCACCAGAGTGTTCAGCTTCCCGTCGGAAAAGGTCCCTGCGCCTCCCTCCCCAAACTGCACATTGGAGGAAGGGTCAAGCTCCCCGGTCTGCCAGAACCGGTCCACGCTGGCCTTCCGGCTTTGCACATCCTGGCCGCGTTCTATGAGTACCGGACGATACCCCGCCCTCGCCAGCAGCAGTCCGCAGAACAGGCCTGCCGGTCCGGCTCCCACCACCACCGGCGGGTCATTGAGGGGCCGGCTTCCGCAGGGGGGCAGGCGATACGTTTCCGGGTTGGTTGACATAATATTTTTACTGTCAACCTTTCGCAGGATCTGCTTCTCATTTGCAAGCTCCACATCTATGGCATATACATAGTGCACATCCTGCTTCTTCCTGGCATCAATGGAGCGTTTAGCGATTTCCCAGCGGACCGCCTGTTTCTGAAATGCCTCCAAGGACAGCCGCAAGTGCTTTGCCATTCTCTGCAGGAGCTCCTCTTCCGTGTGGCCCACCGGCAGCTTCAGCTGTTGTATGCGAATCATCTGCTCTCTCTCCTCTTCCCGCCGGCTCTTCCGCTGTGAAGGCCGGCAACCCAGCCGCTGCTCCAGGCCCACTGCAGGTTATAGCCGCCGCACATGCCGTCAATATCCAACAGCTCCCCGGCAAAATACAGCCCTGGCACCAGCCTTGATTCCATGGTATCCGGGGATACCTCCCCGGTCAGCACGCCGCCGGCGCAGGCCTGTGCGAAATCAAAGGACTTGCTTCCGATAATGGGAATCCGAAGGCGCTTCAGCTCCTCAAACAGCCGCTGCTGCTGCTGTTCATAGAGACGCTCCAGGGGGTGTCTCGGATCAATCCCTGCCTGGCGCAGCAGCACCGGCCCAAGGCGGCTGTTGACCACGCCCTTCACCCAGTCCGCCGCCTGGCGCCTGGGGGCGCGCTTCCTCTGTCGGGCAAAGGCCCCAGCCAGCTCCTGATCGGACGCCTGGGGCACAAAATCCAGCTCTGCCAGCACCTGCTTTCCCTCCCGAAGGGCTGTCAGGGCATAGCGGCTCACCTGGAAGGCAGGAATTCCGGAAACCCCGAAATCCGTCAGCTGAATCTCGCCTGTATCCGACACTGTTTTTGTGCCATCTACATAAAGAGACAAGGTTCCCTCTGCACGGATTCCTGCAAGCTCTTTCAAAAATGACTGTTTTCCCTGCAATTGGACAAGGGCAGGCACAAAATCTGACACCGGATGACAGAATCCTACCACATATGGAATGCCGCTTCCGTCACTCCCTGTTTTTTTGGCCGCCTTGCCGCCTGTGGCAAGCACACAACAGCCGGCGCAAAAGCCCCCCTGCTTTGTGTCAAAGAAAAAGGTGCCTTTTTGTTTTTTGATGGCCCGAATCCCAATGCCGCAGAACAGCTCCACCTTCTGGTGGGCAAGCTCCAACAGAAGGCAGTCCCGAACCGTGGAGGCCTGTTCGTTGGCCGGATAAATATAACCGCCCCGCTTTTCCTTCCACCAGACCCCAATCTCCTCAAAAAAATTCAGGGTATCCGTAACCCCGAATTGCGCAAAGACAGGCAGCACAAAAGCAGGGTCGCCGCCTCTGTAATACTGTACCCCCTGCACCTGATTGGTAAAATTGCATTTTCCGTTTCCGGTGGACAGCAGCTTCCTTCCGGCCTCCGGCATATGCTCCAAAAGGGCTGTCCGGGCGCCGGTACGGGCCGCGCTGATGGCAGCCATCATCCCGGAGGCCCCTGCGCCCACCACAATAACATCATAGCTTTGCATGGTATTCCCCGCTGTCTGTTCCGCTCTCTCCTGCCTCCAAAACCTCTGCCTCCACAATCTTAACTGCCGCAGCATCCGCCCTGTCAGCATTCCTGTGATACCGGCGGACACAGATCAGCAGGTAGGTGGTGCTGACGACTGTCAGCAGGCCGTCCCCAATCATAATCATATATGTAACCCGATTCTTAAGATCCTCATCGGAAAAGGGGTCAAACAGCACCACCGAGGCAGCCAGGATCATCACAACTGCCACAATGAGAACCCACAGATAGCCTCCTGCCTGCAGGGCCCTAAGATCCAGCCCATGCTGCAGCTTGATTACCGCTGTAAGCAGGATTCCGATTCCAAGAAATATGTGGAACACGCTGACAAACTGCTCTACCCGGACAATGGCGCAAATCCCAAGAATAATCGCCACAACGCCTACGGAAAAGCCGTATTGGGCGCTGTTCTGGTAGGATTCCCGGATAAAATATTCCGCAATCCGGACCACCCCCAGCAAAATCAGGCAGATGGCCAACAGATAACACAAATGCATGGCCTCAAGCTGGGGAATACATAGAAACGCCAGCCCAAGCACCACATAAAGCACAGCAATGGCATAGACCAGTACGGTCTTGCTTCCGTTAAGGGAAAAATTATTTCTCATAGCCTTGCCCCCATTTCTAACAAAGTATATCATACCCTTTTAAAAAACGTCAAGAATATTTAGCTGCTGTAATTCTCAAGAAAATTGTAGAGCTCCGTTTCATTGCTGATCTGCTTGCCTGCGCGGATCTCCGCCTGCAGCCGCCCGGGAAGCTGCTCTACCACAATGGCCGTATTGTCATACAGGGTTTCGCCGTCCGCATAGTAAACGGCCACAAAGCCGTCCTCTTCCTTCAGAATGTACTCATAGGGCAGCACCACGGTGCCGCTCTCCATGATCTCATTTTCATCCTCCGCAAGGATCTGCTCTGCTGCCTGGGGCTGCGGCTCCTGCCTCTGCTGCTGCATATAATAATATCCTCCGCCATAGGCCCCGCAGCACAGGACGGCGCCCAGTACAAAAATCAGGCGGATACTGTTGGTTTTTCGCATCCTTCCAACTCCCTTTCAGCTTCTTCTGGGAATAGTATCCACCTGATTTTCCGATTTTATACCAATTATCCGCGTAAAAGATGAAGCCTGGTCATAATTTTGCGCAGGAACCTTCCTCCCGGGAACTCCTTCAAATCAGCGCTCTCCATGCCGCGCATGAGGAACAGCAGGACAAAATATACCACAACCCCCACCGCCACTGCTGCCACGGTTGCAATCAGGTTGCTTTTTAGAAGGGACATGATCCCCTTATAGCAGCCATAAACCGCTGCCCCCATCAGCACGGAAGCAATGCCTGGGATGAGGAAGGTTTTCCGGATCTCCTGCTTGTAGTGCAGCGCCTTATGGATACTCCAGCCATTCAGCAGGCACATCAGCAGGGAAAAGCACACATTGGCAATCACAACCGCATAGATATTTAAGTCCGGCCCCAGCATCAGCCCGGCCAGGAGCACCAGATGCAGCCCCAGGGCAGCCAGGGCGTTGAGCACCGGCATACGCATCCGGTTGATTCCCTGCAGGATGGCATTGGACACCGTGGACAGGGAATAGCATATGATGGACAGGGCCCCAGCCCGCATCAGGTTGGCTGCCATCTCGTTGGAGCTTTGAATCAGCTCCGTCCTGGGGGGATACATCAGGTTCATCAGCGGCAGGGCCAGCACGCCCATGCCAACGGCACAGGGAAATGCGATTACCATGATAAAATGGAACACCGTATGTACCCTGCTTTTTACCAGGCGCATATTGTCAGAGGCAAAGGCCGTGGCCACGCTTGGCACGCTGGAGGCTGCCAGGGCAGAGGCCAGAGAGATCGGCACATTGACCAGCGTCTTGTATTTGCCGGCAAAGACCCCCCACATGGTACTGTAGCTGAGCTCCTCATATCCCTGATACGCCGCCAGGTATTTGAACACGCCCATATCCAGGATGGAGGTGACATTGTAAATGGTGGTACTCAAAAGAACCGGGATGATGGTAAGGATCAGGACGCCGAATACCGTGCCGTAGCCCTCCTTGCGGGAACGCACATCCCGCTGCATCTGCTTTTTGTACACCGGAAGAAAGGCTGCAAACACCATAAGTACAAATAGGAGTGCGAATACAGCCCCTGCGCCTGTACCGGCCGTGGAGCCGGCTGCACCGTAGGCTGAGCCGTAATGCTCCGAATTCCCCAGCACCCGGCCGATCCGCGCCCCATGCTGGTACAGCATATAGGCCACCCAGAGGCTGACAATGGCGTTCACCACCTGCTCCAGCAGCTGGGACACGGCGCTGGGCATCATGGTTCCCATGCCCTGGAAAAATCCCCGGAACACGCCGAGAACCGCCACCACCAGCAGGGTGGGGGACAATACCTGCAGGGCAAAGATGCTCAAAGGGGTTTTCAGAAGGGATGCAATCCACTGCGCGCCGAAAAACAGGAACAACGCCACCAGGGTGCCTGAAAGAAAGGCAAAGACAAGCGCCCCCTTAAATATCCGATATGCATTTTTCCGCTCTCCCTTTGCCATTCTGGTTGACACCAGCTTGGAAACAGCTAACGGCAGACTGTAGGAGGAAATCAGCAAAAGAATGCTGTACACCTCCATAGCTGCCGACAAGTAGTCGTTTCCCACATCCCCAATGATGGAGGTCAGCGGAAAACGGTAAATCATGCCAATAATTCTGCTTATTACAGATGCGATGGCCAGAATAGAACCCTGCACCAGGAAATTGGAATTCGCTCGTTTTTTATATCCCATGTGTTCCCCTCTTTTGAACGGTGGTTATTCCATGCTTCGTGCCTCCAGCAGCTCCTCCTGGGTATTGTACAGGGAAAACCGGTCCTTATAGGTGTCGCGCACGATACAGACCCAGGTCTTTCCCGGATTCAGCAGGATCTCCTTTCCCGCCGGATCGTAATACCGCGCCGGGGAATCCTCATTCTCCCTGCGCCAGGTCACATCCATTACCCTTCCGTTGGTGATATACTTTCCCTCCCCGCCGCTTAGGGTATCAATATCCAGATAGCCGTTTTCATCCATATTAGACCAGCCACAGTATTGAATCAGGATGTTTTTTACCTTCAGCTGCTGGTTCCCCTCTTCCTCGCCGCCATCGATGTGCTCCTTCTTAAACTGATACCGGTAGTAGAGCCCGTCTGCTTCATTGTACACAAACCAGGGCTTATTTACCAGATAGCCGGGGCTTACCACCAGAGCCGGTATCCCGTTTGCCGGAAGCTGCGGCGCATCCGCGGCGGCAAATTGATAATGGCCCTGATAGGCGGCGTGATAGGCGGTGGGGTAGCCCTTTTTCTCGGATGCGGCTGCAAGCCCCTCCGCTGTGGTAAAGACATTGTGAGGTGATTTTCTCGATTTGTCGCGGTAGTAGGCCACTGACTCCACAGAGCCGTCCATGCCGCTGATATTGTGGACCTCCGCAAGATCCAGGATGGGCTGTGCATAGACCGTATGCCCGTAGTGGGCATAGATGGCGTCAAATTCCCGGGCAAAGGAAATAAAATAATGGCGGCAGCTGCGGATGGAGCCGATGCGCTCCGCCTCTGCCGGATCCTGGAAAACAGCCATCAGCCGGGTGTAGGAGCCCTCCACAGGCACCTCATAGATAATGTCTGCCTTTGCCAGTCCATACTGGGGCAGGGCATCTACCGTGTTGCCAATCATAACGGCATAGGGACGCATGCCTGCCACCTCCTCATCCATCCACTCTCCGGTAAGATAGCTTTTGCGCTGTCCCTCATGAAGCTCTTCCTCTGGCTCCTCCTCTGGCTCCTCTTCCTGTGCGAACAGCACCGGCCGTTCCAAGGTTAAGGGCATGGCCGTCCAGCGAAAGGTCCGCACCGGGGCCGCACCGTATTCCTCACCGCAGCCCGGAAGGGCAGCTGCCATAAGAAGGGCTGTGATACCTGCAATGATCCTGCGTTTCATGTCGTATTCTCCTATGATTCATCTTGATATTTTTAAAACCTTCAAAATCTGCTCCTGCTTTGTCTCCATTACAAGAGCTTCTTCTTTTGTCATATGGTCATATCCCAACAGATGCAGCATACTGTGGAGAATCAAAAATGCGTATTCCCGGATCACGGAATGGCCGTATTCCAGGGCCTGCTCCTTCACCTTGTCGACGCACAGCACAATATCCCCAAGGACAGCCTCCCCGGTATCCGGATGAAAGCAGCCCACCGCCTCCTCCAGCCTGGAAAAATCCCCTGGGGCAGGATATTCGATCATGGGGAAGGACAAAACATCCGTGGGCTTGTCAATCCCCCGCTGGGTCCGGTTGATCTCGTGAATCTCCTCCAGATCAGTCAGCAGCAGGGAAACCTCCGCCTCATAGGGGAACGCTTCAAAGTCAAGGGCCGCTGTGATCACCTGCCCGGCCAGCTCCTCATAGGGAAAATCAAGGGTCTGTCTGCTGTTGTTTTCCACGGCTATTGTCATAGAGGGGCGCCTCCTTTATCAGATAATCGCGTATTGTCAGAAAAAGATTCATGCTAAGGCCAGCCTTGTCGTACAGCCCCTTGGCCGAATTCTCATTCAGTGTCTGGTAGACTACAATATCCTGATTCCAGCTGCTGGACAGAGTAGACTTGTCCAGAATGTCAAATTTGGTTACAATGCTGTCCGTGATATGCACCAGGGCGGATTCCAGGGTGGAGGGAACCAGCTTCTCCCCATTGTACTCTGCCAGGATCTGGATCAATTCCGGCGGAAATCCCCGCTTTTTGGCCAGGAGCACCCCATTCTGAACATAGGGCTTGCCCTCCAGGCGGCCGATCCGGTAATAGAGGCCGGCAGCCGCGCACAGATCCTGATCTGCACCCACCTGTTCGGCACAGCCCCTTGCAATCTCAGCCACCCGTCTGGCATGGTCATAATCTGCCTTGGAATAGCTGCGCATCATGGCAGCCAGCTCATAATCCTCAGCCATGATCTGATCCAGGGACAATTTCTTACTGTTCTCTATTCTATCATTACACAGCTGAAAAAGCAATGATATCCCCACGCAGGACATCAGCGCTCCCGTCAGGCTTTGGAACAGGTTCCCTCTGCTGAAATGCCCCTGCCCCAGAGCCGAAAAGATGGCATTCATACAAAAGCTCATGGAAAAAATCATAAAGCCGGTCCACAGCTGGCTCCCCTTCTCCCGCCGATACAGGAGTACCACGCAGCCAAACATCCCAAGGAGCAGGCTGCAGGCCAGCGTCGCCGCGTCATTGGTGCCAGCCATGCACAAAAGCACTGCAAAATATCCGCTGCACATCAGCCCCGCAAAGGCATCAAGGGCCAGGAGCATCATGGCCGGCCCAAGAATCACCGGCCGCTGTGCCGCCGGGAGGTAGCTGATCAGAACGGTAAGGGCGGCAGCCGCCAGATAAAACAGGGCGATCCTGGTATAATTATTGGCCTTTTCCTGATAAATGCCCTGGCGGATCCGGTTCCATTCCAGATACAGGATAAAAAATACTGCAAAGATCAGGCTGCATAAAATCAGGAGAAAGCGCTCGCCTATGGTCCGTTCCCGCCAGAAATAGGTGAAAAAAGCCGCCATCCCCGTAACTGCTGCAATCAGACACAGCATCCAGAATCGTTTCCAGGACCATTTGTCCTCCAGCATCTGTGTAAAGAGCAACTTATCTTCCGGCATATTGTCTTCCCTTGCCCTTCCTACGCTCACGCCTGCTGCCGGAGCCTGCTGCCCGTCCCTTCTGTTCTTCCTCTCCTGCGAATGCCTGCCGTCCGCCTTTTACGCCCTCATAGGCCTGCTGCCGGACCCTGCCTTCCTCATGGGCCTGCTGCCGGACCCTGCCTTCCTCATGGGCCTGCTGCCGGACTCTTCCGCCCTCATATGCCTGCCGTCCGCCTCTTTTGCCCGGGCGTGCCTGCTGCCCGGGCCTGGTTCCGGCATCCGCCTGCTGCTTCTCGTACTCCTCGTAGGCCTTGACAATCCGCTGCACTAAGGGGTGCCGCACCACATCGCTGCTGGTAAGCTGGCTGATGCCAATCTCCTCCACCCGTCCAAGAACCCGAAGGGCCACGTCAAGACCGCTGACTGCTCCCGGCGCCAGGTCCTTCTGGGTGGCATCCCCGGTGATGACCACCTTGGAGCCAAAGCCGATTCTGGTCAGGAACATCTTCATCTGGGCCGGCGTGGTATTCTGGGCCTCATCCAGGATAATAAAGGCATTGTCCAGGGTCCGCCCACGCATGTAGGCCAGGGGCGCTACCTCAATCAGTCCCTTTTCCATATTCTTCTGGAAACTCTCCGCCCCCATAATCTGATACAGCGCATCGTACAGGGGACGCAGATACGGGTCTACCTTGCTCTGCAGATCCCCGGGCAGAAAGCCCAGCTTCTCTCCCGCCTCAATGGCCGGACGGGTGAGAATGATCCTGCCCACCTCCTCATTCCGAAAGGCTGTGATGGCCATGGCCATGGCAAGATAAGTTTTCCCCGTTCCTGCCGGTCCGATTCCAAATACGATCATTTTTTCCCGGATCTGGTCCACATAGGACTTCTGGCCCAGGGTCTTGGGCTTCACCGGCTTGCCGTTGATGGTATGGCAGATCAGATCCCGGTCAATCTCCGCCATGGAGACCTCCTTCTCCTCAAAGGTCAGGGCAATGGCATAATCCACATTCTGCTCCGTAATCTGATTCCCGCGCTGGGACAGCTCCAGGAGCTGTTCTAACACCCGGGAAGCCCTGGCAACCTCCTGCTGGCTGCCCAAGAGCTTCATGCCCTCCTCCCGGACCACAATGGTCACATGGAAGGTGCGCTCAATCTTCTTCATATATGCGTCAAACTGGCCGAAAATATTGGCCAAATGATCTGCCGGTACATTAATCATTGTCTCTGTCAGACTCATCGGTATGTTGTCCCTCCTGCTGTACTTCCGTTATCTCGGTTGCCTGCCGCGTTCCGATGGGTTCAATCACCTTCAGGTCTCCTGCGGCACGGCAGACCTCACCCTCTACTACTATAATAACATGATTTTCCAGAATTTGAACCCCTTTTTGTTTTAATTTTTTACAAAACTCCTGCAATTTCTCCTCCGCAAGCTGCCGGGCCTCCTCTTCGGTGTAGGTTTTCCGCTGGATCCGGTACTCAAAGGCCTGTTCCTTGCACCACACAAAGGGAAGGTAGAAGTTCTCCCCAAGCTTTAGCGGATGCTCTTCCACAACCGTGTCATAGCGGGCAAACCCATGGGTCCTTCCCGGGAGCTTCAGCTGCTTCTGAAATGCCATCAGCCGGTAGCTGTTGTGGGTGTTCCCGGTTCGGATCTTGTCCTCATACTCCAAGGAAAAGGAATCTTCATAGGAATGCAGGGTAATGCCGAGAATATCGGCATCCGTGCTGCAGTACTGATAGCTGACAATCTCTCCGCTGTCCCCCACAATGGGCAGGCGTCCCTCCACCAGCAGATCCCCCGGCTTTACCACGCTGCCCTTTTCCACACAGGGCGTTCCCTGCCGGGTGAGGATACTGTAGATTTCCGCTTCCTTGTCTGCCACAAGGTCGCTGGGTCCTAAGTCAGAGGGCTTTTCCAGATTCTGGTTGGCAATCAGATTCTCCTGAATGGAGATAATCAGGCGTGTTCCCTGGATCTTGGCGGAAGCCCAGATGATATCATCAAACCCGCTGCGCAAAAGCTCCTCGATCTCACTGCAGTCAAGCCTGCTCTTGGCAATGCCGTGATACACGTCCACGCTCTCTAAATATTTCAGAATCACATCATCCGTGCGGTGCCCGTTGCCCTCAATCTCAATGCTCCAGATAAAGCGGGACATTACAAACAGCAGGATGAGGCACAGGGTTACCCCGGCTGCAAACAGCTTCCGCTTCCGGTAGCGGTGCAGCCAGAAGGGAAACCCGTGCTTTTCCAGAATCAGGAGCCTTGTCTTTGTCTTCTTCAGCAATGGCTTCAGCTGGCGGAATCCACGGATACTGATGCAGAATTCATAATGCTCCTCCCGGTACTGCAGATCCCATATCAATATATTCCGGCTGCTTGTAAGATTCAAAAAGCGTTCCGGCGCATAGCCGGTGAGCCGGACGCGCACATATCCCTGGAAAAACTTTATTTTTTCTGCAATCAAGCTGATGTCTCCTTTTCAATGAGATAATACTACAAAGATGTTGGGGTCAGATAGACCTGGTATCTTACAAATGAGCTGCCCGACAAATGGAGCGTTTCAAAACTGTGATTGGCAAATGGCACAAATTTTATCCCGATTTGCGACTGCGAAGAATCTTAGAGCCCCTTGATGTTCTTCCTAACGTCAGCAATTTGGCGGCATGGATGCCGCCGAAAGCCCGATCTGCGCCATGGAGGGCGCATAGAGGGCGGTTGCGTCCGGATCCATTGCCCTTCCTAAGAACATTTAGGGGGTCTTAGATTCGGAACCCGGAGCATAAGAGGGATACAATTTGTGCCATTTGTCATGCACAAGATGCAAACGCCCCATTTGTCGGGCAGCTCTTACAAATATTGTATTTGGCAAATAGTTCCCGTGATCTTCATTTCCTCATTGGTATAGTAAGCGATCAGCAGCTTCTGTCCCTGGATCTGAACCTGGCAGTTCTTGGTCTGCACCCGGATCCGTTCGCTGGTGTACTCGATGATTCCCCTGAAATTCTCCACCAGCATCTCCGAGTTCCCGGTAACGGTCACCAGCACGGCTCCGTACATCAGGTCCTTGGGCAGCTCTAAGGATTCCACCAGATTTGATTTTATATTGAATTTTGGTTTTGGCGTTGCATTTGCATGCGTATATTTCCTCTTTCCCATAGTTTACTATATGAAAAAGACCCCTGTCCTATGCAGAGAAGTGGGGCTTCTCCATCACATCAGGGGAATACTTTTTCACAGGCCCTGTTTCTTACAGATATCTGCAAGGCAGCAGCGGTCGCAATATGGCTTCGTCCGTGCAGTACAGACGTCCCGTCCATGGTATACAAGACGGTGGCAGAAATCGCTGCCCTCCTCGGGCGGAATGATCTTCCACAGCTCCATCT
>CAJUQB010000052.1 GCA_910588285.1 uncultured Lachnospiraceae bacterium
AGTCAGATATTTGCTGACTTTCTTTACTGCTTTAAGGTTGCTTCTTATAGGTTATAAGAAACGTGTTCTCAAAAATTCTCATTGAATCTTTCAAGGTTATTTCACTGTTCAGTTATCAAGGTGCTTGGTTGTTGTCTCTTAAGTGTCTGTTCTTAGCTGTCTTGCGCGACAACTTCTATAGTATATCAGGTGCTTTCGAGTTTGTCAACAACTTTTTTACATTTTTTTCAAAAACTTTTAAGATTTTCCAGAAGCCATTCTGGTCTTATTCTTAATGTTTTCTGCCGTATTTCCGACGGCGAATGTTATACTACCACGTTATGAAATAAATGTCAACTACTTTTTTACATTTTTTTCTTTACCGCTGCCATTAACGGATGAAAAGGATAACTACCCTTCCGCTTTCCGGATATGCTCCCTGATCTCTGCTTCATGCTCCTGACAATAAGCAAAGCTGTTCTGCATAAAATCCTCTATGCCCTGGTTTCTGTACATCTCATCCAGGGTATCCAAAATCAGCCTGCCATCCACTGTCATATCAAAGAAATAGGAATAAATGCATCCCCCCTCCTCCCTGGGAAAATAGGGATTGATAGAGCAAAGCCTGGGATCCTTCATCACAGATTCCACCACCATTTCACTTAAGATCCATTTCAATGACGGGCGCTCATATTCCTCATAGCTATCTAGAAACAGGCGGTTCCACACATAGAACCAAACGAAATGTATGATCTCATGGATCCCTGCACCAATGGCTCCCCTTTCGCTGTTCAGGTAGAACGTGTCATAGCATCGTTCCTTCAGAAAACGCGGTTCGATTGGATTGATGCTCAAATTGCATCGGATATCGTTGAATCGGCCGGCACAATCAATGCCAAAGGCATCTGACAGGACTGCGGTGATCTGCTCCCTGCATTCTTCCCAATGCCTGGAATATAATACTGCTTTTTCATTGATCGTATCCTCCAGCTCCTTATAGACTGCCCGCATGGTACGTTCTATATATTCTCTTCTTTCCGGAAAAGGCAGACTTGCGGCATAAGCCTTGTCAAGCTGCGGATAAAAATGATATAAGGGCTCAGACCAAAAGACCGATTCCTCTTCTGTCTGAAATGCCAGAATCCTCTGCATCATATAATCCTCACCGGGATTAACAAATGTTACTTTCATTTGTAATACCTCCATTTCTTTCATTTCGAAAAATGCTCTCTGGATGCCCGTGCGATCCCGCCCGGAGGGCTTTTTGTGATATTGGAAATCCAGAGGAATTTCCGATATCATGAAAAAGAATCCTGCTTTGCAGGATTCCCCGCCCACGGCGGATCGCTTTAGCGATATATTTCCTCTCCGCCGCAGTGCGATCCCGCCTGGAGGGCTTTTTGTGATATTGGAAATCCGGAAGAATTTCCAATATCACAAAAAATCCAGGACAGATGAACTGTCCTGGATCTGAAACGGAGAAGGAGGGATTTGAACCCTCGCGCCGGTTACCCGACCTATACCCTTAGCAGGGGCACCTCTTCGGCCACTTGAGTACTTCTCCGAACCGTCACATTGAGCTAATCTCGTGACGCTTTAATTATTCTACTAGAGTATTTCCATTTTGTCAAGAGTTATTCTCCGACAAAAATGGAAAATCTACAAATTATTTGTTGGTTCACAGCCAAGAGCCGCTCAAAGCAGCGATTCGGAGCGATATTCCAGAATTGCCGTCTCATACAGATTATTTCCTGCACAATCTGCCACAACCACCACCGGAAAATCCTCCACCTCAAGCTGCAGAATCGCCTCTGCACCAAGATCCTCATAGCAGATTAAGGTGGATTTGTGAATACATTTGGACAGCAGCGCCCCTGCGCCGCCCACTGCGGCAAAGTATACGCCCTTATTGCGCACAATGGCATCCAGCACCTCTTTTGTGCGTTTTCCTTTCCCAATCATAGCCCTCTGGCCCAGATCCAGAAGCCGCGGCGCATACTTGTCCATGCGGCTGGCCGTGGTCGGCCCGGCGGAGCCAATGGGACGCCCCTCCCTGGCCGGCGACGGACCCATATAGTAAATCGTAGCATTCTCAATCTCAATGGGCAGCTCCTGCCCGGCGTCCAGGGCTTCCATCATCCGCTTGTGGGCAGCGTCCCTGGCCACATAAATACTGCCGCTTAAGTAAACGTAATCCCCTGCATGAAGCTCCTGTGCAAGCTCCTCTGTAATGGGTGTCTGTATATGTCGATCCATAAGCTTCCTCCTGAATAAAATGATATATCTTATCATTCGGCCTTCTGATCAAGCCTCATGACAGCTTTGGCTTATATGGTGCGAACCGCATGACGGTTCACATGGCAGCAGATATTGACAGCTACCGGAAGGCCTGCAATGTGGGTGGCATAGGTGTTGATATTTACTGCTAAAGCCGTGGTAGTGCCTCCCAGCCCTCCCGGCCCGATGCCCAGTCCATTGATTCGTTCCAGCAGCTCCTCTTCCAGCTCCTTTATATGAGAAATCCCGGAATGACTCCCGGCCTCTCTGGTCAGGGCCTGCTTGGCCAAAAGAGCCGCTTTTTCAAAGGTTCCGCCGATTCCAACCCCCACAACCATAGGCGGGCAGGCGTTTGGGCCTGCATCGGCAACTGCCGTAAGGATGGCATTTTTCACACCCTCCACGCCGTCTGCCGGCTTCAGCATGAAGATCCGACTCATATTCTCGCTGCCAAAGCCCTTGGGCGCCAGGGTAATCCGGATCTGATCACCCGGCACAATGGAATAATGGATCACTGCCGGGGTATTGTCCCTGGTATTCTCGCGAATCAGGGGATCGCCTACCACAGATTTGCGCAGATATCCTTCCTGGTAGCCCTGGCGTACCCCCTCATGGATGGCCTCCTCCACGCTTCCGCCATCCACATGAACCTCCTGGCCCATCTCAAAAAAGACCACAGCCATGCCGGTATCCTGGCAAATGGGAATCATCTCCTCCCCGGCAATCCTCAGATTGTCCGCAAGCTGCCCCAGAATCTTCTTCCCCACAGGGGATTTCTCCTTAGACACCGCGTTCTTTAAAGCCCCTTCCATATCCTGTGTCAGGAAATGATTGGCTTCGATACACATTTCCTTAATATGTTCCGTAATTTCCTTTGCCTGTATTGTCCTGATCATATTCTGCTCCTTATATTCTGCTCCTTATATTCTTTTCATGATTTGCTCTGGTCATTTTTGCTTCTTATATTCTTTTCTTGATTTGCTCTGGCCATTTTTGTTACCTTTTGCGCCTTGCATCTTTTTGTAATTTCCTGCACCGCGCCAGGACAGCCTGCCATTTTTCCTCTTCCAGAAGCTCCGGTTTTTCCATGGATAGCAGTGGTGTAACATCCAGGCGAAGCTCCTGCTGTGCCAGAACCGCCGCCTCCTCCAGGGTACTCTCTGCTTCCGTTGTCTGGGAAAAGACATTTTTTCCATCGGAAAATGCATGGTCATGGTCAAACAGCGGCGCATAGCCCAATAATTTCCCGCTGCTGTTTTCCATGAGGAAGCCCCAATTCTGCTGATGCCTGTCGTCATTATTTAAAATATAGTCCGCAAGCTGCATCTCTAGGTAAGCTTCCCGATCAATTACCTTTGCTTCCCGATAGGGATTTAACCCGTAGGTCTCGGAAAAAGTGCAGAATTCCTCAAAGGTCACCAGCGCAATGTCTTCATTGGTAAACAGCCGCGATTTTACGATCCGTTCTCCCACGCCCTCCAGCCACAGCTTCCGCTCCGGCGACAGATAAGCTGCCGCTTCCTCCTCTGTTGAGAGAAAATAGGCAATATGGGGAATGTTAAGTAAATCCAACAGCCTGGATGCTGCCTCCTCGTGCTTCCCAACCTTATATAGATACAGCCCGTCCTCCCGGCGGATCCATCCCTTTGCGCTGGCTCCCATGGTCGTAAGCTCCGGAGTATGGATCCGAAGGCTTTTCTTTGGCAAAGCCTCATACAGCTCCCCCTGCTTTGGTCGGCTCTGGTTTGTATTTACACCGGACAGGGCAAGCTCTGTCACAAAAAAGCACAGCTCATTCTGAAAAAGGTTTATTTCTGCCCAGGTTCTGGAATCCTCTGGCTGACGGATCCAATAGGAATCCGTCAGGCTTAAGCCACGGCAGGCCAGACAGACGCTGAGTGAATTTGACTGGGACAGGCGCAGGGCATTCAGGATCTCCTTGGCATAGCTTCTGCTGATAGACAGGGCCCGGCCTGCTGCCCAATCGGCAAAATCAATGTAAGTTACAAGCTCCTTGCGCAATGCAAAAGGAAGCCTGTCAAACTCCAGCACCTGGCAGGCTCCGTTTTCCAAAATATTCAAAACAGGGTCGTCCTTTAACATCAGCTGCATATCAAATACCTCTTTTACAGGGCCCTTCTGCAGACCTGTGTATAAAATATACACTACTCCCGAAAGTGAAGTGTTGTCAAGAATTATTTATTTTTTCCATATGGAACAGCACGACGCCCCCACGCTCAGAAGCAGGCTGATGAAGGTCTCGTACTTCATCCGCAGGAAGAGCTCTTCCTTCTGGTATTCATCCTCAAGAAGAGCCTCCTGATTTACGATTGTATAGCCCAGCTGTTCCAGCTGCCTTCTCTGGCTCCCGTCCAGATCCCGGCGACCAAAGCAGACCCTCACCTGCCCTTCCTTTGCCTGCGCATTGGTTTCCCCGACAGCAACGGCTTCCGCTGTCTCCTGATGGAAAATCCCTTCTGCCAGCTGAAGCTTTATGGAAACCAAAGCCTGCTGCAAGACCCCAGGGTCTGCGCTATCTCCCTCCGGCTCCGGGGGAAGGCTCTGGACAAGAAGCTCCTTCTCAGCAGTCCCAAGCTGACGCAGGGACTGCTGATTCATGTAAAGGGTGACGGCTGCGCCCCTGACCGGTATGCCATAAACAATTTCCAGATATTCCTTTGACAGGGTATGGTAAGAGATACTGTACTCCTGCCCCTGATATTGCACGGACAGGATATGCTCCTGCTGGGGACTTGCCGCCACAAAATCCGGTATATCCTTTAGCTGGGAAATATGCTTCTGACTTCCGTCAAGCACATATTCCACCGGAGCGTTCACCTGTTGGTACAGTGTAACGCCCCGGAAAACCGCCCCGGACAGAAATCCAATGGCTGCTGCTGCCAAAAGTATTGCAATTTTCACAGAATCCTTCTGTTTCCGCTGCCTTAAGAGCTTTTTCCACCAGCACATCCTCGGTTCTCTCATGGTTCCTCTGACCTGCCCTTTCTCTCCCGAAGCCACCTTAGGAGCAGGAAGGCGCCGCCGGCGCACAGCAGAACAAGAACAACCGCCATCAAAATCCACCACTGGCCCGGCTCATCCTCCACCTCTGTTACCGGCTCATTCGAAAAGGGCGACGCGATTTTTGTTGTAAACTCCAACTGCTGTGTCTGCTCCGCTCCGGCCTCATCTTCGTAATAGAAGGTTACGGTTCCTTTTGTATCCCCGTACATGCTGTTGCCCTCTGTCAGGCCTCCTACGGAAATCTGGGTGCTTCCTACAGCCATGGCCCCTGCTTCAATATCCCCGATAAAAATGGTTCCCTGGGGCGTCAGGCCGTCGGCTGCAAGCTCCGCCCGAACATGATAAGCCTTGCATCTGCCCAGGTTCATGGCCTGCACCTGAAGCTGAGTCACATCCCCCACCTCCAATTCGGAGGGCAGGACAATGGGATCAAACGTAAGCTCCATGGGCTGATTTACCGTCAATCTAGCTTTTCCGGTTCCTGTATAGGTATTTCCTTTGGCATCTGCATAATCCATGGCCAGGGTCAGCTCATACTGGCCCTGCGGTGTGGCTGTATTGACCTGATACGAATAGGTTACCTCACAGGTTCCCCCTGCCTTTACGGAATCAATATAAACGCTGTCCGTAGGGCTTTGCAGGGTAAGATGCTCCTCTGGTGCAGAAACAGTGATTGTCATATTTTTGATTATCTGGGATTTGCTGGTATTCTGCAGCGTAATCTCTGCTGTTATGGTATCTCCTGCCAGAATCTCTTCCTTCGAATAACGGTAGGACTGTACCAGCAGCTTGGGGGCAAATGTGGGCGGTTCCGGCTCTGGCTCCGGTTCCGGCTCTGGTTCCGGCTCCTGAGGCTCTGCATTGGGATCCTTGCCATCCGTTATGGTAACATAGACCACAAAGCTCTGGGAAACCGCATTTCCCTCCGCATCTGTCCCCTGCACCGCCAGAGTTACCGGATAGCTGCCATTATACCGTTCCGCCGAAAGCTCCAGGGCAAAGGAGGCCACAAAGGCTTCCGCTGTCCCTGTCCCATGATTCACAGGATGGGGCTGCAGCGTGATATTTTTCTCATAATTCCGATAAACAAAGGGTGAGTTGGCTGTCTCTCCAAGATCCAGGGATACCCGCAGGGCGTTATTTCGAAGAACCGTCTCCTCCCCCTCCAGAAGCATAGGAACCACCACGAGCACCCTGCCCCTCTCCAGCCTGGGTATATATCCGTCCGAGTAAGGACGATCCATCCCTTCATAGATATTCTGGTTATCAATGACCAGCGCTGCCGAAGCCATTTTGTCGTCATCTTCCCCAGCAGGATCCTTTGTACCGTCTCCTGCTGTCTGGCCTGGCTGCTGCTGGCTCCCGCTTCCCGACGGCTCATCTGGCTGCTGCTGAACGGTCTGCGCATCCGACGCTGCCGTCTGACTGCTCTGCGCACCTGATGCGTCGCCTTGACCGGCCTGCTGGACAGCCTGCACATCTGATGCCTCCACCGGCAGTGCTGCCATGGCCAGCAGAACGACAGCCATTACCGCTCCCAGCCGGCTGCTGTTCGGATGTTTTCTCCCAGCCCTCTTCCATCCTCTCATTTCCATTCCTCCATCTCATGCACCGCATCACAAAGCTCCTCAATATCCCTGGGGTTGTGGCTGGCCAGCAGGATGGCCTTCCCCTGGTCCTTCATTTCCCGCACCAGCGTGCGCATGGCAGCGTTTCCCTTTTTATCCAGCCCGTTAAAGGGCTCATCCAGAATCAGCACATCCGGATCCTCCATAATCGCCTGTGCGATTCCCAGCCGCTGCCGCATCCCCAGGGAGTATTTCGATACCGGCTTTTTCAGCTTGGGATCCAGCCCCACCCGCTCCATGGTTTCAAATATTTCCTTTTTCCCAATGACAGCCCGAAGGTCTGCCAGAATCTTAAGATTTTTATAGCCGGAAAGGGCCGGGAGGAATCCGGGGGTCTCGATAATCACGCCGATTTTCTCGGGAAAATCACAGTCTGCGCCGATCCGGCTTCCATTGACAATGACACGTCCCTGATCCGGCCGCATAAATCCGCAGATACACTTCATCAGTACGGTTTTGCCGCTGCCATTGTTTCCCACAACGCCGCAGATCTGCCCTGGCCGAATCTCAAGATTCGCATCCCGGAGCACCACCTCACGGCCAAAGGACTTCTGTACATGCTCCACCACAATTCCACGTTTTTCCTCCATTTCCCTACCTTTCCTGACTATCGTCTCTTCCCGGTTCCCCTATACCGGAACACATTTCTTATTCCTCTCCGGCTACACT
Organism: uncultured Lachnospiraceae bacterium; assembly: GCA_910588285.1. Classification (GTDB taxonomy): domain Bacteria; phylum Bacillota; class Clostridia; order Lachnospirales; family Lachnospiraceae; genus 14-2. Next base: position 7,578 of record CAJUQB010000052.1, read on the forward strand.
ATACCGGAACGCATCTGTCATCCCTCTCCGGTTACACTATACCGGAACGCATCTGTCATCCCTTCCCGGTTCCCGTGAACTGGAAGGCATATTTTTTGATACGGATCATGGAAAGGATGAATACTATCATGCTCCCGGCCCCGAAAAACACATAGGACGTCCACAGCCTGGGCAGGTTGTCATACCCAAAATTGTGCATATAATAAGTCGCATGGTTCAGAGGCGAGATCCAGCCGAACAGAATATTTGCCACCTTCATCCGCTCCATGGAGATCCCAAACCAGTCTGCAATCAGGCTGGGATTCAATACAATACCAAAGCCGCTGAATACAATCCCGCCGATCACGCCGCCGTTATCCTTCCACAGGTTCAGGTACAGTATCAGGCTTGCCATCAGCACCCCATAGCCCAGCATGAGGCCAAAGATATGAAGCATGCTCTCATAAGGAAAGGACAGCTCCATCACCTTCACAAAGGAGGGGATATACAGCTCGCTTCCGATCTTAGAATACCCCAAAATGGCCGCCGTTTCGCTCCACAAATTGGCCAGATAAGCCCTGCTGCCTGTCAGGATCCAGGTAGACACCAGGATAAACACCATAAAGATCATTGTCGCTGACAGGAGATAGAGAATCTGCCCCAGCATCCAGATCCGGCGGTTCATACGGATCAGGAAAAAGGGCACCTCATTCCCCAGGTTAGGCATGTCGGAAAAAGCAAGAAGCAGGATCAGGGAAATCACCAGCACGGAAACCGCATCCCCAAATGTCCAGATAAAGGGCTCCGCCAGCTGCAGCAGCGTGTCATGACGCTCCGAGAAACGAATTACCTTATCAGACAGCAGAAAACAGAGAATAAATGCCAGGCAAAAAGCCATTACGATCTGCGGATTCCGCCTCCACCTGCGGAAATTGGCAGCAGCAGCCAAAATCGCCTGGCAAAGCTTCCCACGCCCCTTAAGCCTTCCCGGCTTCCCGGAATGCTTATATTTATCCATAAGCCATGCACCTCCTCAGAAGCTCATAATATAGAAGCAATAAGAGCAGCAGCACCCCTGCCAGGAAAATCACAATCCCCTGCCAGCCAAAGATCCAGGTATGGGAAGGTGCAAACCATTCATAGGGGTACAGGCAGTACAGCCCGGGAAAATAGCGCTCATGGAGGATCACCAGGATATAATAGATCACAAAGGAGCCGCCGTAGGCAATGTACCGGCTTTTGGCCAGGGCTGTCAGCACTGCTGCTGTCACTGCCCACAGCATTCCGGAGAGAAACACCAGCCAGAGGTTGCAGGAGGCCTCCTGGGGACGGAGAAGCCGGTACAAAGCTGCGGGAAGGGCCTCCACCAGCCCCCCGCTGATGCCGCAGGAGAAATATTTTCCAAAAATGTATGGCATCCTGCCTGCCCGCATCAGGGCGAACCTGGAAAACCCGCTCTGCTCCTCCGCCAGCCAGGCCGTGGTATAGGGTAAGGTGGCCAGCACCGGCACGCTGACCCGATACAGCTGTGAATCAAAGCCGGCCTGCATCAGCATGGCAAACACCAATACCAGCCCTGCCAAAAACCCTTTGGAGCAAAGGGCCCGCTTCATATCCGATTCAAAGCTGTTCATCCCTAATACCCCAGCCTCTTGTCAATCACGGAGCCGTCGATGGCATTGATGGTCAGCAGGCTGCCGTTTTTCTCCGCCCTTCCTGTATTTAATGAAAGTCTCCCTTCAAAATCCCACACCGGCACCAAAAGTCCTGTATCAAAGCTGTTTTCCTCACTGATTCTGGTATAGCGCAGCGTCACCCGGTCGATATGGATGTCAGCGGTTTCTCCCTGGCTTGCGTTGGCAACCACAATCATCTGCTTGAAGATATCCTTAATCTCCTCAAAGCTCTTCATCTGGGATTTCTCCACCACAGTTTCCACGGTTTCTATGGGAGCCAGGTAATAGAAGCCTGCAATCCCGCTGTCATTGACATAGACCAAAACGCTTTCTCCGGGCCACTCCCTTTTCACATAATCGTCCCCCTGCCAGCCGTCCGTTAATTTTGAATTGCCCTCGTTATTTATAAATACACCGTCCTGATTCCGAAGATACTGGAACACATAGATGTTACGATATTTCAGTACACCCTCCTCAAAGCTCCTATACTGGCAGTACAGATCCTTGTCGTAGCACTTGTATTCCTCCAGCTTCAGCTGCCGCATCAATGCATCTGCCTTCCCCTGGGCCTCTTCCATGGAAAGCTCTGCAGGTTCGTTCTCCACTGCGCGCATTTCGTCCCATTCCCCTTCTACTGATATCCTAGGCTCTTCGGAGGCCTTCCATATATCACCGGTCATCCCTTCCACGCCCAATGGGGAATGGGCTGTTACACTGTTGAGCCGTTGATAATCGTCCATTCTGTTCTCATAGCGGAGGTAATTTCCGTAATTCTCATTGTTCTGGGCATACAGGCTATGGAAAAGGCCATCCGCCCCTTTCCCTGCTCCATAAAATATTGTACCATTTGGATTGAGATCATTCTGCCAGAGATAATAGACATTGTCCGGGTTCTGCGCCAGCAGCTCAGACACCGCATGAAGCTTCCCGTCGGAGGGATATTCTGACAGGGAGATCTCCGCAGGGGCCGCTTCATATTGCTGCTGCAGCTTATCAATGCTTTCCTGATATTCCCTCCGGTGTACCTCAAGGCTTTCCTCATCTATCTCCCCTGCTGCAAACTCAGCCTCCACCTCCTCAATATACCTCTTGTAATCCCGGATCTCTTCCTCAATGCTGCTCTTGGTGGGGGCATTTATCATACTACCGTCCCACAGATCAATCCCCGGCATCAAGGCCTCCTTCACCTGATCCAGAAATTCCTGAGAAATCTCCTTCTGCCGGACACGGGTGACAGACATCTGATCTGTCTTTGGAATATCTACCTTGGCATCCACCTGCACTGTCACACCCAGAGACTCATCGGAAAAGCTGTCCTGGTATGTATCATACTCCGTCATATCAGCCACATCACGGACGCCCCCCTCTTCCCCCTGGGCCTGGTCCACCATCTTGTCAAAATCCTTATTTTTTACAATGGAATTCTCCGGGCTTTTCTGACAGCCGGTAAAAGCCAGCATGGCTGTGATCAGCCCGATACTTATGATTTGTTTTCTCTTCATTTTGTTCCCTTCTTTCTATCATCCGGCAGAGGAAGACTCCCGCAACGTGTAACGCACAGCTGCCAGAAAGCAATTTTCAAACAAGCTCTGGGGCCCGCACACTGTATCAACAGCAGGCTTCCTTCTACAGGCCTAATATAAATAAGCTTCATGTCAATAAGATATTAACATGAAGCTCCGCATCAAGTATTCATCGCTATTTAAACAAAATGTAAACGTATTACCGTTCCCTTTCCTTCCTCACTCTCAATCTCCACCCGGCAATGATGGATCCGGGCGATCAGGGCTGTCAGGGACAGGCCAAGGCCTGCGCCGCCGTATTTGCGGCTGCGGGATTTGTCTACCATATAGAAGGGCTCCAGAATCTTATCCTGCTCCTCCTTTGGGATTCCCTTGCCAAAATCCTCCACCTCAATATAATCCGCCCCTGCCCGCAGGATGATCTGCCTGCCCGCTTCACTGGCCTTTGCCCCATTGTCAATCAAGTTGATCACTGCATCTGTCATGAGATCCGGATCCATCCAGAAGCGCTCCCCCTGCTCCTGACAGATCAGGGTCAGCTCCTTTTTCTTCAGAAGCTCCCGGCAGGATGTGGCGGCACGGTCAAAGATCTCCCTCACCGGAAGCTCCTGTAAGGGCAGCTCCGTCTCCTGATCCAGCTCCAGCAGCCGCATCATTTTCCGGGACAGCCGTTCCAGCCTGCCGCATTCCTGATAAATATACTGCAGGGCCTCCAGACGCTCCTCCTCGCTGACCTTCACATGGAGCAGTGTCTGGGCATAGCCGGAAATAGCGGTCATGGGCGTCTTCAGCTCATGGGTCAGATTGCCCATAAACAGCGTTTTCCGGTATTCGGATTCCTCCAGGCAATGGGTGCGGTATTCCACCGCCCCGGCCATTTTGTTGAAATTCTCGCTGAGCTGCCCGATTTCATCCCGGCCATTGACTGCGATTCTTTGGTCATACTGTCCCTCCGCAATCTGGCGGGCGCTCTCATTTAAGTCCTTTAAGGGCCTTAAGACCCGCTTCAATACAAGGTACAGAAATACCATGGTACACAGCAGCACTGCCCCTGTCAGCAGAAGCAGAAACACTGCCATCCGGGCCATCTGTTCCTCCACGTACGTGATATCCGCAAGACGGTAGTACTCCGCCCTCTGGGAAAGCACCACCGCAAATACCAGGTAATGACGTCCCTCCCACCTAAGCTCTGCCAGACACAGGCCTCCCAGATTATCCAGCGTCGTGTATTCCAGATTGTCCAGAAGCTCTCTTGTCAATACCGTCCGGTTGTATATCTCTGTGATTTCTCCCTGTCTGATTTCCCAATAACAAATGTTAAAGGGATCGTTCTCCTGTTTCAGCACATATTCCAGATATATGCTATCCGCACTGCTGTAGATTTCCCTGCTGATTCCCCTTTCCAGCTTGGATAATACCAGCAGCGTGTCCTGCTGGGCCTGTACATAAGCCTCATCCAGCCGGGACTGCCGGATCATTCCCCATATCACAGCACTCACGGCCACAGAGGATACCAGCACCATTAGGCTGCAAATCCCAATAATCTTTGTAATCAACTTCAACTATGCATCCTCCAGCCGATATCCGATCTTTGGGATTGTCCTGATCTGCTCCCCCAGGCCCAGCTTCTTCCGCAGCTGTCCGATATGCACATCCACAGTGCGGGTTTCTCCCACAAAATCCACCCCCCACACAAGGCCGAGAAGCTTCTCCCGGGAAATGGCAATATTGCGGTTTTTCAAAAGTACCTCCAGCAGCTGGAATTCCATAGGCTTTAGGGAGATCTCCTGCCCGTTCCTGCTGACTGCATGTCTTGCGTAATCAATGGTGAGATCCAAAAAATACTCCACGTTTTTCCCTTTTCCACTTCGTGAGAGAACCTTTTCCATCCGCACCAGCAGCTCCAGCACCTCGAAGGGCTTCACGATATAGTCCTCCGCCCCGCCGGTAAGGCCCTGGATCTTGGAGCTCAAATCGTCCTTGGCTGTCAGGAAGATCACCGGTATCCCATACTGCCTGGTCTCCGCAAACAGAGCAAAGCCGTCCATGCCCGGCAGCATCACGTCCAGAAGCATCAGGTCATAATCATGCCTCTCCTTCAGGGCCTCGCAGGCCTCCCTTCCATCCATAATGATATGGGGCTCATAATTGGCCACCCGAAGGTTCATGGCAATCATTTTTGCAATGGGCTCCTCATCCTCCACAATCAGGATTCTGTATGTCTGTGTCATGGTATTTCCCTTCTGCTACAGCTTTTTAAATACAGCAGTCTCCTCCTGCAGCTCTCTTGCAATCTCCCGGTTCTCATCCATATGATTGCTGATACGGTCCATGTCCCCCACCAGCAGCCTGGTGCTGTCTGCCGCTCCGTTCACGCCGCGCACGCCCTCTTCCACTGCCACAACAATGGAATTGATGGAGGAGACGATCCCATCCACTTCTTCCTTCAGGGCATCTGTCTTTGTCCGGAATTCATTCATAACCCCCTCCACATAATTGGCATCATGCTCATAGCGGGAGCCGCTTTCCACAAACTTCCGGAACTCTTTCAGGATAAAATCATCCATATATGCTACCATTCCCTGGGAATTCTCTGCCAGGTCATGAACCGAATTTACGATAATCTCATTGATCTCCTGGATCCGGTTGGCTGCCTTATGGCTGGAAATCGCCAGCAGGCGAATCTCATCAGCTACCACCACAAATCCCTTTCCTGCCTCCCCGGCTCTTGCCGCTTCGATGGAGGCATTCAATGCCAGCAAGTTCGTCTGGCTGGAGATCTCAAGAATGTCATTGGTCAGGCTGTTTACCTGATCTACACTTTTGGCTCCTTCGATCGCCTGATTCAAGGCATCCATAATCTCCCGAATCCGGTTCTCCGTCTGGGCCATACTGCTCCTTGCATCGCTCTCCAGACTCTCTGCCTGCTGCTTCATCTCCACGGAATACTCATTCATGGAAGCAGAGCTTTCCGCAATATTGCTGACCTCTGCCCGGACATTCTCCACACTCTGCTCAATGGCATTGGTGGATCTGGATACTTCCTCCATGGTGGACAGCAGGTTTTCTGTCAAAATCGAAAGGCCCGATACATTGTCATTGGAGGTTCTCACGCTGGACAGCACCTCGCTGACCACCTGATCCATTCTCTGGGAATTGTGGATAATGATCCGCAGAATCTGCTGGAGCTTGCCCATAAATGTATTAATGCCATTTCCCAGAGCCGCGATTTCATCATCGGATAGAACCTCAACCCGCTTTGTCAGATCCCCCTCCCGTTTATCGATACAGGAGATAATATCCTTGATATCCCGCTGTGCCCGGAATACGGGACGGATCACACGGAACAGCACAATCAAAAGTGCGCCGGCCATGGAGGCTACGCTGATACAGATGGTAATACTGTTTCCGATGATGGACCGCCGGTACACCTCATCCAGCTGGGTTCTTGCTGTAGCGGACCGGGCTGTCATATCATCCGAAAGGGTATTGATATCGCTCTGCATGGCCTCTGCATACAGGGCCACATCGCCATTTGCCCAGCCGTAGGCTGCCGCTGTCTTGCTGTTAGCACTCTTGGCCGCCAGATGCACAATGGCATGCTTGAATTCTTCATAATTACTCAAAAGCTTCTCATAGGCCTCCTGGCTATCCTCTGAGACATAGATGTGGTAGGCCGCAAGCCGCTCGTCCAGCTCTGCCTCCCGGCTCTTGATGGATTCTATAATCTCAATCATTGTATTATAATCTGTTGCAATGATATGGGATAAGGCCTGCTTATGGATGTCCTGGGCCATTTCCCGTATCCCGGACAGCTCCTGAATGCCAAGCATATCGTCGTCTGCAATGACAGTTGCCGTTGCATTTACATTGCGGATATTGCTGATGGCTGTTATATTTGAAATAATAGATACAATTCCCAAGACCATCACCGGGAGCATAATCATAATCTTAATACTAAAGCTTTTCTTTTGCCTTTCCATTTGACATTTCTCCCCCTATTGATTATATGATAGTGTGATTCCCTCTACCATGGCATCGAGAAGCTCCTGAAGCTCCTCATTCTGCGGATTCCCGGCTGCCATTTGATTGCCAAATGCCTGTGCCGGCTCCCAGAATTCTCCGCCCACATACTGCAGGCTTGCAAATTCTGACTGCATGATCACTGCCTGAATTGCGGGAGATGCCTTTACCTCTGGGGAATTGGCAGCATTTAGATTGGAGGGGCCCTGCTCTCTCTGTACAAACCGAAGCCTCTGATTCTCCTCATTGGTAATCCATGCCGCCAGCTTCTGGGCCCACGCTTCATTCTTGGAATAAGCGTTTACCCCTACCATCTTATATCCTGCAAAGGATGCCATCTGAAGCTGCTGGCCGGCACAGGTATAGGTGGGAAGCTTCGCAGCGCCGTAATCCTCCCCCCAGGCTTCTCTTAGAATGGTGGCATTCCAGACCCCTGAAATACCGGCAATCACCTTTCCATCCTTCACGCCCTCCACAAAGTCCGTATCGGTGCAGCTGGTAAAGGCAGAGCTGGCAGCTACATCCAGGAGCGCCTGGGCCACATCCGTTCCCTTGATTGCAGTATCAGTGGCATTCCAGGTACAGTAATTGGACACCCCGTCCTCATTCAGGCCAAGGGTCATATCCGTACATCCAAAAAAGGAATAGAGATACCAGCCGGAGGACCAATCCATCGTTACCTTTTTCCCCGCATCCTTGGCTGCCTTCAGGATCGTATCCAGTGATTTTATATCCTCCTCTGTGAAATACGCTTTGTTATAATAGAGAAAATATCCGTTATCCGCTGTCATGGGATAGGCGTAGGTCGTCCCGTTTACGGATGCTGCCTCCCAGGCTCCCTGGACATTGGCACTTCTGACCTGTTCCTCATTTTCTACCGGAGAGACAGCACCGGCAGCAACGAGAGCCCGCAGCTGGTCGTCTGCAAAGGTAAATACATCTGCTCCTCCCTCCGGGTCATCCAACAGGACATCCTTACAGTTTGACTCGCTTTGGTATGCTATGGAAATCTCCAGCTGTGCCTCACTGGCGTACTCCTTTTGGAAGCTCTCCACCATCTGGGCCAGCAGCTCCTTGTCCTCCTCTGCGCCCCAAAGGGTCAGGGAAACCGAATCCTCCCTCTGGGATTCCTCCAGCCCTGCTTCTTCTGCGGATTCCTTCTGTGCTTCTTCTGTCCCCTTCCCTGCGGACTGGCAGCCTGAAAACAAGAATAAAAATCCCATACACATCGGTAGTATCCTGAATATTTTCATCTGTATTCCCCTTTCAAACAGTTATGTTTTGCCATAGATACAATAACACATTTTGTGGGTTTCTTCAATAGTCAAAACCCCGCTGCATGCAGCGGGGAATCAAGTTTTTCCATATATATTGCCTATCTGTGCACATACCGGTTATACGCTGCCTGGTAGGCTGCCACTGCCTCTTCAATCCCCATGTCCTGGAGGGTACGCACATACATATCCCAGGCGCTCTCAATATCCACAGCCCCAACGATCATCTTATTTGTCATCTCCTCCACATAGTCCTCCACATCCTTCATGATAATATCATAAATCTCCTGCTCCGCAGTGCTTAGGGTCACCGGCGGCACATACAGGTCGTGGCCGTCTCTGTCCCAGATCCGGCACATTTCCAGATTCTCCTCAGAGATACCGTTCAGCTCCCGGCTCCAGTCCCGAAGGGGCATCAGGTTCACAGGCATCAGGTAGGTATCCATGGCAACGCTGGCGGAAAATCCCCCCTCATTGCAAAGAATCTTATCGGTAAATTCCGGCTTCCCCTCCCCATCTCTCGTATAGGTATCTCCCTCTGTGCCATAGGCCAGCTCAAATGCCATATCTGCATCATAAAAATCATCCAGCATGGACAAAAGCCCCGGCAGCTCCTCCTTTGTCACGGCAGTGGTGATGTGGATCGACCTGGTTCCCTGGGCAGCAACGGGATCGCCTCCCTGGGCAGTCTGTCCCTCTTCTGTCACCGGATACTGGACTGCCCGAAAATCTGCCTCCTGGGAAATCGCCTCCTCAATGCCATCCACCCAGGACCAGACACAGAGCCCGGCGCCGGTTTCCTCTGAAATACAGGCATCGGTATCTATCCCAAAGAGCTTATCATTGGCAATGTATTCCGAGCCGATGAGCCCCTTTTCATACCAGTCATGCATCAGGGCCACATAAGCTCTCCAGCCTTCTGTCATAGGCCCATACTCCACGGTACCTCCCTTCATCTGCATGATGGGGATTGCCCCCAGGCCGGAGCTAAACCCCGGCGAGGCTGTGGAATATCCTTTTCCGGAAATGTATAGAGGCTGGCTGCAGCCATATTTGTCCCTGAATACGGTCAGCATCTCTTCCCAGTCCTGGTAGGTCACCGGAGCATCCAGCCCGGAGGCATCCAGCCAGTCCCCCCGGACCATCAGGCCGCCAACTGCCATGGATTCTGTCACCTCCTGTTCCACCGCGTCATACAGCAAAACCTGAAGGCCGCAGATCCTGCCGTCGTCATCATACGCCATGCGCAAAAGCTCCTCATCGGAATGAATCCATTTGCAGTAGTTGGGCATATACAGCTGCACATAATCCGTCAAGTCCCAGAATACACCGTCAGAGACTGCTGCCCCAACTCCTCCCTTGTAGGTCTCCTGGCCGGAGGCTGTGCCATTTAAATAGATGATATCACAATAATCTCCCTTCCGGAACATTTCCTCCAGCTCCTTGGAGCTGTTCTCCCAAATGGGATGGAAAAAGGAAAATTTTACTCCGTACCGCTCCTCCAGCCTCTGTACGGTCTCATTCTGGGTATAATCCCATATGGTAATTCCATCCGGCCCAAGGCAATAGACGGAGATGGTCTTTCCTGATTCCTCCCGGAAGCCATGGGCTTGTGTCTCTGCCGGGAATACGGTTTCTTTCTCTGTATTCTCAACGGTTCCCTTCTCTGTATTCTCATCAAAGGCTGTATCAGTACATGCTGCAGCGCTCATTATAAGAATGGCTGCCATTAGAATCGTAATTGTCATTTCTGCAAGCCGGCTTCTTCTATGTAGCTTCATCCGAATCCCTCTTTTCCTGTGCTCTCTCATTCCCGCTCCTGTATTGCCTGGGGTAATTCTCTCATTTTTCTCTTTCCTCAATGCTCTTGTACTGTCCCGGCGTGATGCCTTCATATTTCTTAAAGGCCCGGATAAATCCCCGGGAATCCAGATAGCCGGTTCGTATGGCAGCCTCCTGGACCGCAAGCCCTTCTTTTAAGAACAGCTTTGCATGACGGATCCGCTCTCTGTGGATGGCATCCAGGATCCCCTCCCCTGCGTACCGCTTGAACATTCCGGAGGCATAGGAGGCTGTCAGATGAAATGCATCGCTGACACTGCCTGCCGTAATGGCCGGGTCCAGGGCATGCTCTGCAATATACGCCCGCATCTGCTCAAAGGTCGTTTTTCCGCCAGTCTCATCCTCTGTCTGATTCAGCTTCTGAAGCATTTCCCGGGAGGCCTGGTAGATCTCCGGCAGCGTGCGCCAGGCCCCTTTTTGCAGGGTGCCTGTCTGCCCATATTTTTCCTTATAGGGAATGGTGATAATGGACATCAGGGTGAGCATCCTGGCCCGGCTGACGCTAATATCCTGGTATGCGCTGTCCGCTGCATTTTTCCACATCTCCTCCAGCAGCTCCATACTGCCTTCATACTCCCGGGCCATCACAAGGTGCATCATTTTCTTTAGGTCCGAGCTGTAATCCGTTTCCCCCAGAAGGGACATTGCCATCATATCCTCATACCACAGGGGCTTGGAAAACTGCTGGTTCAGCTCCTGGTACTCTGTCGTATAATCTGCCTGCTGCTTCCCCTCCTTAAGCTCCGTAAAACGGGAAAGCCTGCCACTGAAGCCGCAGGCCACATTGATGGACAGGCGCCCCTCCAGATATTGGATACTCTGGCATACCTTTTCCTCCAGGCCTTCGGATTTTTCCCCAACCAGGAAATACACCCGATCCCAGTTCTCCACCGGATGGAGCCTGGTATACCCTTCCAGCATTTCCCCAAATATATTGGAGATGCAGAAAACCAGGATATCAAAATCCGACAGCTCCGTCAGTCCCATCAGGCGCACTCCCAGCACATAGAAGCCCTGCTCCAGCTCCGGCGCATATTTTTCCTGATAAGCCAGAAGCTCCTTCTCTCCCCTTGCCTGTCCGCTGAAAATCTGGGACAGGAAGTCCCTGCTCTGGCGGTCCTCATAGCTTCTCACCTTCCCGGTAAGACCTGCCACCTCCTGCATGATTGTCTCATAGGTAAAGCTGTATTCCTTCTGCCCGCTGTCCTGCATGGTTTCCAGAATCCTGTGGAGGGGCTCTGTATTCCGTTTGGTAAACATCCGGGCAAACAGAATACTTACAGCCAGCAGCATTACCATGGATATGGCTGTAAAGATCAGGGTAATGTATACATCCCGGTAATAGGTATATGGTGTGGTCACAAAATAATAGTCGAGCCCCATATATTCCGAAGAACGAATGGTATAAACATAGCGTTTCCCTTCAAAACTCACAGACCCGGAGAGGGAGCCCTCTTCGGCAATGGCAGAAACTAACCGCTCCTCCCATTCATCCGCTCCCACATAACCCTGATCCTTAGATACCAGATAGCAGGCCTGGCCTCCGGACCGCCCATACAGTGCAAGGCGGCTGTCAATCCACTCCCTGTCCAGCTCTGTCGCCAGATACCCGTCGGGCCGGTTGTATGAATTCTTAAAAATCCCTGCCATATAGAAGATGCGGCAGTCCGCTGTCCCGCAGTCTGCGGCATAGAGCATGGATTTTCGTTCCTTCTGAATATCGATAAGCAGAGGGAGATTCAGGCCGCGGCCTGACAGATACTCCAGAATCTCCTCTCCGTGGAGGATTTTTCCACTATCTATGATAATATTTTGACGTTTATCCACAAAAAAGATGCTTTTTATCTCCGGATAATTGGATTCGATGTCTTCAAAATTATCCATCATATCACGAATCTTTAAAATATTTTCTCCGTGATACTCCGGCGTGCCCCGAAATCCCAGCACCTGCTGCACCTGGTTGTCCTGGCTGAGCTGATTGGACTGCCCCTCTGCCTTTGCAAAGCTCTCGTCCATCTGATATACGATCTGATCCAGATTTCCCCCATGGTTCTGTACCATATGCTTCCTGGCGCTGCCCACCATATAGATACAGAGGATAATTTCAATAAAAACAGAGATACATACCAGAATCAAATAGGTTCTCAGCATATATCTCTGTATATTTTTGTTTTCTATGGATCGTCTCTTTTTCATTGCTCTTTCCTCCAAAATGTCTTATTCCATTCTACATGCTTTTATAAACATAGGAAATATCCATTTTTTCAGAGCAATATCCATTTTTGTTGGTCAAAACCAATATCCGCAGTTTTTTGGGGCCCGCTACCCTTTTACCGAGCCCATGGTTATTCCCTTTACAAAATATTTCTGGAAAAACGGGTACGCGCACATCAAGGGCAGAATACCGATCACAGCCACAGCCAGACGCATGGTGACCGTGGGCACAGCCTCAGAGGAGGTGGTCAGCTGGCTTAAATAACTGGCGCTGTTGTTGATGCTGTTCAGCACATTCATAATGCCCCATTTTCCATAATCACTGATATAGTAGGTCCCGTTCTGCCAGTCATTCCAGTACATGATGCCCTGCATCAGTGCAATGGTCGCCAGAATGGGCTTTGCCAGAGGAATGGCGATCCGCAGAAAGCAGCGGAATTCGCTGGCCCCGTCAATCCGGGCCGACTCATACAGCTCCTCCGGGATGGAGCCCTGGAAGTAGGAGCGCACCAGCATAATGGTGTAGGCGCTTGTGACCAGGTTGGGGATCACATAGGCCAGGTAGGAATTTTTCATATGGAACACCTGAGTATAATTCACATAGCTGGCAATCAGTCCACCATTGAACAGCATGGTAAATATCAACAGGAAGGATATGATATTCCGGCCCGGCAGGCTCCGCTTGGACAGCATATAAGCGCAGGGCGCTGTCACAAGCAGGCACAGCAGCACACCGCAGACAGTAACGCAGATGGTGATCAGGTAAGCCTTTCCGAAGGTCTGCCAGCGTATCATCACATACTGGTATGCCCGAATGGACCATTCGCCCGGGATCACGCCAAATCCGTTTTTCACTGCCCAGGTCTCATCGGTGAAGGATGCTGCAAAGAGGATCCAGAAGGGCAGGATCACCATAATGGACATCAAGATCATAATGATATGGGATAACAATAAAAACCTGTTCTTTTTCTTAAATAAATGCATCTTTGTACCTCCTAGAACATGGCATCTTCTTTGCTGATCCTGCGGACAATGGCATTAAACAGCATTACCATACAGAAGCAGACAATGGACTGGTAAAAGGCTGCCGCAGAGGACATTCCCATATTGTTTCCACTGGTCAGCGCTCGGAACACATAGGTATCAATGGTATCGGTTACCGGATACAGGGCTCCGGAATTCTTGGTCACCTGATAGAACAGGGAATAGTCGGAGCGGAAGATCATTCCCATGCCCAGCGTTACCATCATAATTATGGTGGGCTTCAGCATCGGAAGGGTAATCCTTGTGATCTGCTTCCATTTGCTGGCCCCGTCCAGCTCTGCCGCCTCATAATAATCCGTGCCAAAGCCCACAATGGTTGACAGATAGATTATGGTAGTAAATCCGATACTTTTCCAGCTGTTGACAAAGGTCAGAATAAAGGGCCAGTATTTCTTTTCCATATACCAGCTCACCGGCTCTGCCCCCAGTGCATTTAATATGGTATTAAAAATACCGGTATCGCTCAAAAACACATACACAATGTATGCCACGATTACATAGGAGATTAGGTAGGGCAGCAGCACCATGGACTGATAGAACTTCTTCGCTTTTTTACTGACAATCTCATTCAAAAAGATGGCCAAAAAAACTGCCAGGATGGTATTTAGAATCAGCCAGGAAAACTGGTACAATACCGTATTCCTGGTAATGCGGAAGGCGTCGGAGGCAAAGAGGTACTTAAAATTATTCAGGCCGCACCATTCGCTCCCGCTGATGCCGTCTATGACCCGGTAATTCTTAAAGGCAATCTGCAGGCCATAGAGAGGCATATAATTATTGATGATAATGTAAATGATGGCCGGCAGGCCCATCAAATAAAAGGGCAGGTATTTTTTTAAATTTTTCATTCCGTTTCTTTTTCTTGTCTTTCTATTCATTTTCACCCTCCTGATAGAGCTGCCGGCTCCAAATTTCATGGAGCCGGCCCACAGACCATAGTCCTTCCCTGCTCTTTCCGGCCTGCTGCACAGGCAATAACAAGCAATAGCAAAAGCTTTTTGAACGGTTCCTTAGTTTTGGGCTGCTCTCCACTCGTCAAACTGACGCTGGTTTTCTGCAATGATTTCATCTATGCCCGCTGTTTTTAAGGCTGCAATAAATTCCTGCACCCGTTCCTCCACATTATCGTTCATTCCGCAGATCAGTGCCGGATTGTACTCCTGGATGACAGAGGTTACGGCCGCTACCTGGGTTCTTACAGAGGAGGAATCAAACACATACCCGAATGCCTGGGAAAGATCTGCATTCTCTGCGCTGAAATTGTCCAGCGTTTCATACCACTCCTCGGTAAAGGGCTCTCTCTGATAGATCTGGGAGCTGTCCCCAAAGGATACAATCTGATTGCCATAGCCAATATTTGTAAAATCTACCCCATCCGGGTATTTGATGATATGTTCACTGACCTTCTCGTAATGAGTGCCCTCGATTCCGTAATTCATCAGGTTTGCCAGCTCTGCATTTGTCATAATCATATTCAGAAGCTGAACTGCCTTCTCCGGCCTCTCACTGGTTACGGTAACCCCAAGGCCATACTCCGGGATGCTTGCGCCGGACAGATAGGTATCGCTGATCATGAGGCCTTCCATCTCAGAACCGGTAATTTTTTTCATATTCTGGAGATAGGTTGCATTGACAGCTGTCACGGACCCGCACACCTTTTTGGCCATCAGGGCGCCTACCATTGTCTCTCCATTGGTCAGGGAATCGGGAACAATTATACCATTGTCCTTCCACTCCTTGTGCTTCAAGCACTCCTTGAGATATTCCTCTGTTTCAAAGATATTTACAATCTGGGTATCCTTGCTCATATCCATCAGCACACCGTATACGCCGTCTGCCATCATGTTGGCGCCGAATTTTTCCATTCTTTTGCCCAAAATATTTGCATAGATTCCATCCCCATAGGTGGTGGCATAACCGTCAAAACTGCTGGCCTTGATGTTTCCGTAGAACTTGTCTGCATATTCATAGGAAGCTTCGGGATTTTCCGGTATCTCAATGTTGTACTGGTTAATGATATCCGGAAGGTATGCAATTGCATCCTGAAGGGCCGGATAGTAATTTCCGGGTACGCAGTAATAATCATCCCCAATCCTGCAGGCATCCATCAGCACCCCTGCCTTCTCCAGCATTTCCGGTGCATTTTGCTCCAGCAGATCCCCCAGACCCACCAGAAGGCCATTCGAAACCAGGTCATTCATACTGGTGGTATAACCAACGAATATAATATCCATCCTGTCTCCGTCTGTTCCCAGAAGGCTCATCTGTGTGGCATGGTCTGCAATGGTAATCTCGCGGAACTTTACCGTACAGTTAATGGCAGGAAGGGTAATCTTGTTGATTTCTTCTTCTACCTTGGCCGTATCCGGCTGCGCTACGCCGGAGCCGATCATCTCGACTACAATCTCATAGGGAGCCTCCCCGCTGTCTCCGGAGGCCTGGCCGCCCTCTGCGTTCTGCTGGCCGCTGCCTCCGCTGCTTCCCGTATCGCCATTGCCTGGATCCTTGCTGCCGCTGTCGCCGCAGCCAGCCATCAATGCCGCTGTCATGGCAGCGATCAATAACATTGAGATTAACTTTTTCATATTCTTTCTCCTTTTCTTTTTTTGCCCAATCACTGATTATCTTCTTGGGCAGTGCTTTTTTATGAGCCCATTATATCTAAATAAAAAATACCTGAAAATTGCCAGGATTTCAGATATGATCCGAAATCTATAAAATTGTCTATTGGATGAAAAATTTGGTATTCTTACATTTCGTATTATGTTCTTTTCCATATTTCAGAGAAACAGTGGATAAAAAACAGCATACATGCTATAATTGTTAAAAGTTTTCGATTATCATTTTTTTCTGAAGGTCATTTTGGAGGTGGGTCTATGAATACAAAAAAATCCTGGTATCGGTTTGCTGCCTTTTTCATTATTGCAGGCCTTGCCGCCAGCAGCGCGGGAGTCGCAGCCTCCATGTCAGAGGACGTTTTCTTTATAGAGGAACCTGTATCCATGGCTCCTGTAACTGTCCAGGAATTTGTTGATGAATCCGACACTTCGATGGCAGATTCTTCGATACTTCCGGACAATGATACTTTATTTAGAGGTTATATAGAGCAGCTTTTTTATGGCGGCGGGAATATGCCCCTGGCCGATTACGGCCAGGAGATTCTGGAGGGCTCTGAGCTGTCCCTTTATCAGGAATGGAAGGCATTCATTACAGCCATCGCAGCCGGAGGCGGGTCCACCCTGATGCCCATCCCGGTGGATTTTCATGTGAACATAAAAACCGACGCCGGAGCCGTATCAGGCGATCAGGCAAAGCAGGCAATGACTGCTTCCCTGCGGAAGGTTCTGAACTGCCTGATGGTAGACTGCCCCTATGAATTCTACTGGTATGACAAGACCGCCGGATACCGCTACAGCTATTCCACCTACACAGTCGAAAATAACGGTGATTCTGTCAATCTATTTTTTTCTGACCTGAGGGTAACGCTCTATTCTGCCATTGATTACCAAAGCGGCGGAAACACGACGGTAAGCGCTGCCAAAGCCCAGGCCACTGCTGCTGCCGCAGCCAGAGCCCAGGCGATTGTGGCTGCCCATGCAGGAAAGACAGATTATGAGAAGCTGACAGCCTATAAGGATGAAATCTGCAGTCTGGTATCCTACAATTACGGCGCCCTTAGCGGTGTCAGCTATGGCGATCCCTGGCAGATGATCTATGTTTTTGACGGAGACCCCAGTACAAATGTGGTCTGTGAGGGCTATTCCAAGGCATTTCAGTATCTCTGCGATATGACAGATTTTGCAGGTGATGTTGTATGCTACACGATTTACGGAACTATGAGTACCAGCTCTGGCGGCGGCGCCCATATGTGGAACATCGTTACTCTGGCCGGACAAAACTATCTGGTGGATGTAACGAATTCTGACAGTGGTTCCATCGGGCAGAACGGATCTCTGTTTCTGGCCGGAGGCACAGGCAGCGTTGCCGGCGGATACCGGTTTTCCTCCGGAGCTTCCTATATTTATGATCCGGAGCAGATAAATCTCTACGGAGAGCGGATTCTTACGCTTTCCTCCACCAGCTATGTCCCCCAGGCAGCCGGAAGCATTACCAATCTCTCCATAGCAGGCTGGGTCTATGGCAGCCAGCCCAATACACCCACCTGGGATTCCACTCATACGGATGTACAGCCAGTGATTGCATATAAGGAACGGCTTGCAGGGAACGAAGCCTATTCCACAGTCATTCCTGTCAATGCAGGGGATTATATGGTAAGGATCAGCTACCCCGGCACAGATCAGCATACTGCCTTCAGCGCTGAAGCCGCATTTTCCATCACAGCCAAACCCCTAACGGAATCCATGGTACTCATAGGAGACGGGCCTTTCTTCTGCACGGGCCAGGAGATCCGCCCTGCGGTGGTTCTTGACGGTTCCCTGATGACAGACCATGATTATGAGATCCAATATTTGAATAATATATTTCCGGATCAGAAAGCAGAGGTTATTGTAACCGGACAGGGCAATTACCAGGGAACCGTAACAAAAACCTTTTCCATTTCCTACATTGCACCGCCTGAAAATTATCTGATGGGAAGCCTTGGCCTCAATGGCTGGTACACCTCTGACGTAACCATTTCGGCCAGGGATTGGACCGTATCCCAGGATGGAGCTGCTTCCTTTTCTGATGAAATAACAGTTTCACAGGATGGAACCCATTCTCTGGCTTTGCATTTTAAAGAAAATAGCAGCTCCTATTTGACAGATGCCCAAACGATATCCCTGAAAATTGATAAAACAGCTCCCATGGGAAGGATTTTGCTTGATACCGCAGAATGGGACTCTTTCCTGGAGGAGCTTACCTTTGAACACTATACGGCAGAGCATTTGGCAGTGACTATTGTCGGCGAGGATTCTGTCAGCGGGATTCTGGAGATATCCTATTATATTTCCAATGTTTCCATGACACTGGAGGAGCTGCAGAGCATGACGCTCTGGAAGGAATACCAGGACGATTCGAAGCCGCTTCTTATGGAGGATATTCCGCAGATTGTCTATGTGAGAATCCGGGACAATGCCGGGAATATCAGCTATCTGAACACCAATGGCATGATCCTCCATACAGAGGAGCCGGAGGAAGAGGAGAAGGATCCCATCATAAAGCCTGAGATCTCTTCGGGACTCTCCGATATTCCGCAGTCCCTGGCAGAGGCAGGCTTTGATAACACCTACAAAATTCACCAGAAAATAAAACAGGTGATGCTGGATCATGAGTATGCAGAGGGAAACTGGGCGCTGTTTGATGTGAAGCCTCTGGTATCCCATGATGGCGGAACCACATGGACGCCTGCTGCACCAGAGAATTTTCCCAAGGAAGGCCTGTCCATTACCCTGCCCTATCCCCAGGGAGCGTCCGAGGAAGGCTATGAATTTTTTGCTGTCCATATGTTTTCTCATGAAATGAACGGGTTTCAACCGGGAGAGATCGAAATACTTAAGGATATCACAGCTACGTCCCAGGGAATCCGGTTCACTGTCCATGGCTTATCCCCCATAGCGGTTGCCTGGAGAGCTGTGAAAAAGCCGGATGATGGGCCTAATCAGGAGCCGGATGATGAGCCGGGGCAGAATCCGGATGATACGCCGGATCAGGAGCCCGGCGATACGCCGGGACAGAATCCGGATGATACGCCGGGACAGAATCCGGATAATACGCCTAATCTCAATCCAGACAATACGCCCATTCTCAATCCGGATCAGAACTCCGGCAATACGCCCATTCTCAATCCGGATCAGAGCTCCGGCAATAAACCGGAACAGGGATCCGATAAGGAAAGCAATGGCAATAAGGAAAATAACAGTGGAAACAAGACACCTGTCATCATTGGCTCCAACAATTCTTCAAACAACAGTACCGGAAGCAACACGGTGAAGAAGCCGTCTGTCAGCGGCAGTTCCAATACCTCTGCTTCCAACAGCGTTGCCAAGGCTACCTCTGTGCGAAAAAATCCGAAAACAGGGGATGATTCAAACCTCTGGTTTTATGAGCTCTGTATGCTGATGAGCGTGATAACGGCAGAACTCTTGATTATTCGTTTCCGTATGGGGAGAAGGTGAAGGCTTATTTGCGGCGCGGGGCGAGGGCGCTGCCGGGGTTTGCGGAGTATCCGAATCCGCAGGTGGGGTATGGGGCGGTTTGTGTGAGGGATAGTATACCAGTGTGAAGATGGAAGCCCATAATTTAGTAATCGCTTTATTAATCACATGTGTGATTAATAAAGCGATTATTATGTGTTGATTAAATTGACGAAAAAGGATATACTTTATGGAGAGGAGGTGTACTGATATGAATCTTGGTATGGAGACAGAATTGGTTGAATTCAAAAAAACAACAGGAGAATTAAAAGAAGGCCTTATTTCTATCGCCTCTATGTTGAATAAAAACGGAAAAGGAACTTTATATTTTGGTGTAAGGAATGATGGTGAAATTATAGGACAACAGATAGGAGACCGTACCATGCGGGAAATATCCCAGGGTATTGCAAATGCAATCAAACCACAGGTTATTCCAACGATTATTGTGGAACTGTGTGATGATAAAAATATAATAAAAGTCACTGCTGAAGGAGATGAAAAGCCTTATTCGGCATATGGAAAATATTATATGAGATCAGCGGATGAAGATAGAGAAATATCACCGCAGCAGTTACGCCGTCTGATGCTTAGTATATCAGATTCTATTGTAAATATTGAGGCGAATAATCAGGAACTAACTTTTGAACAATTAAAAACATTGTATGCAGGAAATAATCTAACACTTCGGGAGAATACTTTTCAGCGAAATTTAAATCTTCTGACGCGAGATGGGACTTATAATTTGATGGCAGGTATTTTAGCAGATGTGAATAGTTATTCCATTAAAGTGGCAGTGTTTCGTGGAACAAATAAAACGGATCTGGTCAAGCGGAATGAATATGGTTATAAGTGCATGCTTGTGGCTGTAAAACAGGTGCTGGATTATATGGAAGCATTGAATGATACCATAGTAGATGTGGGAGGAAGTCTTAGAGAAGAAAGAAGCTTGTTTGATTTCTCATGTTTCAGGGAGGCATGGCTGAATGCATGTTTGCATAATCGCTGGTCAAGACAGACGCCGCCGGCGGTATATATGTTTGATGACCGTATTGAGATTATTTCAGTGGGAGGCTTACCGGAGGGACTTACACTGGAGGAGTTTTATGAGGGGAAAAGTAAACCAGTGAATCTCGAACTTCAGCAGATCATGGTTCAGTTGGACTATATTGAACAAACAGGGCATGGAGTTCCATTGATCGTATCCAGATACGGAAAGGAAGTATTCGATATAACAGAGAATTTTATTACCGTGACAATTCCATTAAATAAGACTGAAAGAACAGAATCTGCTCTGCTCCAAAACAAAAAAGTGTTGCTTGAGGATAGTGATGAAAAGATAGTTTCATTAATGAAGGAAAATAGCAGCATTAAAGTAAATGAAATCAGCCGGCAGGTTGGGTTGGGAATGACTACAATTACAAAAAGAATTCGTCAGTTGAAAGAAAAGGGGCTCATTGAAAGAAAAGGTTCTAAGAAAAAAGGATATTGGATAGTAAATATAAAGTGACAGGTGAGATGATGAGGATTATATAAATGAATGTAGAAGCCTATGATTTAGATTCACTTCGAAAGTTAGTGAGAAGCCTTCAGGATGAAAACAGAAGATTGAAAGAACTGCTGGATAAGGCCGATATTGCTTATGAGTCAGAAAATGTGTTTGATGAAAAAATAGAAAGCATTGAAGAGTACGATTCTGACCAGGGAGGACGTATTCAAAATAAATATATTACAGAAGAACTGGCAAATAAATATTTTGCAATGTTTTGGGGAAGAATGGATGTTTATGCCAAAAGAGGCACGAAGGGAGGATATTTTCCACAGTGTGATCATAGATGGAATGACCGAATATGTCCGAAACAGCGTGGTGAAAAAATCAATTGTGAAGCCTGTGAGAATAGGAAGTGGACGGAACTTAAGCCCAAGAAAATTATCGAGCATCTCCTTGGATATAGAGAAGATGGTGCGGATGTATTAGGCGTATATCCATTGTTCCCAGATGGCACATGCCGATTTATTGTTTTTGATTTTGACAATCATGAGAAAGGTGCTGAAAAGACAGATTTTGCAAATACGAATGATGAATGGCATGAAGAGGTTGATGCATTAAGGCTTATCTGCGAAAGAAATGGTATATTGCCTTTAGTAGAAAGATCAAGATCAGGCAGAGGCGCACATGTATGGATATTTTTCAAAAAACCGATATCCGCTTCTCTTGCAAGAAATTTTGGATGCCTTCTGCTTGATAAAGGCTCCTCTTCGATCAATCTGAAATCTTTTCATTATTATGACCGAATGTATCCGTCCCAGGATGTTGCAAGCAGTATAGGAAATCTGATTGCATTGCCGCTGCAGGGACAGGCACTGAAGAATGGAAACAGCGCTTTTGTTGATAAAAATTGGAATGCTTATCCGGATCAATGGGACATTTTATTTAACCATACTGAAAAACTGTCAAAAGAAGATGTAGAAAAATATATGTCAAAATGGCAGTCAGAGCTTGCTAAAGAAAAAGGAATGCTGATCCCTTCCTTTTCTGGGAATCGTTCAAAGCCCTGGAAGAAAATAGAGGGATTTGTAAAATCTGATGTTGTAGGAAAAATGCACATAGTTCTTGGTGATGGAGTATATGTTGATACATTAAATTTGATGCCGCGTCTGCAAAATCAGATCCGGAGTATGGCAGCTTTTGATAATCCCGTGTTTTATAAGAATAAAAGGCTTGGATATTCCAATTATTATAATTTCAGCGCTGTATATATGGGAAAAGATACGGATGGTTATATTTGCATTCCAAGAGGCCTTTTTGATAATCTGCTTACTTCCTGCAAGGAGGCAGGTGTTGAGTATGATATTTCAGATCACAGGGAAAAGGGAAGACCAATAAGGGTTTCTTTTAACGGAGATTTAAAGATGCAGCAGAACCTGGCGGTACAGCATTTGCTTGCATTTGATCATGGAGTTCTCAGTGCGGCTACTGCATTTGGAAAAACAGTAGTTTGCAGCTATCTCATTGCCGAGAGAAAAGTAAATACACTTATTTTGCTTCAAAGTAAAGATTTGCTGGAACAGTGGGTGGATGAGTTAAATAAATTTTTAATCATAGACGAGGAACTGCCAACCTATCGAACAAATAGCGGGAGGGAAAAGCGTAGGAAAAGTGTGATTGGAATTTTGCATGGCAGTAAAAATACTTTGACTGGTATTATTGATGTGGCCATGGTCGGCTCCATGTATAGTAAAGGAAAATTCAATAGTTTTATTAATTCTTACGGCATGGTTCTGATGGATGAATGCCATCATTGCGGTTCCAATACTTCTATCAAAGTGATGCAGAAGATAAATGCCAGATATGTTTATGGTGTGACGGCAACGCCAAAAAGGGGGGATGATCTGGAGGAAATTATTCATATGCTTTTGGGTCCGGTCAGACACAGCTATACTGCAAAAGAGAGGGCGATAGAACAAGGAATCGGCCACTATGTATATCCGCGGTATACAAGGGTTATTGATACAAACGAAAGTAAAAATGATATTAATGGTGCATATTCTTTGATTAGCATGAATACCGTTCGGAATGAAATGATTCTTGCAGATACAAGAATTTGTGTGGAAGAAGGAAGAACACCAGTAATTTTGACAAGGTACAAAGAACAGGCGAAATATTTGTATGACCATTTGCAAAAAGACGCAGATTATGTGTTCATCTTATATGGAGATAATAGTGATAAGGAAAACTCAGAAGTTAGAAGAAAACTAAAAGAGGTGACCAGGACGCAGAGCCTGATTTTGGTGGCAACAGGTCAGAAAATAGGGGAAGGGTTCGATTATCCGAGGCTGGATACCCTGATGCTGGCTTCGCCTGTTTCCTTTGTAGGCAGGCTTGAGCAGTACATTGGAAGATTGAATCGTGATTATGAGGGGAAAAAGGAAGTTATAGTATATGATTATGTAGATTCTCATATCCGGGTCTTTGATAATATGTACTCAAAAAGGCTGCGTACCTATAAACGGACAGGATTTCAATTGATAACAAATCGTATTCTTTCAAAACAGACAGTAAATTCTATTTATGATTCCGGAAATTACATGGATGTATTTGAGAGGGATATTGTTGAGGCGGAAAAGAAAATCATTGTTTCCAGCCCAGAGCTTACACAGGATAAGATAGAGCGCTTTACCTATCTTGTAAGGGCAAGACAGGAAGCTGGAATAACAGTGACAGTTATAACAATAGAACCACAGAACGTATCTTATGGAAGTTCGGAGCTTTGCCAGAGATTAATGGGGAAGATGCAGGAAAGCGGTATTCAAGTCATTGTAAAGGAGGAGGTAATAGAGCACTTTGCTATTATTGATGATGAACTTGTGTGGCATGGAGGAATGAACTTGCTGGGAAAAGAAGATGCATGGGATAATTTGATGCGAATTAAGTCTGATCAGGTTGCGGCAGAACTGTTGGAGATTGCATTAAAGGAATAGCAGCTTAGTCACTGACTTATGGAAATGGTTGTTTTGGATTGATTTTAAAGAAGAAATAAAGAAATGTTAAAAAAGTATAAAAAATTGTTAGTCCTTACTTGACAGCACCATATGGGGAGAAAGTGAGGGTGTAGTTGTAGAAAAGTTTACTAGAGCGTGTTTGAAAGTTGCGGAGATAAAGGTATGCAGGGATAAACACAGAAGTGTGAGAATCTATAGACCCCACAGCAGCCGCCAAATGACTGCAAGCAGTCACTTGGCGCATTGCCTGCCGGGAGACAATATTTCAACTAATATTCATGGCTTCCCGTATCACATCCATATGGGAAATCTTCTGCTGCTCAATCTTCTCTTCACTGAGATACAGCTTTGTGGCGGACTCCTTTGTCACTGCATCCCATCTGGGCAGGCCTTCCCCATTGGGATCTCCGGTCTTGGCAAAATTCGTCCAGTATTTGATCATTTTATGGGACAGATCATGATGCCTGCCGTCAAAATTACGCCAGCAGCGATTCAAGGTCCCAAATACATACCACAGCTCTGCCGAGTGGTAGGTCTCCCCATCCTCAACAAAATGATATTCATCTCCATCCGGAATATAGGCGTCCATGCAGAATACATAGGCCGGAATACGTCCATCCTCCGACTGCTTTGCCGCAATTGCCGCATCCCCCAATGTCACAATATCCTCTCCGGGAAGATCTTTTAATTTCTCACTGAGCTTTCCGATTCCAAGCTTATTATCCCCGGTAACAGCTCCGGACATGATGGGTACATTTTTCATATTCCCATTGACCAATGCCCGGCCTGGCGTTTCCTTATATAATACATTGTCCACTGCCTGGCGCGGATGGGGGCCGACCTTCTGTGAGGCTTCTTCCATCAAATCATACAATTCCTCTGGTGAAAGTCCCCGCAGCTCTTCGACTGTCTTGCCAAGCTCCTGACAAATCATGCTGCCCCAGCGTTCCGCTTCCTCCAATGTGGTGCCCAGAACATTGGATACAATCCCAAAGGATCCGCTCTGGATAATTGCTTTGTGAAACAGCCCGTCGGTGGCGCCGGTACACAGGTGGGATACTACGGAGCCGCCTCCTGCCGACTGGCCGAAGATCGTCACATTATTGGGATCCCCGCCAAAGGCTGCAATATTCTCCTGCACCCATTTCAAGGCTGCAATCTGATCCAGCATACCGTAGTTGCCGGACACGCCCTGCTCATTTTCTGCTGACAAATCCGGATGGGCAAAAAAGCCAAAATAATTCACCCGGTAGTTGATGGTGACAAGGACAATCCCTTCCTTGCACAAGGCTTCCCCGTCAAATTCCATTTCATGTCCATAGCCGCTGCCAAGACCGCCGCCATGGATCCAAAACATTACCGGCAGCCGCTCCTCCTCATTCTGGGCCGGTGTCCACACATTCAGCTTCAGGCAATCGTCTCCCGCTTCCATGGGAACCGGATAAAACTCCTTTCGGAAGAAGTCTGCAAAAGGCATCCCAAAGGGACCGCCCCGCTGCATACAGATCTCGGAAAAGGTATCACATACACGCACCCCTTCCCAGGATTTTGGAGGCTGGGGCCCACGGAACCTGTTCTTTCCTGCTGTTGATGCAGCATAAGGGATTCCCCGGTACACAGTATATTTTGGATTACCGCAGGGAACTCCCTGAACAATGCCATTACGAATGGTAGTCTGTCTTAGAGGCATAATCATTCCTTCTTTCTTCATTTTAGTAGTATATCTTTATTGTATTAGAAATACAGCTGAAAGGAAATAGCCATTATTATGCATAGAAGGGCAGATGTGAAATTTTGTGTATGGGTTAAAAATTGGATATAGGAAGAATAGAGCAGCTCTGCTTTCTGAACTGATCCCTGCCTGGACCTGGGGGAGCGTTATTTCTGCATTACCAGGCCCCGCCGTTTTGGAAAAAGCATAATGGCCCACATCAGCAAAGTGCCAGAGCAGCGTAACACGTATCAGGATTATATTTCACGTATCTCCAGTGACGTTTTGTAAAGGACTTTTTAATCATATTCACAAAAAATTTACATTTCAGGGCAAAAAAATAAGGCCAGGAACCTGTTTTTAGATTCCCGGCCTACGGTTATGTCTTATGCTGTCCGTTCTGCTTTCAATTTTTTCACTTCGTCAAGAGGAAGTCCTGCATATTCCGCAATTTTTTCAAGTGTCAACATTCCATCTGCCAACATTCTTTTAGCAACCTCTTTCAAAGATTCTCCAACGCGCCATTTCACGCGAGAAACATCACATTTACCGCAGCTTCCACAAATGGCGCGCCGCTATCCTTTCCTCCTTTGGCTACGACCCTTTGAAGTGTGAATGTGGGGCCACCATGCTGTTTTTAGAACTCTACTTTAACCATACGCGTGTTTCTTTGGAAGAAATGTACGAGAACGTAATGTCCCGTTCCCGGGGAAGAAGGTCCTCGGCATGACTTCACCCAGCCTTCTCTTTTATGTTATACTCCTTTTGAAAGGAGGGCACTTATATGAAACCTGATACCGGGAAACTACGCAAAAAATATATGGATAATCCGCCAGAAGGGATGACATCCCAGGACATTCGCCTCATGAGCGAGGATGACCTTCTTGATATGGATTATTTCTTAAATGAAGACGACTTATTTGATGACGGAACTGGCGTTGAAGATTTTTATATCTTCTGAGAGCCTTTCGTCTTGTTGTCATGCCTATACTGGAAGCCTTTCTAACATATGTTCGATTGGCTTCTATTTTTTGCCTCCTCTCTAAAAGTCGGAATTTCCTATAAGGCGAAAAACCGCCAGCGTCAGCCAGCGGTTCCATCGTTACTATATTTTGTTTTATCCTTCGTTGTCATTCTGCGGCAGATCAGGAAACAGAATCCGAAGATAATCCCGTCTGCCGTAGAGAACACGGTCAATGTACACATCCTGCCCATTCACACGATAGAAAACTATGTAATTTCCACTGGTGAGAAATCGGTAGTCGCTTTCTATATCTGTCACAGAGGACAGCGGAGCGCCAATTTCTGAAAAATTTTCCAGTTCATCAACAGTGTCCATGATTTTGTTTACAGTGTTTTCAGCGGCTTGCGGATTACATAATTCAAAGGTAATATACTCCCAGATTTCGTCCAGGTCGTTCTGGGCTTCCGGGGAGTAGTGGATGCTATTCTTCATTTGCCTTTGCCCGGAAATGTGCTCTCACATCCGAGGACGAAAGCCATCCCTTTTCCTCTCCAGATTTTTTTCCTTTTGCAAGCTCGCCCATAAGCTTCAGGGTGGCCCGTGTTTTTTCATAGTCCTGCATGTCAATGATTGCATAGCGTCCGCGTCCGTTTTTGGTGAGAAAGACCGGTGCGCCCACAGATACGTCACGGAGCACATCACTGTAATTTCTCAAATCAGAGATTGGTTTGATATTCGGCATAATCACATTCTCCTTTCCTGCCCTTAGTATACCCTGATTTGATGTAAAATTCAACGGCATATTTTACAACGGTATTTTAGTGAGCGCCCCATATGGATTTCGAAAGGCTCCCGGCCTTGAAGAGAACGAAACACAGCAGCACCGTGTACCCCACACATGTCCAGATGGCCCCCATCATGTCGTCGCCCGCCGCGATACCCTGCACCAGAACAGCATAAATCGCCATGCAGACCATGATAAGCATCCCCTGGAACCCTACGGCGAAAAGGGACTTGAAATAGTTGTGCCCCATATGCCCGGCCTCCCGGTTGGCGATAGTGGCGAAGGGGATGGGGGCAAGACTGGTCATCAGGTAAATTTCTATCATGCGTCCGTAGACAATGACGAACACCACGATATTCAGGGCCGTCATTGTGAACTGCACGACAAAGGATTGCAGGAAGATTCCCAGCAGGGGACCAAGCTCCATTGCCTCAAGCTGTGCCTGCATGTTGTCCAGGGCCTCCGGCGTGACAGCGGTGGAGCCTTGTATCAGCCCTGCCGACTGCTGCACTACATGCTGGGACACGTCAAATACCGCCATGACGATGTTGAAGGTGTTGGAGAGCACCAGCACAGCGGCGAAGGTCTTGAAAATCCATTTGAAGAATATCCAGGTGTCGAAGTTGTGGAGGTTGTTGTGGTCCACCAGCATCTGGATGAGCTCATAGGTCATCACGAAGGTCAGCACCAGCCCCGCTATGGGGAGGATGACTGTCTCGGAGAGCTGGCGTATCATGGAGAACACCCCGGCGTTCCATGCCGCCGGGGTCATCCCTACCTGTGCCGCGATCTCTCCGACCTGCTCGTTCACCCCCGTGAAGAGCCCGCCGAGGTTCTCCATGATACCCTCGACCAGAAGGGCTTTGAGCCATTCCGTGATGGCGTCGAAGATACTTTGCATAGGTCACTCCTTTGGGGAAATCAGAACAGATCAGCCAGCAACGGGATCAGGTTCATGCCAAGGAGGACGATACCCCCGCCGGCCATGAGCCGCTTCATGCCCTGGCTTTTTGCTCATGTGAGATAAAGAAGTAAAAGAAGTGTAAAAAATTTTGCCGTTCCCTGTCCGGCTGACTGCCGGACGGGTCGGGCTTTAGTCGGGCAACTCTACCTTGCCGACAAAAGAGTAATAGATTTCGATTTCCTGTCTGCGGAGCTTCCCCCGGCGTTTCCCGTCAAGGGCTTCCGATTCGTGGATTACGATTTTCTCCACAAACTCCCGTAACAGGGTAGGGGTGAGTTCCTCAAAGCTGGTGTACTTGCGGACTACTTTCATAAACTTCTCGGCGTTTGCCGTGGCTTCCAGCGTCCTTGAAAGCTCGCCCTGCAGAACGGCGGCAC